>CALYZQ010000005.1 GCA_945609985.1 uncultured Lachnospiraceae bacterium | reverse complement strand
ATAATCACTGTAATGTTTACTCAGATAGGAAAATGCCAAGGCACCATATAAAAACTTAAGCTCCTCTTCTGCCTTACCGGCACGATAAATATCCATCCTAGAAACCTCAGTAGATAATGCTTCCAAAGCTTTAATTAATTTATCTATAACCGGCATAATGGCATTCTCTGCATGTTCTTCGCAGAATTTACCGTATTTATCGGTCCAAATGATAAAATCTGTCTGGTAAAATCCTTTCGTAGTCTGGATAACAGCACATCGTTTCTCTAAATTTTGCAGGCAATCCTCAATATAGTATGCAGAAACTCCGCAAAGCTTCGCTAGTTCCTCTACACCCTTAGGACTTTCATAACAATGATACAGAATATTTTGCGAAAGCGCATCCCTGATATATTCACAGGGAAATAGACGCTCTTTTCCGTCATAATTGCCGCTTCCATAGATACCAATTCCAAGAAAAACAGGTTTTAATGCAGTTTCTTCCATATTTTTACACTCCTTTTTCAACTTTTCTCTTGCAGCTGACAATCTCCAAGTCACGGTACCAATTGGAATGTCAAGCCGTGTTGCGATTTCTTTTGTGGAAAGCCCGTCGTAATAATGGAGTATAATGATATCTCGATAAATTTTGGAAAGAATGGACACTTTTTTACGAAGATTTGAGATGAGCTCATCATTATCTTCGTCTTCAATAAAAAAATCATTCAATATGCTTTCGGGAGCATCATAAACAAACATCGCGCGTTGTCTGCCTTGCTTACGCCGGAAGCTTTTTGCAGTATTTAAGGCAAGTGACCAAAGCCAGGGTTCAAATCTTTGTTCGTCCCGTAAGTTTGGCAGAGATGCTAGTGCATTTAAAAGAATTTCCTGCGATAACTCTTCTGCCTCATCCTCTGAAAAGCTTTTGCCCAATGCAAATTTGAAGATTCTTTCCAAATAATCAATAAGTATGGAACTGTCCATTATACACCTCCGATATAAAAGATGCTGCCAAATCTGTACATATACTGTGTACTGATTCGACAGCTCTTTTTAAGAGCTTTCAACTATAAAGTGTAAAAGCATAATGTTTTATTGGGTGTTTGCAAAAAATTATTCATTTGGTATCATTTTATATAAAGAAAAATCATAATACATATGATGGAATTGAAGCATTTCTTCATATCTATATTTTTGAGACAATGAACCGGGATCGCTTCCTATATACCATAGTGTTCCATTAATATCCTCTAGTTGCTCCCATTGAGTAAAAACTTCATTTACATTAAAAGGCATCCATTCATCTAAATTACCGTACGCAATGTACTCTAAATCCGGATAATAAACACTTAGCATTAATACATGATAAGGATGCATCATTATCGCATCTTCTGTTTCTACATTTTGCTCAACAAACTCAAAATAGTTGTCTATCTGTGTATTATATTCTAATTTTAGTTCGGATCGGTATTGTGTTATAAAACAATAAAGGGATGCAATAAGTACTCCGATTTTTAACCATTTACAATTAATCTGTTGAATACCCAGCGCATATAATAAAGCAAGTGCACCAAATGCTGAAAAAACAAAACGTCCCATGAAGCATGATGCAACATAATTATTCAAATAAGTTCCGATTAATGTAGTAAATACAATTACGAGTAGACCTACACCGGCATAATAATTATGTTTGCTACGCATATAATCTACTGCAAAATATCCTAAAACGATTGTTAATGCCATGCCAAAATACATAACCAAGGCAATAGGTGTTTCACCGGAACTGAACCATTCTTTTCCATATGTTATTAAAGCATTAAATTGTTTTTCAGAACCATTAATATTTTCTACATCCTGTATTGTTTGGCTAATACGTGTCTGCATTTGTTCGTAAGTAATTTTAAGCCATGGTAAGTAAATAATAGCAACACAAATTCCGACGGAAAAGAATCCAATTAATTTCTTGTATTGCTTTTTTAGAATTATTGCAAAGAAAAAGAAAATATATAATATTAATGTTTCTATCATTTGAAAGGTATGGCAATACACACTTGCAGTACTAAGCAACGCAAATGCAATCCATTTATTAACACTTTCTTCTCCCTGATATAACTCTATCATCATAAGTGCTGTGGCAGTTAAAAAGAATAAACCGCAAGAATACATACGGACATTGGTAGCTTGAACAGTTAATATCGGCATAAGGATGGAAAACAACATAAAATATATGGATGTTTTAATGTCATATAATCTTTTGATCCAATATTTTCCCAATAATAAATAACCAAAAGAAAATATCAAAGAAAAAACCTTCAATGACCAATAATTAACACCTCCACCACACAGATGATAAAATCCTTTTGCCAGTAGATAATAAAATGGTGAATGTACATCTATGGATGTTATCTCAATTAATTCAGGTATACTTTTTCTTACCAAAGCAGCAGAATATGCCTCATCATACCATAAATAATTTGTAAAAGATAAAGCTCCCCAAACAATAATTCCTATGACAGGTAATAAATGCCAAATAATAATTTCAAACTTTTCTTTTTTTATTTTTGTAATCATAAGGTTATACCTCTCTTGTAAAATAATATGCTGCAAGCTGTGCTCTGGAACTAAAGGGTTCTGTTTCCAGCATTTTTGCAATCTCTTCTTTCCCATAAAAAGAAGCTTCAATCTGTTCGTTATCAGATGTATGATCCGATAGCTCTCCTTCTGCTTCCACAAAGGCGATATAGGTCATGGTATCGGAAATGGCTACCGCAGAATAGGAAGGGGGTAAAATAGTTTTTATTTCCTTTACATGAAGCCCTGTTTCTTCATAAAGTTCTCTAACGATACATTCCTCAATTCTTTCGCCATCCTCTATCATTCCTGCACATAAATTATATATCATTCGGTTTACACCCATGCGGAATTCATGTAATAACAGCATTTTATCACCCTTAGTAGCAATGATGGAGACACCGCTAGGCGCGCCACCTACATCTGAAATGCTTTTTAGGTCTCTTCTGCTGACTATTTCATATTTCTTTTCTCTGCCCGCCTTGTTGCGGTAGGTGATTTCATAGTTTTTCAGATATTTACCGTCTTTTACCTTTTCAAATTTCAAAAATTCCAATGCTTATACCCCCTTCAACAACTATCGTAAAATTTAACTATATATGCAGATAATTAAGCGTTTTTAAATTGCTCTGCCAAGGTTCTATTGCCCTTCTTCCTTGTGATTTCCACAAGTCCAAGAGGAGTCATATCAATTACCCTTGTAAGCTGTTTGTCGCATTTAACCAGTTCTCTTAATTTCTCAAGCAATTCCATTTGTAATTTCTTGGATTTCATATTGATAAAATCTACAATAATAATGCCGGAAAGGTTTCTTAAGCGAAGCTGCAGTGCAATTTCTGACGCAGCTTCACGGTTTATTTGATAAAACATCTCATCAGATGCCTTTTTGGCGTCGTATTTGCCCGAATTTACGTCGATAACCGTCAATGCCTCTGTTTGTTCTATAACAAGATAAGCCCCTGATTTGAGCCAAATACGAGGGCTTAAAGCGGTGCCTATTTTACTTTCTACAGAATAAAGCTTGGCCAAAGCAAACTGCCTGTCTTCATAAAACCTGATATTTTGAGAAATACAGTCTTCATGAATAAGCATTTCCTCATAAAGTGCTTTATCATCTGTTATAATTTCCGCATATTCATCTTCTGATACCAATGTATCCAAAATACGTTGCCATTCAGGCTTTGGTGACTGCAAACAGGTAAAACAGGTTCGATGTGCAGCAATTTGTATCAAAGCATCCAAATCATCGCACTTTAAGTTGCAGCTTACGGATGCCTGCTTTGTTTTATGAGCATCCTTGGTTACCTGTACCAAAACTTCATCCGACTCTAAAATGCGTCCGTCAAAAGTTCTGTTGAGTATATAAGTCGCTTTCGCTTCTTTTCCGGATAAAAAACAGATTTCTCCGCCTGCAATTTCCACAAAATAGGCATCCAGATTCTTTACAACGTTTTTTACTTTACCAATATAGATGCCACCGATTTTGCTTCCCCTTTTACCATAAAAAGAGGCGGCAATCAGACGGTTGTCAGATATCAGTAACGCACATTTTTTACCTTGATACTCCGTAAAAATCAATTTTCCGTCAGCAGTATTACGCATTTCCTTATCGTTTTGCATATCTGCTTTATGCACCATAATTGTACGGCTCATTTTATTATCTCCTACACAAACATGCCGATTTCATCAAGTGGCACTAGTTTCCGGTCATCCTCTGTACCAAGGTTTAGGAAAGTGTCCTCTCTGGTAATCAAAAGAGCGTTTTCTTGTAATTCTTCACCATGCTCCTTCAATAGCGCTTCAATTATCTGTCCCGGTTTAATATTACCTGCGCTGGAAGCATCTACAAGCATATGAAAACAGTTATTCCTATAGGAAAGCTCATAAATTCCCTGTTTTAAATCAAGCTCCCTGATACCCTTTTTTGTTTCTTTGTTATATAGGATGTTATCCTTTGCAAGAAATGCCGGAAGTGCCTCGGTAATATTCAGCTTTGGCTCTCTTCCTTCTCTAAATCGTACCGTATAAGAGGCTGCGGCTACACTTGCCATGGCGTTTTCAGCATTTTCAGGTAATACCTTTACGGAAAGTACCTCGATACCGGGAACGCTCACCGCATTTAATCTATTCTTAACATCTTCGCAGGAAACAATAGAATGCACCTCCACATCCATATATTCTCCGTTGCTGGTAAGTCCTACACTTAAAGGCTGTGCAAAGGACATGATCTGATGAGGACTAAATCCCTGAGAATATGCCACATCAATATCTGCTCGTCTGATTGCCTTTTGAAAAAAGCGCATCACATCCAAATGTCCGATAAAGCGCACCGGTCCGTATTTATTAAATTTAATTCTCAGCTTCATAAGATGCATCCCTTTCTTCAAAGCATATTCCACCGCCAAATCGTGCGGCTCCGCAGCCCTGACATTTCTTTTTACAATTTTCAGAGATTTCCTCGCGTTGCGCTTTTAACCATTCTCTCTGTAAAAATTCCTTGGTAACACCGGCATTAATAAAATCCCATGGGAAGATTTCATCCAGGGAACGTTCTCTCACGGTATAAAAATCAGGGTCAATACCGCATTCTTCAAAAGCTTCCATCCATTTATCGTTGTGGAAATATTCACTCCAGGCATCGTAGAAACAGCCCTTTTCATATACCTTTAAAAGAACCTTTGATAATCTTCTGTCGCCCCTTGCAAGTACGCCCTCAAGAACACTTACATCAGCCTCGTGCCAATTATATTTGATGCTCTTTTGGTTAAGCTGTTCTGTAATCGCTTTTTTAGTTTGATATGCTTTTTCTAAAAACTGCTCTTTCGTACATTGAGGAGCCCACTGGAATGGTGTAAAAGGCTTAGGAACAAAAAAGGAAGTACTTGTCACAATCTGCACCTTGCCGTTTACTCGCTTTTCCTTGGGAACCACATCAAAGAAGGTTGCTGCAATCTTATTGGAAAGCTCTGCAATACCGCGGATATCTTCTTCAGTTTCCGTAGGAAGACCAAGCATGAAGTAAAGCTTAACTCTTGTCCAGCCTCCTTCAAAGGCAAGGGCGGAGCCTTTTAAAATGACTTCTTCAGTCAATCCTTTATTAATAACATTTCTAAGCCTCTGGCTTCCTGCCTCAGGTGCAAAGGTAAGGCTTGATTTCTTCACATCCTGTACCTTACTCATCACATCCAATGAAAAGGCATCAATTCTAAGGGAAGGCAGGGAAATATTAATATGTTTCTTGCCACATTCGTCAATTAGGAAATCTATCAGCTCAGGAAGCTTACTGTAATCACTGGAGCTTAGGGAACTTAAGGAAATCTCCTCGTGCCCTGTATTCTTTAGCATTTCCAATGCATATCTTTTCAGGGTTTCCACATCACGCTCTCTAACAGGACGATACAACTGTCCTGCCTGACAGAAACGGCAGCCTCTGATACAACCTCGTTGGATTTCCAATACCACTCTGTCCTGTGTCACCTTAATATAGGGTACAACGGGCTTCATGGGATAATAGGTGTTTGTAACATCCATCTCCACTTCCTTGGTTATACTCATCGGAATACCTTTTTCATTTGGAAGGAAAGCCTTGATTGTGTTATCTTCATTGTAAAATACATCATAAAATCTCGGTACATACATGCCGGGGATTCTGGCTGCCCTGCGCAAAAACTCTTCTCTGCCAAGCTTTTGAGATTTACATTCTTTGTAAACAGAAATCAGGTCTTCATATCTGGTTTCACCCTCACCGATATAAAAGATATCAAAAAAGTCTGCCAAAGGTTCCGGATTATAGGTACAGGGACCTCCACCAATAACAATAGGATGCTCTTCACCTCTTTCGCTTGCGAGCAGTGGAAACTGTGCCAAATCCAGCATTTGCAGGATGTTGGTGTAGCACATCTCATATTGGATTGTAATACCCATAAAATCAAAATCTTTAACGGGATCCTGGGACTCCAAGGCAAACAGAGGAATCTTTTCCTCGCGCATAATTTTATCCAGATCTAGGCAGGGGGAGTATACTCTTTCACACCATACATCCTCCATGGAATTAAACATATCGTATAATATTTGAATGCCAAGATGAGACATACCGATTTCATACACATCAGGGAAGCACATAGCAAAGCGTACATTTATCTTTGACTTGTCCTTAACTACCGAGTTGTATTCATTGCCAATGTAACGGGCCGGCTTTTCTATCTTCATTAAAATATCGTCTGATAAAGCTAACTTAATCTCGTTCATGTAAAGCTCCTTTACAAAATCATTCTGCTTATTTTAACATATTTCATAATTGAAGTCAAAAAGAACAGGCATATACTATGTATACACCTGTCTACTTTGTTGCCGCTATACTTTTTAATATTTCCTGTACATCTTCATCCTGATATTTAATCTGATGTTCTCCATTTTCTGTTAAAATCATGATTATGAATTTATCATAACAATCACAGGTTTCTAACATAACATACGGATAACCAAAGCTTCTACAAAGAAAGCCTTTCCATTTATAATTTCCTAATTCAAAAGGCGTAATATCAATAATATCATCATAAAATTCCCTGATTAAGAAACCCAAGTTGGCATCTTCATAGTAACAGACAGTTATCCCTGCATGTGTAAATAAATCCATTTCTGAGCATGCATCTTTAAAAATATGCAATTTCTTCGGGCTGGTATTGCCCTCTGAATCAATCCCTAAAAATGCAAGCCATTTATCGGGTACAACTACTCGCATAAATTCATTTTGAAAAATTTCAGTTTTCGTTGTACCCATTTTAATACTCCCCTATCTCGCTAATTTAAGTTTATGCCCAAGGATCTTCTTCAACAGGAACTCTGATATTTGCAAGACACTGGATATCATTTAAGAACCACTGACCGGTTGAAGGCTTTTTGCGCAGTTTAATTGGTCTTGGATTGTCTGCACCGCCGCTTGTAACATACAAGGTTGCCCAATTATCTTCATCAAAGGAATAAGGATTCTCACTGACTTTTATGGTATAGGGCATAGAAGGCTTATAACCATTCTCAGGAGTTGCACCTTCAAAGAAGGAATAAGATTTGTAGAATTTACCGTTTAATCTTTCTCTGATGAACTGCTTTTCCATACCGCTTACATCAGCGGGTCCCTTCAAATAGTCAAGCATTTCATGAGTAGCATCAGGATTCTTTTCATAATTACACAAAACAGCAATTGTTAATGCGGTTGTCTTGAATGCCGAATCCATGGAAGCTTCAGGCATTTGCTGTAATTCCTGTAAGCTTGTGGGCAATGCATTAAACGTAAAAGTCTCGGAATGATTTCTGCCCTTTCCGATTGCCGATGCCGCATTCTGCATAGCATTTCCTGCCTCCTTCTTAAGTGCAAATTCTGCAGATTTCTTGAGTGAATCAAATAAACCCATTTAATATTCCTCCTTAGTTAGTTTTCTTTAACATATTTTGTAGTCATTATCATAATATTTCCGTCGTCATCACTGCAACGGGACATTCCTTCTTCTCCAAAGCTGAATTCACAAAAGAATTCACCGTCACGTTCTTCCCATTTCATAGGTTCATCGGTAATCATTCCATCATAAAGCTTAATGATACCTGCGCTTACAGCTTTATCAATTTCTTCCTTGGAAACATTTTCCGGTAAAGGAGAAAGCATATACATATATCCATCCTCACAAACGACAATTTGGGAACCAATCTGCTTTTGTCTCTCCTGCATTTCGTGAGCAACTTCCTCTTCATCAGTCTCATCGATGTACTCCATAGGAGAATTTAAATACTCTTCTGCAGTTAAAAACTCCATTGCTTCTTCACCTAATGTACCGATTGAATGAAAGCCCCATTTTCCTATGTAACTCATAGATTATTTTTCCCTCCTTTTAATTACTATCGTTATTGCTGCACCGCAGCCAATCACAATCACACTAATGTTAGACGAAAACAAAGTTTTATGTTATAATAATTAATTAGGGGGCGGTCTCCGTATTCGTTGGCGCGGCAACGGAGATTATAAATAAGGGTACCCCCATAAATTGTTGCAAAAGCAAGAAATATACCCTTCTTAACTATCTTACCAAAATGTATTATAATGATTTTCATATATTTTACCCCACCCAAAACGGTTAAAAAGGGTGGGAAAATGTCGAAAATCAATAAAATAGAGGGATAAAAATATGAAACGTACTATTTTAAACATCTTATTAACTACTATTCTTCTGCTTTTTTGTTCCGGTTGCGCACAAAAGAGCATGCCCAATGCTGAGAACCCTGTCACTCTAAACATGTGGCATGTTTATGGCAGTCAGACTGTTTCTCCGTTAAATAATGTTATTGATGAATTCAATAATACGGTTGGTAAAGAAAATGGCATTACCATTAATGTTGTCTCCGTAACAAGCTCATCTGCCATTGACAAAGCATTATATGCATCTGCAAACGGAGAGCCTGGAGCTGAGGATATGCCGGATTTATTTACTGCCTATCCCCGTGTGGCTGAAATTGTAGGATATGACAATCTCCTTTGTTGGAATCAGTATTTTACGGAGGAAGAGCTTGCAAAATTTAATGAAGAATTCCTTTCTGAAGGTTATTATGATGAAAAGCTCCTTATGCTTCCCATTGCAAAATCATCAGAAGCTTTTTTCCTAAATAAGACCTTATTTGACAGATTCAGTGAAGAAACAGGTGTCTCGATTGATAGCCTGAAAACCTTTAATAGTCTTTTTGAAACAGTTAACAGATACTATGATTGGTCCGACGGCCAATGCTTTATGCAGATTAATGATTATTATAATTATGCCTATATCGGAATGAAAGCTTATGGAAGTGAATTTATAGAAGACGGTAAGCTTCAGCTTAATAATGAAGGCTTCAAAAAGATTTGGATGCCACTTGCAAAAACAGCTATTTATGGCGGCATTTTCCTGGATGACGGCTATGCTGCATCACGTTGGAAGACGGTTGAAATTATTTCTAATATTGGGTCTACTGCCGATGTATTATATCAGCCCAATCAGGTTATATATGCAGATAATTCAACAGAAGAAATAACTACGCTAACAATGCCCTATCCCACTTTTGTAGAAAATACTGCCGGCGCAGTTTATCGTGGCGGTGGCCTGTTTGCAGTCAAAAGTGAAGATGAACGCAAAAACAATGCTGCGTACCTCTTTGCAAAATGGATTACACAGGAGCAACACAATCTGGATTTTGTGACAAATGCAGGTTATTTACCTGTTACAGATGAAGCCTTTGACAGCTTGTTTAACGATATCAACATTGTGGAAAATAAGGATTATCACAGTCTCTATCAGGCAGCTAATACAATGATTCAGGATTACACTTTTTATGCCCTTCCCCTATATGACGGTGCCTCTAATACTCAGTTATCATTTGAAAACAATGTAAAAGCTGTTTTAAAATCTGCACATAACCAGTACTTGAGACGTATTGATGCCGGTGAAACTCCTTCTGTTGTTTTAAACGAGCTTGCCGAATCATCCTATAATGAGCTGTTAAGCCTTGTAACCGAATAAGGAGCCGTTATGAACACAGTTAAATTCAAAAAATTAATTAATGAGATTCGGTTAGAAGGCTCTAATGTAGGACATCGTTTTGTTTTATTTATAATATCCGGAATTGCCATAATCCTATCACTCATTCTTTTATTGTTAAATATATTTGGAGTTTTGAATATCGGTAATATACAGGTTATGGATATGTTAGAGACTCAGCTTCAGACCTATTCTGATAATCTTGAACATGACTATAATAAAATAGCGGCATATGCAATCTCCTACTCAAAACAGTTGGAAGATGGAATACAGGATTTCCTTTCTGAAAATAATTTGTCATTTGAAGACTTAGAAAATGATAATGAGGCTATCACAGACCTCCAAAACAAGCTTTATGATACTGTTTATCTCAATATGCAGCTGGCTCCATCAAGCGGTGCCTTTTATATACTTAATACTACAGTAAACAGTAATTTAGATACTGCCTTTTATAATGGTATTTATTTGAAATATATCAATTTATATTCAGAAAGTACTGTAAATAATGAATTCTCTTTATATAGGGGCTCATTTATCACAGGCAAAAACAATGACATCAATTTCCATAGCGGATGGCAAAATGAGATGAAAACAGATTTCTTCGAAAAATGTGACTCATTATTTACATCTGATACACATTATATTTTAAGCAATGCGGTTGAAATTCCCGACACCTGGGAGCGTGCACGTTATGTTTATGTACCTATTTATGACTACAAGAAAAATATCATAGGAGTCTGTGGTTTTGAAGTAAATGATTTATATTTTCAGCTTGCACAAAAATCAAATAATGATAAATTAGGTCCTATTATCTGTGCTTTGCTGGACGAAGAACAGGGAATATATTCCGGCCAGTTTAACTCAAACAGATATAATAGTTTAAATTCAGCTTCTTTAAATGTAATAGATAAGAAGTCATACACTGTGTTTGACTTTGATTCCGAAAAATGTGTAGGAAAAACCAAAGAGGTACAATTAGGCAATGATACTTTTTCGGTTGCATTGATGCTCACAGAGCCACAATATCAAAAATTTATTAATAAGGGCAAATTAACTACAGCCGGTATCTTCCTTTTTGTCGCATTATTTTCCTTTGTCTGTTGTTTATTTATGTTTAGAAAATACCTGTCTCCCATTTTACACAAAATGGAACAGATGAAATCCAAAGAGGAACAACTAAAAGCCTTAGAGCTTGCAAAGGAGGCTGCTGAGGAGGAAGCAAGACGTGCCAAAGATGCATATGAAAAAGCACTCGCTAAATACTCTCTTACTCAAAGTGAGCTTATCCATATTACGGATGAATATAAAAAAGAAATCATTCCTGAAGATTATGAGCACTTTGTAAGTAATCTGGATACTCTTACTCCTACAGAGGAACGAATTTATCAATTATATCAGGAGGGAAAAAATCAGACTGAAATTGCTGAGATTATCGGAATTAAAATTAATACCATGAAGTATCACACTAAGAATATTTACAGCAAGTTGGGTATTTCTTCCAGGAAGCAATTGTTGCGTTTTGCTGCCTTAAAACAACAGCAGGATAAACAGGGAAAATAGTTCTATTTGTAAGAATAAGGAAATATTATATATAAAACCCTGGCGGAGTTTTTATGGAAATATCCACAGAACAGAAATTAGAATTAGTGCAACAGATTCGTGCGCAGTATCACAAAGATAAGTTTGATATGAACAACAGGGAACGGATTTTATATGGTCGGGACATAGGTTATCAAGGCGACTATCGTGCACGTGATATATATGAATCGGCTTCAGGCAGTACTTTTACCCTTCGACTGTTTGTAGCTGCACTATTGTTTTTATTAATCATTGCCTTGGATAAATCAGGGAATACTTTTGCCGGAATGGAGACAGAAGAAATCTTTACTGTTCTGTCAGAAAATGTAGAAATAAAAGAATTGCCCGAGATAAGTGAGTAAACTCATTTTCCTCGGGCTTGTTTATAATATAATATGTAATTCTTAGCGGTTCGCAAGCTCCGTAGTAATTTCCTCCCAGGTAACATCCTTCTCAGCCATCAGCACCATCATATGATACAGGAAATCACTGATCTCATATTTCACCTCGTTGGTGTTGGGGTTCTTGGCAGCAATAACGATTTCTGTAGCTTCCTCTCCCAGCTTCTTCAAAATCTTATCAATTCCCTTGTCAAACAGATAATTGGTATAAGAACCTTCCTTAGGGTGGATTTTACGATCCTTAATCACATTAAACACTTCTTCAAATACCATAAGGGGATTGTCTACTTCCTCATAATCCTTCTTTGTAATTTCGTTGAAGAAACAGCTCTTTGCACCGGTATGGCAGGCAGCACCCACCTGAGAAACCTTTGCCAAAATGGTATCCATATCACAATCAGCAGACAAGCTCTTTACATACTGGAAATGTCCGCTGGTATCACCCTTTAACCAAAGTTCATTGCGGCTTCTGCTGTAATAGGTCATTTTGCCGGTCTTTAAGGTGTTTTCATATGCTTCCTCATTCATGTAAGCCACCATAAGAACCTCTAAGGTGCGGTAATCCTGTACTACGACAGGTACCATGCCATCGTTATTCACTTTAAAATCAGACCATTTATAGGCAGCCTTAAGAGTTTCTACGGGGATGTTGTTCTCCTTGCAAAGCTCCTTAAGGTTCAAAATTTCCTTGATATTTTCATTGATGGTATTTCCTGTTACACCGCAGACATTTTCATATGCAAAAATCTCAAGCAGCTTATTTAACGCAATCTGATTAATCTGCACGAAGAATGGTAACGAAACAACCTCCATGGTCTCACGAATCTGATGAGGATTCATTAAAATCATAGCAGAAACATATTTATCAATCAGCTCTTTATTGGCTTTTAAAACTTCAGGGTCATTGTAGGAAATTAAAATCTTATCCTTGCCGAACTTTAAGGACACTTCTTCGGTAATGGCAATATTACTCTCCTTCTCATAGTCAAGGACTGCCTTCTTACAACCGGTATAAAGTATTTTCTTAATGTCCTCCATACGCTTTACATTTCCTGCGCCGATAACATCCATCTCCACAACACTGCAGATTTCTTTCATGATATCTAAAGCTTTATCATGGGAAGCATCATCATAGGACATATCGAATACAATCAGCTCGTCAGCGTTATTTTCACTGTAAAGACGTGCCAAACGTATCGGGTCTGTCTCCACAACAGTCATATCATTTAAGCCTTTTACAGCGTGCTCCTCATATAAATAAATGCAGGGAACAAATTTCTTGGTAAACATATTATAAAGCTCCTTTTGTACTTAATACATCTGTAATTCTTTTATCATAACAGGTTGCTAGGTCAAGAGCCTTTGCAAAGGCCTTAAACATTGCCTCTATGATGTGATGATTGTTATAACCATCCAGTATCTTAATGTGCAGATTCATAGCGGCACTGTAGGAAATTGCATAGAAAAATTCCTTGATCAGCTCTGTTTCCAGTTCTCCTACTCTTTCCACAGTGGGTTCATAACCAAAATTAAGGAAAGGTCTTCCGCACAAATCCACCGCACAAAGTGCCAATGCATCATCCATGGGAAGCGTAAAGGAACCGTATCTGCAAATACCCTTCTTATCGCCTACAGCCTGACTGATAGCCTGACCAAGCACAATACCGGTATCTTCCACCGTGTGATGTCCATCCACGTGTAAATCACCTTTTACCTTGCAGGTTAAGTCAAAAAAGCCGTGTCTTGCAAAGCCCTCCAGCATATGGTCAAAAAAGCCGATGCCTGTATCTATATCCGCTTTGCCGGTGCCGTCCAGATTTAAAGTGATGGAAATATCCGTCTCTTTTGTTTTACGATTCACAGTTACAATTCTATCCATGGTAACCTCCGATTACGTTTATTCAAATCTTACTTTAATACTATTTGCATGAGCAGTCAAGCCTTCGCTTTCTGCAAACAATTCAATTCTTTCATGTACCTTTTCAAGTGCTTCCTTTGAGTAAGAAATAATGCTGGATTTCTTGATGAAATCATCCACATTTACAGGGGAGAAAAATCTTGCTGTACCGTTTGTAGGTAATATATGATTGGGTCCTGCAAAATAGTCTCCAAGCGGCTCTGAAGCGTATTCTCCAAGGAAAATAGCACCTGCATTTCGAATCTTTGTCATGGTGTCAAAGGGATTCTTTGTGAGAATCTCTAAGTGCTCTGATGCAATCTCATTTGCCGCATCAATTGCATCCTCCATATTTTCAGCAAGCAGGATGTATCCGTAATTATCTAAGGATTTCTGAATGATTTCCTTTCTGGAAAGTTCTGCGGTAAATTTGTCTACCTCAATAGAAACCTTTTCAGCAAGCTCCTTGGATGTAGTAATCAATATAGCGCTTGCAAGCTCATCGTGCTCTGCCTGGGACAATAAATCAGCAGCTACATATCGGGGATTTGCAGTCTCATCTGCAAGAACCAGAATTTCACTGGGACCGGCAATAGAATCAATGCTTACATAGCCATAAACAGCTTTTTTAGCAAGAGCAACGAAAATGTTACCGGGTCCTGTAATTTTGTCTACCTTAGGAATTGACTGGGTACCGAATGCAAGGGCTGCAATCGCCTGTGCGCCACCCACTTTATAAATGGTATCAACGCCTGCAATATCAGCAGCAACCAAAGTGCCGGGATTTACCTTCCCGTCAGCTCCGGGCGGTGTGGTCATAACAACTTTATCCACGCCGGCTACTTTTGCGGGAACTACGTTCATGAGTACGCTGGAAGGATATGCTGCCTTACCGCCGGGTACATAAACGCCTACCTTCTCGATAGGAGTAATCTTCATACCTAAGATGGTACCGTCTTCTTTTGCATCAAACCAGCTGTTTCTAAGCTGCTTTGCATGGAAGGCGCGGATATTCTCTGCGGACTCCTTAATAACTTCTATTAAGTCATCATCAAGCTTGGTATAAGCCTCTTCAATCTCCTCATGGGTAACCTGGATATTCTCAGCGGAAAGGGCAAATTTATCAAATTTCAGGGTGTATTCAAATACTGCCTCATCCTTCTTTGTCTTAACAGCCTCGATAATGTCATTTACTGTCTCTTCATATTGAGAATAATTATTAGGGCTTCTCTTTAATAAATCATCTAATATGCTCTGCTTGGTTTCGTTTGATAATTCTATAATTCTCATGGTTCGTCTCCTGTTATATGTATATATGTTACTTATGCCTGCATTCAGCCGATTACTGCTTCTCAGCCAGTTTCTGACGCACGCGCATTACCAGATCTTTAATACGCTCGGTTTGCATCTGCATGCTTACGGGGTTTACAATCATTCTGGCAGAAAGCGGACAAATTTCTTCCAGTACCTCAAGTCCGTTTTCACGTAAGGTAGAACCGGTTTCAACGATATCCACAATCACATCAGAAAGCTCCACCAACGGTCCTAATTCAACGGAACCGTTTAACTTGATAATATCTACAGTTTGATGCTTTTTGTTATAAAAATAATCTTTTGCCATATTAGGATATTTACTTGCTACACGGATGCGCTCGTGATGCTTAAGAAGCTCTCTTGCAGATTCCGGTCCGCATACACACATGCGGCACTTTCCAAAGCCCAAATCAAGTACTTCATGGACATTACGATTTTCTTCCACAATGGTATCCTTGCCAACCACACCGATATCTGCGGCACCGAGCTCCACATAAGTGGGAACATCCGGACCCTTTGCCAGGAAAAAGCGAAGCTTCAACTCTTCATTTACAAAAATCAGCTTACGGGAGTTTTTATCCTTCATTTCCTCACAGGTGATACCGATTTCCTCAAACAATTCCAATGTTTTATTTGCAAGCCTTCCCTTTCCAAGGGCAAAGGTTAAATATCTTTCTTCACTCATGTTAATTCTCCTTTAAAAGCTCTACAGGAATTCCCTGTTCACGAAGCTTCTTTGCTTCAGCAAGTTTATTGGCAAAATCCACTTTATTATCTGCCTGATAGAAAAGCTTCTGTTTCTCGTCAGGAAGTTTAACCTCAACCTTCTGTCTGTCCAGTGCTTCCAGGATATCATCAATGACAAGCACAAAACCGATTGCTGCAGCATCCTTGCCAAAGTAATTTAACAAGGTATTATAACGACCACCTGTTACCACAGCATTTCCGATTCCATAGGTATAAGCCTTGAAAATCACTCCTGTATAATAACGGTATTTGCTGAGCATTCCCAGATCAAAGGATATATACTCTTCCACACCGTAAAGCTTAAGGACTTCATAAAGCTTCTCAAGGCGCTCGATGGCTGCCTGGGAACGGGCATTTTTCACAAGAGACTTAGCTTCTGCCAAAGATACCATACTGCCAAACATATCAGCCACTTTTAATATAATGCTTCTGTAGGGCTCAGCTACCTGTCTTTCATTCAAAAGCTCTTCTGTTGCAAAATAATTCTTACCGGAAATGCAGGCGCGCAAATCAAGCTCTGTCTCCTCATCAAGACCTGCTTCTTCACAGAGACCTTTAAAATATTCTACCTCACCGATGCTTACCTGAAATTTGGTAAGTCCGGTACTCTTAAGTGCTTCAATTACAAGACTTATCATTTCAGCATCCGCTTCCACGCTGGGCTCATTGATAAGCTCCACACCCATCTGGGTAACCTCTTTTAACTTGCCCTGTAAATTGGATGTATTGGTAAAGGTATTACCCATATAGCTTAAGCGAATAGGCTCCTTCTCCTCACAGAAATACTTTGCCACACAACGTGCAATGGAAGGAGTAAAATCAGGGCGAAGCACCAAGGTATCGCCCTCTTTGTCAAAGAATTTATACAGTTCCTTGCTGGGTGTAGTACCGATTTCCTTTGAAAATACATCAAAATATTCAAAGGTGGGGGTCTGAATGTCCTCATAGCCGTAACTCTTTACCGCTTCATGGATTTTATTTTCAATGCAGATTTTCTTAGCATATTCTTTGCCGTAAATATCTCTAACACCTTCCGGAGTATGTAATAACTGTCTGTTCATAATATAATCCTTTCATTCAGGTTAAACCTTACTTAAATCAACATATTTTACCAAATTTACAGTTAATTTGTCAAACTTTAGTGTAGTAACGTGCTACCATGCTACCACAGTAAATTGATTCTGTCAAGCCTTATTCTCTATCTTCCAAGTCCTTTTTTAGAATATCAAGATATGGAACAAGAATACCATGCTTTTTTGGCAATATATATTCAGGGTTGAGCTCCTCATAACGAAAACTTTTTCTACCGCCGTTCTTTGCCCTGTCCCAGAAAAACCGAAGCATCTCATAAGGCAAATAATACAGGATGTCCTTATGTGTATAATAAATGAGGAAAAAAGCAATGCCGCCCTGTGCTTCAAATTTACCCATAAAATCAACCTGATGCTCATGGATGTTTTGCAGAGAAAAGGTATCCACTGCACATTCCTTGGCATCAAAACACACGGGAATCCCCTGTACCGATCCGATATAATCAACGGTACTCTTCTGCTCAAAATAAGCTAGTGTAATCTGCCTATGTTCCTTATCCATCTTAATTGGTGTGATAGGCGTAGGCACCTTCTGAATCAGTGCCAGTCCGTTGTCCGCATACTTTTCATTTGTTCTGTTTATCATGTCCTCCAAGGTTGAACCCCGAAGACCGCGTGAGTTCCATGTTGCCATGATGTCTCCTATTTACTAAGTAATGATAATTCTTTTCAATTAAAGAAGCTATTATTCTTTAACTCCATTCAACTAAGCTTTATCGCTTCACCATTCTTGCAAAGTATTTTAATCTGTCCGTCTTTGATACTGTACGCTTCACCATAAAGTGTCTCTCCATCGTCAATCACAATATAAGACCCATCAATCATTGCAAGGAATTCATGTCCTATACTGTCCGGATATACAATTTCTTCCATAACACGCATTCCGTCAAGAAATTCCTCTTTAATGTCTTGATAATGCGGGAAAATATTTATTCTGGTAAGGCCCAGTCCGGGAATAAAACGTTGATAGTTCGGGTCTACTGCTTCTCCCGGCGCTTCCGGAGCAGCGTATACTATATCAGCACAATTCATGGAGCCTGCACTCCAGGCAATCACCAGTCCTTTGTATTTCTGCAATTTTTCACGAAGACCTAATTTCTTAAAAAAGGCATTCTGTGTGGGGACATGTCCGCCCAAAAGAAGAACTACATCCATATCATTTAATTGTTCTATGAGTTCTTCACTTCTGCGGTCACACATTAATATTTGGGAAACTTTAAGACCGCTCATGGGGAAGGAATGTTTTAAACAACTTATAATCCCGTCATTTCTTTCGTATTCATCAGGAGACGCACTAATCAACAAGATTTTTGTATCATCATTCCAATATTCTTTTATTTTCTCTATTAATCCATTATCACCAAGTAGCGGTGTTGGGATTCTCATACCATCCCTCTTAATAGAGCCTCCAAGAGAACTTGTAAGTATTGCTTTCATAAATTAACTCCTTTGCGAATCTCCTCAAACAACTCAGTACAGGGTGCAATAAACGTTTTCTCGCTTAACACTTCTAACGTTCCATCAATCTTTGGGAATACTATTCTATATGCATGCAATAACTGATATTGCAATCCAAATCGTTCTTTAAAGGACTGATTGGTAGTTCTATCTCCGTATTTAAAATCACCAATAATCGGATGACCGGTACTTGCAAGGTGGGAACGGATCTGATGGGTTTTACCGGTAATCAGTTCCACCTCAAGGAGGGTATAGTCCTTGGTAAATGACAAGGGTTTATACTTTGTGTGAATGTATTCAACATCTTCCGTTGAGTTGTACTTTTTGCCGTTTGCATTCATAACTGTGACTTTATTGGTTTTATGGTTCTTTACAAGGTATCCCTCAAGGTCAGCGCCCTTATCCAACTTCCCTACACATATAGTCTGATAGAACTTCTGTAGGCTTCTGTCTTTAATCAGCCTGCTTAGCTCCTGACTTCCTGCAAGGGATTTACCGCAAAGTACCAAACCACTTGTATTTCTGTCCAATCGGTTACAGACGGAGGGGTGAAAAGAATGAAGTGCTTCCTTCGTAATACTACCATTTGAAAGTAAATATCCTATCATCCACTCATTTAAGGACATATCATCTTCCTTCGCTTTTTGTGTCAATATACCAGCCGGTTTATTCAAAAACAAGACATTTTCATCTTCATAAATCACGGTAATTCCGGTAAGCTTTTCATATGCACTAATATATTCCGCACAATTATCTGCCAAGCCTTTTCCTGAAAATTTAAGGAAGGTTTCCTCTGCAAAGAAAAACTTCACTTCATCGCCCACTGCAAGAATTTCTTTACCTTCTGCCTTTTTGCCATTTAAAGTAATATTCTTTTTGCGCATCATTTTATACAGGAAACTTGTTCCTGCTTCCGGTAAATATTTATGTAGAAACTTATCAAATCTCTGACCGGCCTGATTCTTATCAATGGTCACCAGTTGCATAATCGCCTCCGCTTATAAACTTACGCTCTTTAGGGTGGAAACAATTCCTTCCGTAAGTCTTTCCTCCGCATTAAGCTGCTTTAACTGCTCCATACGTTCTGTATATTTGTTCAAATCCTTAAAGGCTTTGATGGTAGTCTCTTTAAAGCCATCAGCCTTTAATATACCATCAATATGTTTATAAAAGGCATTTTCGTCAAATTTTTCAGTCTCGGTATATCCACATATGGTATTACCCTTTACGGACATATGAGCCACCTGAAAGGTCTTATCGTAGGAGGTAAATACCAAATCATACAGACCGTTTATACCTTCACAATGCTTTTCAACCTCTGTAATGGTCTTCTCACTGCAGCTCTTATAACGGATAAACATAATCATGCCCACAACACTTTTACATGCGGGCAGACATCCTAAGATTGCCACAACAGTCAACAGATTTAAGCGTGATTTGGTAGTAATCCAGCCCGCAATAAATAAGGACAGAGAAATTGCAAAATATAGAATTGTCCTAAAGATTTCATATTTCCTCTGGGTTTTCAAATAATATTTGGTGCCTTTATAAGCATCCGTACTAAACATTCTAATTAGTTTCATAATAAACCTTTCATTTCAAACATTTATTTTGCTTTTAGCAATCGCATAATTGATAAAATAACATCATGAGGCATAAGCTTTGCAAATACCCTAAACATTTTGATGGGAATACTGCAAACCGATACACTTTTCTTTTTGTAGGAATCTTTTAGTGCCTGCAGAACCACTGCAACCGGCGAAACCATGGTATATTTCTTAATAGCCAGCGTGGAGCCTGTCTTTTCAGCGATATCAAAGAAGGGGGTATCCACAGGTCCCGGACATACCGCTGTCACCGTAATCCCCTTTTCAATAAGCTCCCTATTTAAGGCTCTTGAAAAGCTAAGGACATAGGATTTTGTCGCCGCGTAGACTGCAAAATCAGTCTGTGGCACAAAAGCTGCACTGGATGCTAGCTGAATTATACGGCTTTCTTTTCGCATATATCGGATAAGTCTGTGTGTCACATTGGAAAGTGCCTCACAATTAAGGCGTATCATACCAAGTGCTTCCTCACGGTTTTGGTTTACAAAATGTCCCATCAAACCGTAACCCGCACAATTAATCAGCATACATACCTGTGCCGAATGTCTGATTACTTCATACTCAAGCTCCTCAAGATTGTAATCCATTGTGATATCAAGCGGAAAGATACGGGTTTTGTGAAGCAGATGCTTGGAAAGCTCCTCCAATTTGTCTTCTCTTCTTGCTACAAGCCAGAATTCATCAATGTTGGTAAAATAGCGGTCCATCTGACGCGCAAATTCTTTGCCGATGCCGGAGGATGCTCCGGTTATGATTGCAATTTTCATAAACTATCACTCCTAAAGCTTATTTCTTTTTGTGGACATTTCTTATCGTCTTTTTCTTATGGGTCGTAGTCTTGGAGCTACCATTGTTGTTACCTTTATTGGTACTTCTCTTAGCGCCTGCACCTGAATACTTTTTCTCACCCTTTAACTGTCTGGGACGAATAAGACACTTTTTATCAAAGCCGATTAAGTCTGTTCTTCCTGCCTGCGTCAAAGCCTCATAAACCAAATCATAGTTTTTTGGGTTACGATATTGAATTAGAGCACGCTGCATAGCTTTTTCATGAGGATTGCGGCATACGTAGACCGGTTTCATATCCCTGGGGTCTATGCCTGTGTAATACATAACCGTGGATAAAGTAGAGGGCGTGGGATAAAAATCCTGCACCTGTTCCGGCATATATCCCAAATCTCTTAAATACTCTGCAAGCTCAATGGCTTCCTTTAAGGTGGAGCCGGGATGGGAACTCATCAAATAGGGTACTAAAAACTGATTTTTGCCCATTCTTTCATTCAGACGCTTATATTTCGCCACAAAACGCTCATATACGGCATTCTCAGGCTTTCCAAGATAATACAGTACCTTATCGGAAATATGCTCAGGAGCCACCTTTAACTGACCGCTGATGTGATGCTCCACAAGCTCTCTAAAAAAAGTATCGTCCGAATCTGCAAGCAGATAGTCAAAGCGGATACCGGAACGCACAAACACCTTCTTTACACCGGGCAGTTCACGAAGCTTTCGCAAAAGTGACAGGTAATCAGAATGATCTGCCTTCATATTCTTACAAGGTTCCGGAAAGAGACACTGCTTGTTCTTACAGACACCGTGCGTCATCTGTTTTTCACAGGAGGGATGTCTGAAATTAGCTGTCGGACCTCCAACATCATGAATATATCCCTTAAAATCAGGATCTTTAGTCAAAAGCTTGGCCTCTTCCACAATTGATTCATGGCTGCGCACCTGAATGGTTCTTCCCTGATGGAAGGTTAAGGCGCAAAAACTGCATCCTCCGAAGCATCCTCTGTTACTGATTAGTGAAAACTTAATTTCAGAAATGGCAGGTACGCCGCCCTTTTCTTCATAAGAAGGATGATAAGTACGCATATAGGGAAGCGCATAAACATCGTCCATCTCCTGTGTGGAGAGCGGAGGCTGGGGAGGATTCTGTACAACAAAAATACCATTGGGATAAGGCTCAATCAGCGGCTTTCCGGTACAAAAATCCGTATTGTCATACTGAGTCTTAAAACTTCTGGCATAAAGGGATTTATCTTCCTTCATTTCCTCATAGGAAGGCAGAATAATCCCTTCATAAATACCATCTGTGTCCTTAGTCTTATAAACCGTTCCGGGTATAAAAGAAATATCTTTTACGGCAATACTGCTATTTAATGCATCCGCAATCTCTACAATGGACCGTTCACCCATTCCGTAAGAAATCAAATCAGCCTGACTATCCAATAAAATGGAACGTTTAAAGCTGTCAGACCAATAATCATAATGTGCCATTCTTCGAAGACTTGCTTCAATACCGCCGATAATAATCGGTACATCACGATAGGCCTTACGAATAAGGTTGCCATATACTACTGTTGCATGGTCAGGGCGTTTGCCCATTTCACCGCCGGGTGTATAGGCATCCATGGCACGTCTTTTCTTGGAAACAGAATAATGATTTACACAGCTGTCCATATTTCCGGAGGATACCAAAAATCCAAGTCTCGGTTTTCCAAGTACAGTAACACTCTTATCATCCTTCCAATCCGGCTGTGAAATAATACCTACCTGATATCCATGTTTTTCCAGAACACGGCTGATAATGGCAGGTCCGAAGGAGGGATGGTCCACATAGGCATCACCGATGACATAAACAAAATCCAGTTGCTCTATGCCACGCTCCATCATATCTGCTTTTGATATGGGTAAAAATCCGTTATACAATATAAAACCTCTTTTCTATCCTATGCAAACAAATCATAGTAATCGTCAATATAATAATCTGCCAATTCCTTTTTGGCTTCTCTTGCATGAGCGGAATATGGATCTTCCACTGCACATACTCGCATTCCTGCACGTTTACCGGCCATTATACCGGGTACTATATCCTCAAACACGAGACAATTTTCAGGAGCTGTCTCAAGGCACTCAGAAACCTTCAAATAAATATCCGGAGCAGGCTTTCCGTGAAGTACATCACAGCCCGTCATAATGCAGGAAAAGTATTCATGCAGATTATGCACTGCAGCAATATTTTCCACAAGCTCCCTGGAATTGCTGGTGGCAATACCAAGCTTAATGCCGCGTTTTTTACACTCTGCAAGAAATTGTGGAATACCGGGCTTTAGCGGCACCTCATTCATATATTTGTCCCATGCCATTTTATTCCAGTCATCCTTCATCTTTTCTATAGAATCCGGTATTTCAAAATGTTCCTTAAAATATAGGGCGGTCTCATGGAAACTCATTCCCTCAATTTTGGATTGTAAATCCTCTGGAAGCGGAATCCCAAATCTCCCAAGGTATTCAATGTCAATTTCTCTCCACATCCACATGGAATCCACAAGAGAGCCGTCCAAATCAAATATCACTGCTTTAATATCCGTCAGCATGTAATTCTCCAATCTCTTCTAAAGTTAATTCTCTGTATTCACCGGTTTTTAAGTTATCATCCAATGTAAGGGCGCCAAATGTAACTCTTTTCAACGCAACCACTTCATTGGAAACTGCCTGTAGCATACGTTTCACCTGATGAAATTTACCCTCATGTATAGTTAATAAGATTTCCTTCTCAGAGAGCACCTTAACCTTTGCAGGCAATGTCAGCTTATCCTCACCGATATCAACACCCTTTTCTAAGGCTTGTATATCATCACTCTTCAAATCATGTGCGATTCCTACCAGATAAGTCTTGTCCACATGCTTTTTGGGAGATAGCATGTTGTGGGCAAGCTCACCGTCATTGGTGATTAGTAAAAGTCCTTCCGTGTCCTTATCCAATCTTCCCACCGGGAATAAATTCTTTTTTCTGTCGCTTTCAATCAAATCAAGCACTGTCTTACAGGTATTGTCCTGTGTGGCAGAAACAACACCCTTGGGCTTATTCAGCATATAATATACAAACGGTTGATATTTTAAGAGTCTTCCTTTGAATGTGACAGTATCTGATGATTCGTTTACCTTTTCGTCCGGCTTTTTAACTACACTTCCGTTTACCGTCACAAGTCCCTGCTTTAAATAGGCTTTCACCTGACTTCTTGTACCGACATTCAGTTCACATAAAAATTTATCCAATCGCATGAATCAATTCTTTCCTTCATATAGTATTGATAAGTTACACTCGGCAGGTATCCTTTTGAAGGGCAAAAAAATAATTTACACCATCTTCTTTATATTTTTAACATATTGTATTTTGACCCATTCTCAGCTCAGCCTTTATTACGCATTAAACGGGCTTCAGCTATGGTATAGTAAAATGATACCTTCCCTTTTACCCTTTATGATAATTTCAGGGCTTATGATACGTCTTCGCCTGACAGAGGGTTTTGTCTCACTTGTGTATCCTGTTATTCATCCTCTGTTTCGTGTATCTAAAAACGCATGCTATGTCATTATGATGGGATTCCTTTGCGGCTTTCCCATGGGAGCACGAATTATAGCAGACCTTTATCTGCGCGGAATGCTAAGTCGCCGTGAGGCAGAATTTCTTTTGTCCTTTTGTAACAATATAGGTCCCGTATATTTTATGAGCTTTGCATTGCAACTTTTACACAGAGAATTATTTCTTCCCTATTTTCTGGGTATGTATGGCTTGCCACTCATATATGGTATTGTGCTTAGGAAAACGCTTTTTCGCGATATAGATACAACTACCCATAAATATAATTTTGAAAATTTGCTGGTAGCATGCAGCTGTAATCAAAAAGAAACCCTTTTATATGAAACCGATGATGCCATAAACACCTCAATACACAGTATATTAAGTCTTGGCGGATACATGGTGTTGTTTAATCTTCTAAACCTGATTCCCCATGTCATAACCGGCAGACCTTCCGCATTGCTTGCACCGTTATTTGAAATCAGTGGAGGATTAAATATCTTATCACACCGATTGCCACTTTATACGCTGCTTATATTGCCTTTTGGCGGTTTATCCTGTATTGCACAAACCTACAGCTGTATTCGGGATACTGATTTGTCAATCTCTAAATACACTATACATAAGCTTATACTGACCGGCTTAACAGCTGCTTATTACCTTCTTTGGTCAATCCTTCTTCCGGAATCCTTCCTGCGCTGACGTCTTCTCCTGCGTCGCTTAACATTTGAAACAACTATAGATATCAGAGCAATAAAAAACACAAAAACTACAATGATTATACAAATTTTTAAAAATAGTAAAAACTTATTTTCAGGAACTTCCTCTTCAGTCTCATCACTGACAGCAGGCAAAAAGCTCGTGGTACCCGGAAGCTTATTTTCTTTTTTGTCAGTCGTGATGGTAGTATCCGTTACAGGCTTCCTTTCATACTGCTCTCCATAACGGAAAATGTGCCAAATCGGAAGCTTTTCACTTTCTGTAACACCGTCAAACAAATTATAGGCACGTACAATGATATTGGGCTGCATACCGGAAGGTATCTGAAGTTCAAATTCAAAGGTATCTTGGTACGTTCCGTTTAAGGCATCACTTTTGGGCCAAGGCTGCAGTTTTGAAAATGTGTGTCCGTTGTCGATACTGTAGTCAAAATAAATTAGTGGAGAATCATAATCAGCTGCGGATATCTCCAGTGTAATTAATCCTGTGTCATCGTCTTTTTCAAGTAGAGTCACCATACATAAATCCGGAGCAGTTTCATCCTTCATAGTACTGTGTACTCTATTATTTTCCTGAACTTCCTGAAGATTTATAGCATCGTCACTATAATCAACACCCAAAATAGTGCTTTTCAACCCAAAATATTTGGCTACTGACAATGCGTCTGCTTTACCAAATGTAATCAAATCCTCTTCACTGTCACAAAACTGAAAATCACGTTCCTCATCCACATGACAATGCTCAATGATTACAGCCGGTATATTTAATGCAGCACTTTCCCGTATAATTCCATAATAATCTTCGTCACCTTTACTGTTTAACTTAGTTTTTACGCTCCTGTTAAATAATCCCATTTCCTGCATTTTTTGCATGTGAAGATATCCAAACTGATATCCATAGGCATTATAAGGCGGGAATGCCGGTATCCATACCTCCGAGCCAAACAAATTGTGATTTACAGAAGCGTTATAATGGATACTGAAAAGGAAATCCGCATCCTTAGACGAAGCGAATTCAGCCCTCTCCATTAATGACATATCAATATCGTCTGTATGAGTAAGATATACCTCAATTCCTTCATACTTTAGAAGTTCCTCATACATGGCCAGAGCTGTTGTCATATTCATGGACTTCTCCAGCACTCCGTTTTCGGTAGTACCGTTGTTTTCGCCACCATGTCCGGGGTCAATTACAATAACGACTTTATCCCCTGTATCCTGTACACGAGGAGCTGCATTTACATTTATTTTTGTTAACAGCATGCATATAAGTCCAATTATCAGAAATGCCCTTATGGAATAAAAACCAGCTTTCTTTTGAAAACTGGTTTTATCGTATCTACTATGAAATAACATCAAGCTTTTCTCCATCTTCTGTTTCATCAGTTAAATCATTAGCATCTAATTCTTCCTCAACGGGATGAAGTTCACTCCGGTTTGATTGAATAATCTCCTTATACTGATTTAAGGAACCAATCAGACTGTCATAATTCTTAACAGCTGACTGTGTTGATGCTTCAATAATATTCTCCATATGAGCCAGCATATCATCCATGTACTGCATAGCTGCCATTCTTACGCTGTTTGCTTCAATAGTGGCATTGTCAAGGATATCCTGTGCTTGTCTGGTGGCCATGGTAACCACTTCATTTGCCTGGGCATATGCCTGTTGCATAATTTCATGCTCATTAATCAGCTGGTGTGTATGGATGGTTGCCTCATTAATTAAAGCTTCTGCTTTTGTGCGGGCATCCTCCAAAATAGCTTCCTTATTGCTGATAATCTTCTGATATCTTTTGATTTCATCAGGAGTTTTCATGCGAAGCTCTCTGAGAAGCTCATCGATTTCATCCTTATTTACAATAATCTCGGTCTGAGACATAAATTTGGGCTTACAGCCTTCAATATACTCTTCAATTTCATCGATTAACTGTTCAATTCTGCTACTCATAGAAATCTCCTTATTTATCGTTTTGCATTAAACTTTTCATATATTTTCTTTGCAACAAAATCAGGTACACACTGGCTGATATCTCCTCCAAAGCTTGCAATTTCTTTGACACTGGAGGAACTAAGATATGCATATTCAAGGCTGGTCGTCAAAAATACCGTATCAAGTTCGCCCTTGGAAAGTAATCTGTTTACCTGCGCAAGCTGTAATTCATACTCGAAATCTGTAATTGCACGCAAGCCTCTGACAGCGATGTGTAAGTCCTTTTCAGCAGCATAGTTAATCAACAAGCCGCTAAAACTGTCAACCTGAACATTGGGAAGGTCCTTTGTTGCCTCTTTTAATATAATAACACGTTCCTCTACAGAAAACAACGGTGTCTTTTCCTTATTGTTGAGTACACTGACAATTAATACATCAAAAATTTCAGATGCTCTCTTGATAATATCCAAATGTCCTAAAGTCATCGGATCAAAACTTCCGGGATAAATTGCTCTTTTCATAAGTCACTCCATCTGTACATTCCTGCACATTTTCTTTTTCAATATTTGCTTTATGCATCCTTATAAATAAACATGTGCTTATTGTTTTTATACTTCTTCTCTTTGTGCAGGCGATAACCGTAATCTTCCAAATATGAAAAATCAGTTTTTAAATCGGCCTCCACAATAATCAGCGTATCTTCTGTCACATATTTCATATTTCTAAGCAAATTAAGAATTCTTTTCTCATGGTCCTGATTGTAGGGGGGATCCATAAAAAATATATCAATTTCTTTCTCATAAATGCTGTTTAAGGCTGCTAAAGCATCCTGCTTTAATACTATAGCACGGTCTGCGAATTTCGTAAATGCAAGATTTTGTTCTATACAGGAAATTGCTTTTGGTGCATTTTCAATAAAGTAGGCCTTACGGGCTCCTCTGCTTAATGCTTCAATACCGATTCCGCCGCTCCCTGCAAACATATCTACAAAGACACAATCCGAAATATTACTCTGAAGCATATTAAAGAGAGTTTCTTTAATTCTGTCTGATGTCGGACGGGTATCCATACCGTCCGGAGTTTTTAAAGGAAGACTCCGTGCTGTTCCTGCAATGACTCTCATTTGATAATCCTTTCCATCAAATCCTTACACGCGTACTTTGGTTCCCTTCGTATCGCGCTTTCCGGGTTTTAAATTATTAAGTACCAATTTTTTGTTTTTATACTGTATGGTGGTTTCCACAGCGTTTCTGGTATAGTATACCTGTTCTATCAAATCTTTATCACCAAGTTTCATACCGCGTACGCCAACTGCACCCTTTTTCTTTTCCGGAATTTCTTCAATAGGGAAACGAAGGAAAAATCCGTCTTTTGTCTGTAAAACAATGTTCCTCTGTTCGCGGATTGCTACTACACTTACAACTTCATCTCCGTCATTTAATTTGGTTGCAGCAACTGTTCTCTTCGCCACATCAAACTCACCGCCATCCACAATTTTCATCATGGACTGTGCCGTAACAAAAAGTACCGGGCATAGATTCAATTCTTTTTGCGAAGTGATATAAACAATTTGCTCCTTCTCAGAGCTGAAATTACTTACATTATCAATGGGAACACCTTTATCGCGGAACTTACCGAAGGGTAAATCCATTACCTTAATGGTGTGAAGCTGTCCGGTATTGGTAAAGAGACATATTCTACCGGTATTCTTACAGGTAAACACATATTTATTCTCTGTATCAGCAGCCTCTTTGTTGCGCTCATAGGTAGCCATATCAATGGTTTTGGCATAACCGAAACGGTCCATGAGGAACATGATTTCCATCTCCTCAATTTCCTTTTCCTTGTAAACCGCTTCCTGACCGTTTTCAATTACGGTTTTACGAGCCTTTGCATACTCCTTTTTGAAGCCATCCAATTCACTGCTGATAACCATTGCCATAGCTTCACGTTTCTCTAAGATTTCCTCATAGCGGTAAATATTTGCCATGGTCTCTTCATGCTCATTAATCAGCGCTTCAATTTCCAAACCGATTAATTTATACAGACGCATTTCCAGAATGGCATTTGCCTGCTTTTCCGTGAAACAAAGCTGGGTAGCCATAATTTTTGATTCCTTGGTGCGGAACTTGATGCCGTCAATCTTACCTTCAACAAGACATGCCTTAGCCATTGCTCTGTCCTTGGAGCCTCGTAAAATTTCGATAATCAAATCAATGACATTGCAAGCCTTAATAAGACCTTCCTGAATTTCCTTGCGCTCAAGTTCTTTGGCAAGCATATTCGTATATTTTCTGGTGGCAATCTCAAACTGAAAATCAACGCTCGCTTTGATAATCTGACGAAGACTCATGGTTTCGGGTCTGCCGTTATAAATTGCAAGCATATTGACACCAAAGGTATCCTCCAGACGTGTCTTCTTATAAAGCATGTTTACAAAGTTCTCCGGGTCTGCATCCTTTCTAAGTTCAATCACGATTCGGATGCCTTCCTTGGAAGACTGATTGGAAATATCTACGATATCCTGGGTTTTCTTGGTCTCGGATAGAGCTGCTACATCCATAAGGAATTTTGAAATATTGGCACCAATCATGGTGTAGGGAATCTCTGTAATTACCACATTGGTCTTTCCGCCCTTAGCCTTTTCAAACTCCACCTTACCGCGCAGTTTTATCTTGCCCATACCGGTCTCATAGATATCAAGAAGTTCATCCTTATTAATCACAATACCGCCTGTAGGGAAATCAGGTCCCTTGATATAGCGCATCAGCTCTGCGGTAGTAATATTCTCGTTTTGCAGGTATGCCTTAGTAGCATCAATTACCTCTCCAAGATTATGAGGAGGAATACTGGTAGCCATACCGACTGCAATACCTTCGGAACCGTTTACAAGAAGGTTAGAAATTTTAACCGGTAATACGGAAGGCTCTTTCTCTGTTTCATCAAAGTTTGGTACAAAATCCACAACATCCTTGTCCAAATCGGACAAAAATGCCTCCTGGGTAATCTTCTGTAATCTGGCTTCGGTATATCGCATTGCAGCGGCACCGTCACCCTCGATATTTCCGAAATTACCGTGTCCGTCAATGAGAGGAAGTCCCTTCTTAAAATCCTGACTCATCACTACCAATGCATCATAGATGGAGCTGTCACCGTGGGGATGATATTTACCCATAGTATCACCTACGATACGCGCACTCTTACGATAGGGTCTGTCATAACGGATGCCCAGCTCATGCATATCATAAAGGGTTCTTCGCTGAACCGGTTTTAGTCCGTCTCTGGCATCCGGCAAAGCTCTTGCTATAATTACACTCATAGCGTAATCAATAAAGGATTTCTGCATTTCCTCCGAATATTCAGTTCTGATTATTCTACTTTCATCCATGGTTTCTATTGTCCTGCCTTGTCTGATTTATGTATTCTTAAATATCGAGTGCCGCATCTGTTGCATGCTCATAGATAAAGGCTCTTCTGGGCGGTACTTCCGTTCCCATCAAAAGCTCCGTCATCTCAGAAGCCATTCTCGCATCCTCAATTTCTACTTTCTTTAATAGTCTGGTGTCAGGATCAAGTGTAGTCTCCCATAATTGCTGTGCATCCATTTCACCAAGACCTTTGTAACGCTGTAGTGTAAAAGGTCCTTTGTGGGTCTTACGGTATTTTTCAAGTGCCTTGTCATCATACAGATACTGCTCCTCGCCCTTTGACGGCATTGCCTTATAAAGAGGAGGCATCGCAATATAGATATGTCCTTCAAAAATAAGCTCCGGCATAAATCTGTAAAACAGCGTCAGCAACAGATTAGAGATATGGGCACCGTCCACGTCCGCATCCGCCATGATAATTATTTTGTCGTAGCGAAGCTTGGTAATATCAAAATCGTTGCCATAGCCTTCGGAAAAACCGCAGCCAAAGGCGTTAATCATTGTCTTAATTTCTGCATTTGCCAGTACCTTATCAATACTTGCCTTTTCAACGTTTAATATTTTACCTCTGATAGGAAGAATCGCCTGATACATACGGTTTCTGGCAGTCTTGGCACTTCCTCCAGCACTGTCTCCCTCCACGATAAAGATTTCACACTTAGAAGGATCTTTTGATTCACAGTTTGCCAGCTTTCCGTTGGAATCAAAGGAGAACTTCTGCTTGGTAAGCATGTTGGTCTTTGCTTTTTCTTCGGATTTACGGATTTTGGCAGCTTTTTCAGCACAGGAAATAACATTTTTTAAGGTCTCAAGATTACGGTCAAAGAATCGTACAATCTCATCACCGGTAACTTTTGATACAACCTTTGCCGCATCCTGATTATCAAGCTTTGTCTTTGTCTGGCCTTCAAATCTGGGATCAGGATGCTTAATGGATACCACTGCTGTCATACCGTTACGCACATCCGCACCGGTAAAGTTTACATCCTTTTCCTTTAAAATATTAAGTTCTCTTGCATAAGTATTAATTACGTTTGTGAACATGGTTTTAAAGCCGGTAAGGTGAGTACCGCCTTCGGAATTGTAAATATTATTGCAGAAACCAAGCACATTCTCATGGAATTCATTGATATATTGGAAAGCCACTTCCACAGTGATGCCTTCACTCTCACCCGTAAAATAAATCACATCATGAATTGCTTCGTTTGATTTATTCATATCCTTTACAAATCCAATGATACCTTCCGGTTCATGAAATGTAATCTGTTCCGGTTCTTCTTTTCTTTTATCTTCAAATTTAATCGTTAAGTTAGGGTTCAGATAAGCAGTCTCATGGAGGCGGCTTTTTACTTCATCCTCCTTAAATCGTGTTTTATCAAAAATTGTGTCATCCGGTAAAAAGTTAATAGTGGTACCGGTTTCTTTTGTTTTGCCAATCACCGGAAGTAATCCGTCAATCAAATCAACAACCGGATTACCACGTTCATATTTATCTTCATAGACACTTCCGCCGCTCTTGACTCTCACAGTCAATCTGGTGGAAAGAGCATTTACAACCGAAGAACCAACACCGTGGAGGCCACCACTTGTCTTATAGGCTGAATTGTCAAATTTACCGCCGGCATGAAGAGTTGTAAATACCAATCTTTCCGCACTGATTCCCTTTTCGTGCATGCCAACAGGAATTCCTCTACCGTTATCTGAAACAGTTGCAGAACCATCCGCTTCCAGTGTTACCGTTATGGTATCACAATAGCCCGCCAGATGCTCGTCCACTGAATTATCAACAATTTCATAAATCAGATGATTTAATCCTTTTGTGGAAACACTGCCGATATACATTCCCGGTCTTTTTCTTACAGCCTCCAATCCTTCAAGTACTGTAATACTGGAAGCATCATAGTTATTTGACTTAGCCATGTCGACAAACTCCTTTAAACCTAAATATCTAAAGTACATTATATCATACATTTAGTGGAAAAGGAAAGCAAAAACTACTAAATATGCGAAAAAACTGCATTTTAAACGCCATGGTGATATACCATGGCGTTTCATAATACTTATAAACCAAAAACACTAATCAATTTTCTTACAGCATGCAATCGCCAGGGAACCGGGACCGATATGACATGCTACACTCAAAGACAACGGAGCGATAAATATGTCATATCCCGGGAACACTTCCGCCAACTCATCTCGCAAAGCAAGCGCCGCTTCTTCATTGTGAGTATGTGCGATTTGAAGCCAAATACCCTTTTCCTCCGTAATACCGCCAAAACGGTTAATAATATCATTCTTAATCGCGTTAATCATGACAGATTTACCCTGATTAACAGTGCGGGCTTTCGCAAAAGCATCCAGCTTTTCACCCTGAATCTGCAAGACAGGCTTTAATTTCAACATGGTACCGATTGCAGCTGCAGCAGGTGTGATTCTGCCTCCCTTTTTGAGGTAATGCAATGTATCAAGCATGATATAAATGCTGCTGTTAAATTTATCTGCTTCCAAAAACTCTTTAATTTTCTTGGCATTCATACCTTTATCTGCTAATGCAAGTGCATCCAAAGCAGATTGGCGCTGTGTTACAGAAATACGCTGATTATTTACAACCTGCACTTTGCCATCATAGTCCTCTGCAAGCATCATCGCTGTCTGACAGGAGCCGGAAAGTCCACTACTCATGGGAATATGAACAATTTCATCATATTCTTTTAAAAGCGTATCCCAAAGGCTCATAACATCATCAGGAGAAGGCTGGCTGGTACTTACATTTGCACCACTTTGAAGTTTCTCATAAAACTCTTCCTGTGTAAGATTAATATCCTCTAAAAAAGTCTGTTCATCAATGATAAATGGCATGGGCAGAACGTAAATACCGAGTTCTTTAGCTTGTGCCTGGGTGATGCCGCTGTTACTGTCGGTAACTACTGCTATCTTTGTCATCTTATCTCCTAAACCTTTCTATTTTTATCTTGTCTGTCTACTATTTTACTGTCAGATGGTTCTAAAGTCAATAGCGTTCCTATCCATCTCCATAAAATGCCTTTTTAAGGGTTGATTTTCCGGTAACAGTAATTGTCTGTCTCTCTCGAGTAAATCATCAACTGCATCATTAGCAGCCTTTAAAATGTCTGCATCAGCATAAATATCACCGATTTCAAAAGCTAGTTCACCGCTTTGTCTTACGCCGAATAATTCACCCGGTCCTCGGAGTTTTAAATCTTCTGATGCAATAAAGAAACCATCATTTGATTTATTCAAGATATCAAGTCTTTCCATTGTTTCTTTCTTTTCATTGGTGCTGACAAAAATACAATAACTCTGGTGCTCACCACGGCCAACTCTTCCCCTCAACTGGTGAAGCTGGGCAAGACCGAAGCGTTCTGCATTTTCTACCATCATAACGGTCGCATTCGGAACATTGATACCTACTTCAATAACTGTTGTGGAAACCAATACATCAATATTTCCTGCTGAAAAATCTTCCATAATTCTGTTTTTATCAGCCGGACGCATTTTTCCGTGAAGATAGGAAACCCTGATTTGCTCCGGTAACACAGCCTGTAGCTTACCGGCGTATTCTATAACATTCTCTGCATCCTCAAGTTCGCCATCTTCCACCATAGGACAAATGACATATGCCTGTCTGCCCTGCGCAACCTCTTTAGCAATAAATTCATATGCCTTTGGTCGAAAGGATGTATTTACCACACAATTTTTGATGGGTAATCTGTCTGCGGGAAGTTCATCAATGACTGATATATTTAAGTCACCATACAAGATTATTGCAAGTGTTCTGGGTATTGGTGTGGCACTCATTACCAAAACATGAGGATTACTTCCTTTTTTTACCAGGTTTTCACGTTGCATCACTCCGAAACGATGCTGCTCATCCGTTACAACAAGCCCCAAATCTTTATAATTTACTTTATCCTGAATTAATGCATGCGTACCTATCACTAAATTCACTTCGCCCAAAGCAATCATGTCATACGCTTCTTTTTTCTCTTTTGCCGACATGGAACCCACTAAAAGTATTGGTTTAAATGCCAGTCCGTATTGCTTAGTGTAGGTTTTAACACTTTCAAAATGCTGCTTTGCCAATACCTCAGTCGGAGCCATCATTGCACCCTGATGACCGTTTGCCACACACATAAGCAGCGCCAGAAGGGCAACGATGGTCTTACCGCTACCCACATCACCCTGAATCAGACGGTTCATGCAATAAGAACTTGCCAAATCATTCCGTATTTCCTGCCATACATGTTTTTGTCCCTTAGTCAGGTTAAATGGTAACTGCTCCAAAAAGCGCACGGTATCGGCTGTTTCAAACATTTGAAATTTATTTTCAAGTTTGGCACTTAGTTCTTTATTCTTGCGTAACATCAGAAGAAATGAAAAGAACTCATCAAAAACAATACGTTTTCTTGCCTTTAGCAATTCCTCTTTGTCAATCGGAAAATGAATGGAGCATAAGGCTTCTTTCCCTGATATCAAATTATATTCGTCGATAATTGTTGAAGGATAATACTCCTGCTCAAAGGTATAAAATGTAAGAGCCTGTTTTACCGCCTTTTGAATGGATTGATTTGACAAACCTTTAGTAAGTGAATATCTGGGTTGAAGCATATTCGTCTGTTTCCGATAGTCCTCCATTGAATACAGCTTAGGCTGCTCCATAATTTTGGCAACGCCTCTGGTTTGAATCATCCCTCGAAATACATAATATCCCCCCGGCTTTAATACTTTTTTCAGATATGGCATATTAAAAAAGGTAAGCTGCATTCCTCCCGTGGAATCCTTTATCAGTACATTCAAAATTGTAAGGTTTCGGACTTTTTTCAGGTTCGGTATCCCTGTTACAGAAGCATAAACCGCACAGATTTCACCGGGAACTGTATCTTTTATATTTATCGGCTCCTCAAAGGTTTCATAATCTCTTGGAAAATGATATAACAAATCTTTCACATAAGTAATATTTAATTTGTTAAAATAACCGGCCGTCTTATCCCCTATGCCTTTTAAATCTGTAATTGGTGTATTATGAATCATAATAATCTCCCATTAGCAAAAGAAGGAGACAAACTGCCTCCTTCTCAAAAACTTATTCAATAGAAATCACATAATAGTAAATTGGCTGTCCGCCGTACTGAAGTTCAATATCGCAATCAGGATAGGTTGCTTCCAAACCGGCCTGAAGTGCTTCTGCATCATCTGCACTCACATCACTTCCGTAATAAACGCTGATTAATTCGGTATTATCATCGACCATGGCATCAACCATCTGCTCGGTGACGGTTATAACATCCGTACCAACAGAAAGAATTCCGGAATCACCAATTCCCATGAAATCATCTTTCTTGATTTCTTTGTCATCAATCATGGTATCTCGCACTGCATACGTAACCTGACCGGTCTTTACATTACCGATTTCAGCAAGCATTGCAGCTTCATTATCATCAACTGACATCTCAGGCACATAATTAATGACTGCCGTAATACCCTGCGGTATGGTCTTGGTAGGAATTACCAAAAGATTCTTATCCGTCATAAGCTCAGATGCCTGATTTGCTGCCAAAATGATATTTTTGTTATTAGGAAGGATAAATATGGTCTCCGCATTTACCTTGTCAACAGCATCCAAAATGTCTGCAGTACTAGGGTTCATGGTCTGACCGCCTTCGATGATATAATCTACACCAAGGCTTGTAAAGATTTCATTGATACCTTCACCAACGGAAACCGCAATGAATCCTACGGGTTTAGGAGGCTCTTCTACTGCTGGAGCTGCAGGTGCTTCAGCAGCCGCTGCTTCCTTTTCAGACATTTTAAACAGCTTCTCCTGATGCTCAAGACGCATGTTATCAATCTTCATGTTGGAAAGTGCACCATACTTCAATGCTCTCTGGATTGCAAGTCCGGGATCATTGGTATGTACATGCACCTTTACCACATCATCGTCGGCAACACATACAATAGAATCACCGATGGATTCAAGATACTCTTTAAAATCCATCTCCATCTTGATATTGAATGTCTTATTTAATAAAATAATAAACTCTGTACAATAGCCAAACTTAATATCAGCTTCTGCCTGTGCCTCCAAAGAAGGACTCATAGCAACGCTTCCTGCGGACTTTGATGTTGCAACTGCAGTGAAATCAATTTCTTTGCCGAGGAAAGCATCAACTGCACCCTTTAACACTTCTACGAGACCCTGTCCGCCGGAATCCACAACACCTGCCTGCTTTAACACAGGAAGCATCTCAGGAGTCTGACTAAGCACATACTCAGCGTGAGCAATTACCTGGGAGATAAATTCTTCCATATCAATAAGACCATTATCCGCAAGCTCTCTTGCCTTCTCTGCAGCACCCTTTGCCACAGTTAAAATGGTACCTTCCTTTGGCTTCATAACTGCTTTATAAGCGGTTTCCACTGCTTTTTCACAAGCTTCAGCAAGTAAAACAACATCTAATGAATCATGCTCTTTTACCACCTTGGTAAACCCTCTAAACAGCTGGGACAAAATAACACCGGAGTTACCTCTTGCGCCACGCAAAGAACCGCTGGATATAGCCTTACAGATAGACTCCATATCAGAATCACCCAAAGCAGAAACCTCGCGGGCTGCAGACATAATAGTCATGGTCATATTGGTACCGGTATCACCGTCAGGAACAGGGAATACATTAAGTTCATTTATCCATTCCTTTTTGGCTTCCAAATTTTGAGCACCGGCTAAGAACATCTTTGCAAGCATCTTAGCATCGATATATTGCATATTCACAATACTTCCTCCTTAATCAATCACTCTAACGCCATCAATAAAAATGTTGATTTTCTCAATATTAATACCGGTGAACTCTTCCACCTTGTATTTTTCATTGCTGATCAGATTATCAGCAACCGCACTAATGCTTACACCATACGCTACAATGACATGAAAATCAAGAGTTAATTTATTATTTTTTACAGAAACATTAATACCTCTTGTCATGCTGTCCATCTTAAGGAGTCTAACAAGACCATCCTTTACATTAATTCCTGCCATGCCGACAATACCGAAGCATTCTACTGCCACACTTCCAGCATATTGAGCAATTACCTCATTATTTATAACTATGTTGCCCATGTGAGTATTCATAGAAGAACCTTTCATATTCATACCAAACCTTTCTGTGCCTATATAGGGATATTAATAAGTTTCCCCAAAATAAGTCACGATATTTTCCTAGATACTCTATATCATAACAGTTTTTCTTCAAAAAGGAAACATGAAAATGAAAAAAATAGTAAAAAAGAAATTTTTCCCTTGCTTTTATTTTTGTTTTCTGTTAATATATCAATGTTGTGAGTTTATAACATATGAAAATTGTAAACCAAATAATTAAGCGTAATATAACGCAAAGGTTGAGGAGGTGTCAAAATGGCTAAATGTGATGTTTGTGGAAAAGGCGTTCATTTTGGTAATAATGTAAGCCATTCTAATAGAAAGACCAACGCTATTTGGAATTCTAACGTAAAGAACGTTAAGTGTAAGGTGAACGGTGGCGCAAAGAGATTACATGTTTGCACCAGCTGCTTAAAATCCGGTAAAGTAGAAAGAGCATAAGTAATTAAAACGAGCGGGAATAACCTGCTCGTTTTTTATTACCACTCTTCTTTTTTTCTTCGTAAAAATTCTTTATTTATCATCTGTGCCAGCTCCTCATCTCCAAAGAGGTTGTCCGGATGATAAATCTTAACAAGATCTCTGTAACGTTTCCTTAATGCAAGAGGATTATTAACACTACGGAACAATACATCCACAATATCTCCGCCAACACTACTGTTTACGCTCTCCTGCCGGAATCTTTCTTCATGGATATAACTTTGTTTTTGACGTTCAAATGCTTTCCTGTCAGCCTCTAACTGTTGAAACCCTGCTTGAAGAATAGCCATTTTTTTGTCAAAAAAGAGATTCTCCTCCTTTAAACGTTTCCGCTCCAAAACAGTACACCTGTTAAGTGTATCCATTTCATCACGGAATTTGACCCTTTCCTTCAAAAACTTTTCCTGCGCCTGCTCCAAATCTTTTCTCTCATTTTCAATACGCATATTTTCCTGAAAGAGCCACCGTTTTACCTTCTTAAGTTCTTCAACACTTTCCGTTCGAAGTATCTCTTCCCAATCAATCATAGTTTCTGAAAACCTCTCAGTCATCACAGAAGCAATTATATCCAATAAACAATAACAGAGCGATGATAAAAAGGCCGACGAGTCTGTTTCGTGTAATCAGCATGAGCAGCATGCCGATGGCAATAAAAAATGCGATTAATCCGATGATTTTCTTCATTCATCATACCGGTCAGATATTATCTCACTCTATTATATGCAAATCAGGCGTGTTTAGTACGTAGCTTAAACTTCTTCCTCAGGAAATGCAATTTCCACTACTTCCGTATCGGAAAGGTCTTCTGATTTTCCATTATTTGACTTACTTGCAAATTTATCAATCAAATCAGGAATCATATCAAGAATCTTATTGGTTGTATTCTGGTTCTTGATATTGACAAGCTTTGTATTACCGTCCTTGATTACAAGCACTGCACTGGGAGTCATTTTGCCACCCATACCTCCTGCACCGGAGCCCGATCCTTTTTGTGTGTTATTTCCTGCACCTGCGCCCACACCGAAACTGACATCTACCAAAGGCAAAATAATGGTATCACCAATCTGAGTTGCCTCACCAACTACGGTTTTGGTTGACAATACCGTATCCATACCTTTTAACAATGATTCTACAACACCCTGAAACTGATTCTCTTTATCTGCCATATTATTTTCCTTTCTGTTCATTTAGCGCTTCCATTGCCGCCTTATGTTTCTTAACCTTTGATAGTAACTCTTTCAACCGTTTATCAAGAATTAGCACTACTGCATTCTTAAGTATTGTAAATATTCTGAAGTGCCCCGATGCCTCAACTCTGCCTTCAATCACTTTGTTTTCAAAATCAGGCGTAAGATTAATCACATTGGGCTTATGAATCTGTGTTGACAACACACCATATACTCCCAAAACATAACCCGTAGTATCCGGCTGTCCGGTTCCAAATAGAATATCTGCATTGACTCTTTTGGGTTTTATCTTTTTAAGGATATTGTGTAGTCTCAAAAAGATATGTTTTATCAAAGCCTTGGTATCTTCATGAAATAACAATTCTTTATAAAAAGTGATATTCTCCCAAATATATTTTATTTTACCACATATCTTTTGGATTGTGTACTTGATATTCTCACATTTTGCTAAAATCTTTTCACGAATACTTTGTTTGGTATTTTGGGTAGCATCATTTACAGCTTCTACCGTTTCTTCCTCGGAAGAAGTTTCATTTGTACTCTTGTTTTCAGCTATTGCCGCCGGCTTTTCTTCAGGCTTTTCATCAGGCTTTGTTTTATTTCCTGCTTTGGATTCCTTTTCACCCTGCTTTTCTTTGGGAAAAAGTGTAAAACAAAGTAATTTTATCTTCACCTTACCCGGTTCCGGATACCTGTATTTTGCTCTAAACAGTCCAAACAGCCAGCTTATCTTAACATCTGCATTTAATGCATCACTGTTTTTGGATGCCGCAATGCGATATTTGACCGGTAAAAACAAAATTAATAATAAAAGCAAAACAAAAGCCGCCAGTATAACAAGGAGTACAATACCGATTATGCCTAATATTTTTAAAATAACGGCTAACATAATAAATACTCCTTCAATGAACAATCATTTCTGCTCTCCATACACTCACCGACAATTTGTTGTACGATTGATACAGCTTCCTCATAATTTCCTGCCAATCCCACAATATGCACAGGTTGTTTTACATAGTAATTCCAGGCGAGCTGTTTTGCTTCAAATATATCCAGCTGGTCAATGGGATTTGAAGCAATGGCAATCACATAAACCTTAGCAAATAAAGGTTTCTTTATTAACTTATTTTTTAGTTTATCCAATTTCTTGGGGTTGATGCTTTCACCCGTGTAAAGATTTGTATAAAAAGTAAGATTTCTTTCCATGCTCTTCCTCTCAAAGACAACCTGTTACTAAGAAAGTATATCATAAAAAAACGCTTTTGTAACCTGTTAGCGGATAATTTAATATATAAAAATAGATTGACAATCATCTATAATAATTTATACTTATATTAGGGCAACTAAGGAGGTTTGGGGGATGAAATCTGTGGCTATTATGGCACTGCAACCGGGCATGGTTCTCGGGGAGGACGTTGTACATCAGAATCGTGTTATTTTTCCAGCTAATACTACATTGGACGACACAATTATATCCAAGCTTAAAAGATATTCCGTCATGTGTGTTACTATAATGGAAAATGTAGATTTTGCCACTACACATCACGAAAAGCTTCGTTACAACAACAAGTTTTTATTATTTGAACATCAATATAATATTGCAATGCAGAGCTATAAGTTCTTTATGCAGAACTTCTTCACTACCGGCGTTAAAATTGATGATAATGCTCTTTTAAGTATTTATTCTGATTTAAAAGACAAAATTGATTCCGGTGCGGAATTATTGGATTATCTGTATAACATGATTCCTAATGAAGATGAAATGACCTATTCCCACTGCGTCACTTCTGCTCTATTGGCAGGTACTATTGCCGATTGGCTAAGCATGAATGAAGAAGCACGCAAAACCATGGTATTATGTGGCTTCTATTATGATATTGGCAAATTATTCCTTCCAAACGAATTATTGTGGAAACAGGGAAAGCTTACAGATGAGGAGATTGCTACCATTCGCAAACATCCTGAAATCGGCTACGATATGGTGAAGAATTTAAACATGAATCAACATGTTAAGAATTCTGTTATTATGCACCATGAGCGACTTGACGGTACCGGATATCCTTACAGGCTCAATGAACTTACAATTGATAAGTACGCACGCTATATGGCTATCATTGACGCATATGTAGCAATGGCGTCTCCACGTTCATACAGAAGCGCCTTTACTCCTCTCTACATTCTTGCTGATTTTGAAAAGAGAATGGACCAATTTGATACCGAGCTTTTACTTCCGATTATGAAACGTATTGCAGATGCTCAGATAGGCAGCACTGTTACATTAAATGATGATTCCAAGTGGGAGGTTATGATAATTCATCCCACCAAATTTTCACGACCGCTTCTTCGAAATGACAAGGATGAAATCCTTGACTTAATGCAGCATCCGGAATTATTTATTAAATAAAGAGCAAATTTAGAGGGCAGCCTCCATTAGTATTTGGAGCTGCCCCATAAATTTTTCTTTTTCAATTCTAAATATTCATTATAGGCCTTTTCTAAGATCTGCTTTTCATTTGAGAATTTAAGCAAATGATACGCTTCATGATATTTATAATATCCTGAGTCTACAAAGAATTCTTCCTTTTGTGGTTTGCTGTAATAACTGTCCGCCATCATCAAATACCAATGAACTTCTTTTTCTACGATGTCATCCGGTACCGCAAAAGAATATTCACTTTTATCCACATATTTGATTATGGTTGCCTTCGCGCCGGATTCTTCAAATACTTCACGCAAAGCTGTCTCTTTATGCTCCTCGCCCTGCTCTACAGTTCCTTTCGGTAAAACCCAGCCTTCGTACTTATTCTTGTAATTCTTATACAAGAGTAAAATCTTTCCACGAAAAATTACCACACCACCACAGCTTACTGCTTCAATCATTGCAATTCCTCCTTGTTGGTGTGTCAAAATTTGACTAAATTTAGTATAATCTACTTTTATCTTTACTGCAACCTTTATTTTTGGTCAAAATATGATTGAAATATACGTTTTGCAATAGGAACTGCATAATCGCCGCCACTTCCTGCACTCTCGATTATGATTGTAACACATACTTCCGGATTCTCTGCAGGCGCAAATCCGGTAAACCATGCGTGACTATCCTCAGTCGTACTACTATACTCCGCGGAACCGGTCTTTCCTGCAGCCGTAAAAGATAAACCGGATAATTTCTTCGCAGTACCGGTTTCCACTACAGCACTCATCATCTCCTGCAAGATAACTGCCTCTTCTTCACTCATCATACGTCCGTATATTTCCGGTTTGAATGATTTTATCGTTTTGCCCTCATCATTTTCTACTCTGTCAATTACATATGGAGTCATTAACACACCATTATTGGCAACTGCAGATGTAATCATATTTAAATGAATCGGACTAATCTGTGTTTTTCCCTGACCGATTACCGTTTGCATCATAGCCGAATCATCTGTTTCATTTGGATTCATCACGTTACTACTACTATAATTTAGTTTGAGCGGAAGTTCACTGTTAAATAATAATTCTTTTAATGTCTTTGAAAACTCAGTCCTATCAAGCGTCATTCCAATATTAACAAAAGAGGAATTACATGATTTTGCAAAGGACTTCGTAAAATCTATCTTTCCATGATTCGCACCGTGATAACATCTGATTTTATTAACCCCCAGTTTATACGAACCATTACACTGATATGAATATTCATCGAAATTATCCGGATTTTCTCTAATGTATTCTAATGCAGTAATAATCTTGAAGGTAGACCCGGGAGGATATAAACCTTGCGTTGCCCGATTTACAAGCACTGTACTTTTTTTATCTGCTACCAAATCATCCCAAAGCTCTGTAATCTCATTAGGATCAAAATCAGGATTCGATACCATGGCAAGTATTTTTCCTGTAGATACTTCTGTTACAATAATAGCACCTTTGTATATGGAAAGCTCTTCATCGGCAATCTTTTGAATATCCACATCCAAGGTTGTATATACATTATCTCCCGGATTCTTAATACCTGCTATATCATTTGACACTTTATTACCTATTGATGTATTAGACTGAATCAAATAATAATTGGCAAGTGCTTCAACCCCCATCCTTCCCTTTGTGGAATAACCGACAATATGGGAAAAGAGATTCCTGTAGGGATAATAACGTTTTTCATTTTCTTCTTCGTCCAATATTGTGATAGCTAATATTTCTCTGTCAGCAGAATAAATGGTTCCCCGGTAATTTCTGGATATCAAAAGCTGCTGTCTGGAATTATAACTGTTGTTAATCATCTCTTCTTTATTTGTAGCTACAAAATGACAGATATATCCTATCATACATAAAAACAGGCTTACAAAAATGGATGAAACAACGATAATATCACGTTTATTAACCTTTTCATTATTTGACTGTTTTTGTGAAACAATATAAACTCCGTGTACAACAAAAAACATCATTATGGAAGCCATCACAGAGCTTCCGCCATAACTGATAAAGGGCAACGTTACTCCTGTTAACGGAATGAATTTTACTCCTCCGCCTACAGTAAGGAAAATTTGGAATATGTTCATAATACCGATGCCAAAAACAATTAATCTGTAAAAAACATCCTGTAATTTCATTGCAATCTGCATCATCATTATAAAAGATGAAATACAGATTAATAAAATACATATTCCAAAAACAACACCTAATTCTTCGCAAATGGAGGAAAAAATAAAATCCGCTTCCACATAGGGAATCGATTTGGGATTTCCTTCTAAAATTCCCATACCAAGCCATCTTCCGCTTCCGATTGCAAACAATGACTGTGTAATCTGGTATCCCTGATCATCTATATAACTCCATGGGTCCTGCCATGCAAGTACACGAATTCTTACGTGTTCAAAAAAATGATACGCAACTATTGCAGCACCGCTTCCACCCAAAACACCTGACAGCAGATACCAATAATTATGGCTGGCCAATAATACCATAAGCAAAAATGCGACAAAATAAATCAATGCGCTTCCCAAATCCGTTGAAAGCACCAAAATAATGATATGGATACCTGAAATCACTGCACATATAAATACTCTCTTAAATGTGGCACCTTCATATAAACAACCCGCAATAAAGAACACAAAAAGTATTTTTATGAACTCGGAAGGTTGGAATGTTATATCACCAATATTAAATGTAAGCTTAGAACCTCTTGTAACTTCACCTAATATCAGCACTGCGCTCAAGGCTGTTATGCCGATTGTAGCATATAACCATGTACCCTTTTTAATACTTTTTACCCTGATAATAATTAACGGTATTAAAAGCGAAGCAGCCAAAGCAATCAGTACAATAATATATTGCTTACGTGCTTTATCCGGAGAAAGTCTTGCAATCATAAACAGACCTATTCCCAACAGCATGCACATATTATTAAGTAAAAGCTTATTACAATTTTTATAAATAATCTGTACCAAAACAAGGCAAGCTAACAAAAATACTTGCACAAATAAATAGAACAACACATATTTCTTCTGTCTGCTCTCTAAAGCCAGATTATAAAAGCATACCAGCTGTACACCAAACATCAGAAGGTTTTGGAAAATATATATTGCCTTGTAATTTTCTTCCTGCTTATAAACAAATGCCCAAAAACAAAGCAATGTATAAAGTAAAATAAATAATAACAAAAAATAACCGGAAAGTCTTGATATATATTGTAACATTATTCAACGCCTCTTTTCTCATGACCGGTTGTATACTCTTTATAAGGCGGCAAGATTACTTTGTTTTCTCCACATTGAATAGAATGGAAAAATCCTAAAATCTTAAAAATTTCTTCCTGTCCTTCCAATGTAAAATCAATTCTCATATCCATAGTATATTCTTCTTTCGAAACACTAGAATGAAGAGATAAGGGAACACTGTTATAGATAATGTTCATGCAATGTTTGCAAACTGTGCGAACCGGAAATTTCTTGTTGTAGCGGTCTGACAAATATAATGTTTTTTCTTCACACATTTCGCCAACTGTCTTATTCACACAGTTAGCGGTAATCATCATTGGAATTCGTCCATAAACAACCTTTTCCAGCTTCATACCTATGTTTTTTCTCAAAGTACGCTGTTCTCCTTCCTTTAATTCAAAGGGAAGACACCAACAAGCAATTGTATCTTTAAAATTATTGAATGCATAAAGATTCCACGCATAAAATCCGGCATCTGCAAATATTTCAGCTGATATACAATTATCAAACAAGAATCCAAGTGCTTCCATGGAGCGTATTTGAAAACCGCAGAAAACATCAGTATGCTTTAAATAAAATTCCTTTAGTTTCAACAAATAATCCTTATCTGTACTTCTCAAAATATAAGGCAGGCTCACTACCTTAAGGCAATCCTCTCCCAACTCCTTAAGTAAAGGAATTATTTGTTCTTCGGCATTTTTATTCAACACAATATCACTGTTAATATATATTCTGCCCGGAGCAAACATTCTATTATCTTTATAAAACCCTGCAACTGCCTTTAATTGTTCATAGGTTTGTACAGAAACCACAAAACTACCCTTTGTATTACTTTGTTTTGTATCAAACAATGATTTAATATTTTCTTTAGGTTGTGTTATACGCCTTGAAACCAAAGCATTCTCCAGCTCTTTTACCGCCTTTCGTCTAAGCTCATTGATTTCTTTCAGCGGAATAAAAATATCACCCTTTACAGATACATCTATTGACTCAGCAGAGAATACACTTTCACCAAGCTTATTTAATTGCTTGGTGATACTTTCTTTTGATAATGGCTGATTTTGTGCCTGCTCCACCTGAGCACCGGTAACCGTAACCGTATCCTTACCATATATAAGAGTAAGTTTACAAGGAGTCCCGGTATGGAATTCTCCTTTCATGTTAATAGCTATTTTAGGCATACGCTGTAAATAATCATTTCTGATTTTTTGAAGTATTTTTTCATCACTTCCGCTATACGCCGGATTATTAAGCGAAACCATCTCTTTACCATTTCGTCTGAAATAGTAGCCTGTTTCACGTTCACTTCTAATGTACAATGAAGTAAGTACCTTCATGTCTTCTTCCGAAACTTTAACAGAATGACCGTATTTATAGTAAGCATCTATATATTTCCGATATATAGCAGTAACTCCCGCTGTATATTCCGGTTTTTTCATTCTTCCTTCAATTTTGAAGGAATCAATTCCGGCTTCAATCAGTTTATCGATATGTTCAATCGTACACATATCCTTTAAACTTAAGGGATAACATTCCTTTTGTCCCTTCTTTATACCATCAACAGAATACGGAAGTCTGCAGGACTGCGCACATCTCCCCCTATTACCGCTTCTTCCGCCTAAAATACTGCTAAACAGGCATTGTCCGGAATAACAATAGCACATAGCGCCATGAATAAAACACTCCAGTTCCATACCGGTATATTCTTTTATTTCTTTGATTTCAGCTAAATTTAATTCTCTTGCCGGAACAATACGTTCCGCTCCCATCTTCTTAAGCAAAGACGCTCCATGAACACCTGTAATCGTCATCTGCGTACTGACATGCAAAATAAGCCCGGGGAAATGTTCCTTTATGAATTGAAAAACTCCGATATCCTGAACGATTACTGCGTCCAAACCCTCCTCATAAAAAGGGATCAGATATTCATATAACTCATCGAATTCTTTCTCTTTTATAAGGGTATTAACAGTAAGATATACTTTCCGTCCAAATAAATGCGCATATCTGATACATTCAATAATCTGCTCTGTGGAAAAATTATCCGCATACGCTCTCGCGCCATATTTTTCGCCTGCTAAATATACGGCGTCCGCGCCTGCGCTGATCGCACCATAAAATCCTTCTATATTTCCTGCCGGAGACAAAAGCTCCACTTTTTTTATATTACTCATACATTACTTCCTCAAAATGTAAAAGCTGTCCGAAACGCGGACAGCTTAACTTTATTTATCTTTTAATTCCGTTTCCAAACGAACGATTTTCTTTGCATTATCATCAAATTCCTTTTGAAGCTCCTTATACTTCTTTTCAGAATTTTCAAGCTTAATTTGCGCAGAAATCAATTCATGTTTTAAATCATACAACTCTTTCTCTTTCGTCTGTAATTCTTCTTCAATAACATCAATCTTTTTCTTCGCTTTGAAATAATCATCGGCAATATTAAGCTGAAGCAAAACTGCCTGAGTATCAAGCGGCTGTCTGCGGAAGCTGTCGAGCTTACTGTATTCATTCACCTTATTATTAATATAAGATGCTACCTTCTGCAGATACTCTTCACTCTCATATCCGCTCAATGTAAATACTTTCCCACCAATGATTACTTCTGTATCTGTTTTGGAAGCCATAACCGTACCTCTTATCATATGCAAATCATGAAATTATTTATATCATTCCACAATTAACATTATATATCAGATTTAGAGCGGAAGCAAGTACTTTATTCAATGCCGAGATGCTTATAGGCATTAGAAGTAACTACTCGTCCTCTGGGCGTACGGTTTAAAAATCCGTTTTTGATCAAATAAGGTTCATAAACATCCTCAATAGTTCCCGCATCCTCTCCTATAGCAGCTGCAAGCGTATCAAGACCTACGGGACCACCTTCAAATTTATGAATCATGGTAAGCAAAATATTTCTGTCAATATGATCAAGACCCATCTTATCAACATCCATCAAATCAAGAGCAGTACGTGCGACTTCTTCTGTAATAATACCATCGTATTTTACCTGAGCAAAATCACGCACTCTCTTCAATATTCTGTTGGCAAGTCTGGGCGTTCCTCTGCTTCGTTTCGCCATCTCTTTTGCCCCGTCTGCTTCTATCTCTACATCTAAAACTCTTGCAGAATGCATAATAATCTGCTGTAATTCAGGAACGGAATAAAACTCCAGATGATGAATCATACCAAAGCGGTCTCGTAAGGGGGCTGTGAGTAAACCTGCTCTTGTGGTTGCACCAACCAAGGTGAATTTGGGCAGTTCCAGTCGAACGGAACGGGCTGATGATCCCTTACCAATCATAATATCAATACAATAATCCTCCATAGCAGGATATAAAACCTCTTCAACCTGACGGTTTAAGCGATGTATCTCATCCACAAAGAGTAAATCGCCCTCTTCCAGATTATTCAAAATCGCCGCCATCTCTCCGGGCTTCTCTATAGCAGGACCACTGGTCACCTTAAGATGTACTCCCATCTCATTGGCTATAATGCCTGCCAGCGTAGTCTTTCCCAGTCCGGGAGGTCCATAAAATAATACATGATCAAGGGCATCACCACGCTGTCTTGCCGCCTCTATATATACCTTAAGATTCTCCTTGACTTTTGATTGACCAATGTAGTCATCAAGTGTCTGAGGTCTTAATGAGCCTTCTATCTTAATATCTTCTTCAGTTATGTTGGTTTCAATCATTCGCCTTGCCATAAATCCCTGTCGTAATCCTTTCAAAGAGTTATGTTAAAACATTTTCTTTAGTGCATCCTTCAAAATAGCCCCTGAATCAAGAGTTTCAATATTATCAATAGCCTTTATGGCTTTGATGCTCTCCGTACGTCCGTATCCAAGGGAAACAAGTGCTTCAACTGCTTCGGATATCTGTGCATTGTCTGCTACAGAGGTATTCAGTGCAGTCTGCACAATCTCCCTATCTATCATGGTATCGTCTATCTTAAGCTTGTCCTTCAATTCCAAAATCAATCTCTCAGCAGTACGTGCACCAATACCCGGCGCCTTGGAAATAGCCTTGATATCTCCGGAAAGGATAGCAAATCTAAGAGTATCTGCATCCATAACGGAAAGAATAGCCAATGCTCCCTTGGGACCGATACCGTTTACCGTAATACATTTCTTAAATATCTCCAAATCATTACGGGACAAGAATCCATACAGAAGAAATGCATCCTCTCTAACGCAGGTATAGGTATAAAGCTTAGCTTCCTCACCGATACCGGGAAGTCTGGACGCTGTATCTGCGGATATCCTTACATTGATACCAAAGCCATTCATATCCACAACCACATTATCCTCTGTAATATCTTCAATAATACCCTTCACATATGCAATCATTTTTCATTCCCATCCCGACATTTGTAATCTAATATAATCTCTATGGTTTATACCACAATCAATCATATATATAGTATAACATATCTTTCTAAGGATTTCAAGAACATATGTTTGCAATTATCATTTGTCATTTTCTTATCGGACTATTGATACTCTCCTCCGGCATTCTCTTTCGCAATCTCTTATATACGATAATAAATATCATCAGCTGAATGAAAAAGGTTGTTGCCCAGGTTACCGGATAAGACAGATATAAGCTATCCAATGTCCGATATTTTGCAAATATGGTATAAATCCACACTACACGGAATGCACATACACCCGTAAGTGATACAATCATGGGAGCAATAGAAAATCCCATCCCTCGCAAAATACCTACCATAACATCCATCATACCGCACAAAAAGTAAGTGGTACAAATAATCTCAAGGCGGTCTACGCCATATTGAATGACAACCGGATCTTTTGAATATAATTTAAGCAATACCGGAGCTAAAGGTAATACTATCGCACACAAAATAATTCCTACCACAGTAACCGTAAGTTCGCAGATTAGTGCAGTCTTTGCAATTCTCTTAATTTTCCTTGCTCCATAGTTTTGACCGGAAAAGCTTACCGCACCCTGATGAAGGGCATTCATTGCAGTATAGACAAAGCCTTCTATATTCTGTCCTGCGGTATTTCCTGCCATAGCAAGGGAACCGAAGGAATTTACGGAGGATTGAATCAACACATTTGAAATGGAAAACATGGCTCCCTGCAAACCCGCAGGAACACCGATTTGAATCATTTTAATCAATTTATCCGGTACAATTCGCAGTCTTTTTAAATCCAGCTTGACATCTCCATCGTTTAACACCAGACAACGAATCACCAAAATAGCCGAAACAGCCTGTGAAA
>CALYZQ010000004.1 GCA_945609985.1 uncultured Lachnospiraceae bacterium | reverse complement strand
AAATACACTACCGCATTTTTGAGCCAAAAGCCTGATTACCTTATATTGAATGGGATTGATATCCTGAAATTCATCCAGCAGAATAAACGGAAATCGTTCTTGCCACTCCTCAAGAATTCTGTCATTCTCTGAAAGCAAACAAAAGCACTCCCGTACCATATCGTCAAAATCCATGAAATTCTCCTCTTTACAAAGAATTTCATATTCCCTAAAGACATCCAAAAACTGAGCCTGCCAATTAGAATTTACCTTTTTAATGGAATGTTCCTGATTATTCGTATTTTTGTAATAGCTGATTGCCGTAAGAAGCTCTTCTGCGTCACGACTATTTATTTCTAGATTATATTTTTTCATCACGATATATAAAAGTTCTTTTTTCTTTACATCTGTTATTAAAGTTATACCTTTATAACCGGGAGATTTCTTCAAAATATGATAAAAACAGGAATGAAAAGTTCCAAAGGTTACCGGATAGGAGTATTCAGATTGGTTGATGAAACGTTTTTGCATATAAAGTGCAGCATCTTTTGTAAATGTAAGTACTAATATTTTTTCAGGGGAAACATGGAGAACTTCCATGAGATAAAAGATTCGTTGTATTACGACGGTAGTCTTTCCGGAGCCCGGACCCGCCAGTACAAGCAGCGGGTCCACTCCGTAGGTCACAGCCTTTCGCTGTGCATCATTTAAGTTTTCTAAATTAAGCATTCTCTAAAAGGGCAATACCTTTACGGATTCGGGAAAGAGATTCTTCCTTACCCAGAACCTCCATGATTTCGGTGGCACCGGCAGGAGTCATCTGCTTTCCTGAAACTGCTGTACGGATGGGCCACATCACATAACCGTTCTTACAGCCCTTCTCCTCCACATACTTAACAAGAGCCTGATACAGTCCGTCGTTACTGTAATCCTCCTGTGCTTCCAGAATCGGTAATACCTCCTTTAATACTTCCAAAGAAGATGCCGCATCTGTCTTCATCTTTTTGTGGGTGTACATTGCCACATCATACTCCGGCAATGCTTCAAAGAAGTCCACATGCTCAGCAATATCAGGGAATACCTCAATACGGGTTTTAACCATAGCAGCAATCTTCTTTAAATCAAAATTCTTGGTAAGCGCCTTCTTTAAGTAAGGCTCTGCCATCTCATAGAACGTATCAAAATCCATTGCCTTTAAGTATTCGCTGTTCATCCAGCGAAGCTTTACAATATCGAATACTGCGGGTGATTTACTGATTCTGCGGTAATCAAAATTCTTAATTAGTTCATCCAATGTAAAAATTTCGCAGTTATCTTCAGGGCTCCAGCCAAGCAGTGCAACATAGTTTACAATCGCTTCTGTCACAAAACCCTGCTCGATTAAATCCTCAAAGGATGAATGTCCGCTGCGCTTGGAAAGCTTCTTGTGATTTTCATCGGTAATCAGAGGCAAATGAATATATACCGGAACCTCCCAGCCGAATGCATCATAAAGTCTCACATATTTGGGAGAGGAAGAAAGATATTCATTTCCTCTCACAACATGGGTAATGTTCATGGTATGGTCATCCACAACATTAGCAAAATTGTAGGTAGGATAACCGTCAGACTTAATCAGAATCATATCATCCAGCTCTGCATTTTCCACGGTAATATCGCCGTAAAGCTCATCATGAAAGGTGGTTGTTCCCTCGTTAGGGATATTTTGACGGATGACAAAGGACTTACCTTCTGCAAGGTTTGCTTCTACTTCCTCCTTGGAAAGAGACAAACAATGCTTATCATAAATCATTATCTCCTTACCTTCCACAATCTCTGTCTTAAGGGAAGACAGTCTCTCCTTATCGCAGAAGCAATAATATGCCTCACCCTTCTCAACAAGTTCTTTTGCATACTTCATATAAATACCGGTCTGCATACGCTCACTCTGTACGTAGGGACCGTATCCGCCATCCTTATCAGGTCCTTCATCATGAATCAGTCCGGTCTTTTCAAGGGTTCTGTAAATTATCTCGGTAGCACCCTCCACATAACGCTCCTGGTCCGTATCCTCAATACGGAGCATAAAATCACCGCCGTCATGCTTTGCCACCAAAAATTCATATAATGCGGAACGCAGGTTTCCTACATGCATCTTACCTGTAGGGCTGGGTGCGTATCTGGTTCTAATCTTAGTCATAATACTTTACCGTAATATCCTTTCGTTGTTATCTTAGCTTTTCCTATTTTATCTTCTTTTTATAAATTATGCAATGTGTTTTTCTTAACCTCTTACCTGACCGTTTCCGGTAATTGCATATTTATAAGATGTTAGCTCTTTTAAGCCCATGGGACCTCTGGCGTGAAGCTTTTGGGTGCTGATACCAATCTCTGCACCAAATCCAAATTCAAAACCGTCCGTAAAGCGTGTAGATACATTCCAATATACACAAGCTGCATCCACCTGATTTAAGAACTTTTCTGCCACCTTGTCATCCTCTGTTACAATGCACTCTGAATGCTTTGTATTATATTTATTAATGTGAGCAATTGCCTCCTCAACATTGTCAACTGTCTTCATAGACAAAATGTAATCCAAGTACTCTTTACCGAAATCCTCTTCCGTAGCAGGGATACAGTCACTAAGCACCGCTCTTACGCCCTCGTCACCGCGAAGCTCCACATTCTTGGCACTTAATGCCTCCTGTAATTTGGGTAAGAATGCTTTCGCAATCTTTCTGTGTACCACAAGAGATTCACAGGCATTGCAGACACCAATTCTCTGAGTTTTGGCATTGAAGATAATGTTAACAGCCATATCCAAATCAGCAGACTCATCCACATACACATGGCAGTTACCGGTACCGGTCTCAATCACAGGTATGGTACTGTTTTCCACAACGCTTCGAATCAGTCCCGCACCGCCTCTGGGGATTAATACATCCACATATTCATTCATTTTCATAAAGGCAGCAGTCACTGCTCTGTCCTTATCCTCAATCAGTTGAATGGCATCCTTTTTAATGCCGCACTCCGTCAATGCTTCCTTTAACACCTTTACAATCGCAATATTGGAATGGATTGCATCACTTCCACCCTTTAAAATCACTGCATTACCTGTTTTAAAACAAAGGCCGAAGGCATCAGCAGTCACATTAGGTCTGGACTCATAGATAATGCCGATAACACCTAAGGGAACTCGCTTCTTTTCAATCTGCATGCCGTTTGGACGTTCAAAACGTTCCATCACCTCACCGATGCAATCGGGAAGCTCTGCGATCTGCTTAAGTCCTTCTGCCATTGCCTCAATACGCGTTTCTGTAAGTTTGAGACGGTCTAAAAGCCCCTGATGCATACCGTTCTTTTCACCGTTTTCAATATCCACGTTATTGGCAACTAATATATCTTCCTGCCTTTCAATTAATTTTGAGGCAGCAGTCATAAGTGCCCGGTTCTTTTCTTCTGTACTAAGTACCTGCAGGCTGTATTTTGCAGCAACTGCCTTTTGTCCCATTGTCGTTAAATCCATTTTACTCCCTCATTTCTTTAAAATAAAATAACCTGATAAGGTCTGATATCATTATCACTGACTGGTACTGTCTCCACCTGTTGACATTTAAAACCGATTGCAATGGTTCTTAGCTGTAAATCAGGCTTATACGAAAGATAGCGGTCATAAAAGCCCTTACCGTATCCGATACGGTTACGCATGCTGTCAAATACCACACCCGGCATAAGCATCAAGGTTTTGTTTGCATAAGCCTCATCATATACATAAACTTCCGTATCACCCAAAGGCTCCCTGATACCCTTGTAACCCTCTGTGAGTTCATTCAGGGAATGTATACGGTAAAATACCATATCCTCACCGATAATCTTTGGCAAAAATACTTTTTTACCAATTCTTAACGCTTCCTCAAGCAATTCATCTGTGGAAATTTCACTACCATAGCCTGCGAACCCCAAAATTGTATCAGACAGATAAAACCACTGGTGCCCCAGAAGCCGTTCTGTCATCATAACGGACGCTCGGACTCTTTCCGTTTCTGTCATGTCATTACGCTTTTCCAAAACTTCCCTGCGAAGCTGTTTTTTGGTCTTACTCTGTTCCATCATCCTTGCTCTTTCTCTTCTCGCTTAACTTCTCCATTGTTCCGTCCGGCCTTTCAATGGTTATACTGTCAAGCTGACCGCGCAGATTAGCTCTAACGGAAGCCACATACTCTTTTCGAAGTAGTGCCTGTTCTTCCTTCTCCTCCGGTGTTAATCCCTCTGCCTGTGATTTATGATAAAGCTCATTGATGCGCTTTATTCTTTCATCCATATTCATAATATGTCCTCACTTTCATTCTTAAGCTATTTTACTGTAAGCCATTCTTTACGTCAACCTGTTAAATTCTGTAGCAATCATTTCTGCCACACGAACACCGTCCATAGCCGCAGAGGTAATGCCTCCCGCATATCCCGCTCCCTCTCCGCAGGGATAGAGCCCCATTACCTGCGATTGCAAGCTTACATCCCTATGAATTCTTACAGGTGAAGATGTTCTGCTCTCCACACCGAGAAGTATTGCATCCTGACGATTAAAGCCCTTTATCTGCCTGCCAAATGACTCCATTCCTTCCACAAAGGCTTCATTACAAGCATTTGGAAGAATTTGACTCACGTCAGCCCAAACATATTCTCCTTTTGTACAAGGCATCAACTTTGACCCACCATCACGAATTTCACACTCTTCCTTCATATCATTTTCCGATATATCAGAACAACTTACCTTATCTTTAAACTCACCATAACGCTGTACCGGAATTTTTCCGTCTCCCAGCTTATAAGCCTTCTCCTCTAAACTTCTCTGGAATGCAATTCCTGCAAGCGGATGGTCCGAACCGAAATCCTCAGGGGTCACGGAAACAATAATGGCACTGTTTGCATTGTCACCATCTCTTCCACTGTAGCTCATACCGTTTACTGCAAGTCTTCCTTCCTCGGAAGAAGCATTTACCACATATCCACCGGGGCACATACAGAAGGAATACACGCCTCTGCCGTTTGACGCTTTTGCAGTCAGTTTATAAGAAGCAGCTCCTAACTCTTTTGGATTTTCATCCCCATACTGACTAAGATTAATCATCCTTTGCGGATGCTCCACTCGAAGTCCTACAGCAAAGCTTTTTGCTTCCATGGGTATCTGCTTATCATAAAGCATGGAAAAGGTATCTCTGGCACTGTGCCCAATTGCCAGTACCAATTGCTCACAGCAAAGTTTCTCTACACCGTTTACCACAACTCCGGTAACTTTTCTTGGTCCTACTTTATCTTCCGTAAGCAAAATATCCGTCACCTGACTTTGAAACCGTACCTGACCGCCCAGACGGATAATCTCCTCACGCATATTCCTTACAACCTTGCATAACACATCAGTACCGATATGAGGCTTTGCATCGTACAAAATAGATTCCTTGGCTCCAAATTTCACAAACACTTTCAAAACGGCTCTATTACGCCCATCCTTATCCTTCACAAGTGTATTTAGCTTGCCGTCCGAAAACGTACCTGCTCCACCTTCGCCAAACTGAACATTTGATGCAGGATTAAGCTTTCCCGTTCTCCAGAACTCTTCAACATCCCTTGTACGTTCCTCTACAGACTTTCCCCGTTCCAAAAGGATAGGTCTATATCCATGTAATGCCAAAAAATACGCACAAAACAAACCAGCAGGCCCCGCTCCCACAATAACCGTAGGATGCTTTTGTACTTTATTGCCGGATGAAGGAAAGCTATATTTTATTTTTTCCTCTCTGCTTATCTGTTCTTTAATGCACTTTTTACGAAGCACTGCCCTATATATTTTTTCTTCCTGTTTCACGGAAAGTTCAACTGTATAGATATAATAGATATCCGGCTTTTTTCTGGCATCAATGGACTGTCTTACAATCTCAAACTCCAAAATATCCGTCTCATTGACAGAAAGAATACCAAGCACCTTCTCAAGCAATTGTTCCCTACTGTGCCCGCTTTTCATTTTTACCTGATTGATTCGTATCATACATCTTATTCCTTTACCACAGGAGTACCTGCCGCTGCCATACCCGCAAGATAACCACTTGACCATGCCCACTGTAAATTGTAGCCGCCACACTTACCGTCCACATCCAGTATCTCTCCTGCAAAATATAAATCCTTACAAAGACGCGACTCCATATTGTCAGTAACTTGCGAAAGCTCTACACCTCCTGCTGACACCTGAGCATTGTCAAAGGATTTACTTCCCGTCACATAAAGCACCCAATTTTGGCACATTTTATAAAAGTTTTTTAGCTTAGCTTCTTCAGCCTGTGAAACCGGCAAATCTCCTTTTAAGCCTGCCTGCTTCATAAACAATAATATCAGCTTTTTATGTAAAAGACCTGTCAGAAATTCCTCCGTGGTTCTGCCTTCCTGCAAAAGACTTCTAATCTGACAAAGCTGTGCAAATTCTTCCTCACTGTAATCAGGCAACAAATTGATAGAAAGTTTGACCGTCTTCTTATCTTCCAAAAGATAATTTACGATACGGCTTATTTGAAACACAGGAATACCTGACACACCGTAGTCTGTAAGCTGCAATTCTCCCCTTTCCTCTGCCACACATTCACCATCTGAAATAACAAAAATCTCAGCATCTGCGCGCACTCCGGCAACTGATTTCAAATAATCCTCTTTACATGTCAATTGCACAAGCGCAGGAACCACTCTCGTCACCTTATGTCCCAATTTCTTGGCAAGCTCAAACCCACTGCCGTCAGAACCTGTCTTTGGAGCCGCTTTTCCACCACATGCAATCACAATACTGTCAAATGTAAAACATTCACTCTCTGTCTCTACCATCCACTTATCTTTCTTTTTATGTAAGGCAGTTACTTTCCTGTTCTCATTAAGCTTAATCTGAAGTGCTTTCATCTCATAGCGGAGCACATCCAAAACTACAGCAGCCTGTTCACAGGAAGGGTACAGATAACCGTTTTTATCCTTCATGAGTAAACCAATCCCCCTAAAAAAAGAGAGTGTATCCATGACATCAAACCGCTCTATGGCACGTTCCACAAAAGATAAATCATTACTGTAATAACATTCTCTATTCAAATATAGATTTCCAAGATTACATTTTCCGTTACCGGTAGAAAGTATCTTTTTTCCAACCCGGTCTTTGCCTTCTAAAACGGTAACCTCTGCACCCTGTCTTGCCGCAGTGATTGCAGCAAACATTCCTGCTGCACCGCCGCCGATTATTCCTACTTTTTTCTTCATCTGCTCTTGTTCCTTTTCTAACGATTAACTGGAGTATGCCTCCAGAAAGTTATATAGTTTTTCTTCATTTTCTACAAATCGCATATTAATAATGTCATGCTGAACATTTTCAGGCAAATCTTCCAGTCTGATTCCTGTATGAATATATACCGTCTTTTGGTCCTCCAAAAGTACTACCAATTCATTATCTGCAACCGCCAAATAAAAGCTTTTGCTGGGCTGTACATATTGATAATTCATCTGTACAACGACTCTTTGTGTCGAAAAGGATTTTACCTCCAAGCTCACAAAGCCTCTCTCTTTTTCAGACAGTGGCGGAAATGCTGCATATTGCTCCATTGCCAATAAAAACTGTTCTCTATTCATGCCCAGATACATGGATGGAACTCTCTCTTCTGTTTCAAGAACGGAATTATTATCCATATCCATTTCCTGAATGATGTATTTTGTGTCCGCGTTGAGGGTTTCCTCTATAACAGAAACGTCCATAATCAAATCCTGCTCTTGAGGCACTTGTTGCATTTCCTCTGAAAGCTTTTGCTCCTCTGCAGGCTGCACATTCTCCGGAAGTGCTGCTTCGTATCTTCTGACCGGATTCTTCTGTCCCGGATAAAAATAATCATAACTCATAATCCCGGTTAAAAATCCAATCCCAAGCATAATAAGCGGATAAATAAAAAATAAGCCGAAAGCTTTTAAAAACTTCATGTTTCCTCACACTCATGCAAATAATATTTTACCATATCGGTAATTAATTTAAAGTATCGGCTTATTTATTTACCATTATTCAATTATCATAACAGATTCCACATATTTCCAAAATAGGTAAATATCTTTACCCCAGGCATATATTCCATATCCTGTTCCTTGATATTTCGCAGGAATAAAATAATTAACAGATAGCAAGCAAAGGATAATATCAGGCATATTCCAATTGAAGCAACATTACCTGCAAATTTTACAAGAAGCTTGCCAAGAAGCAGATTAATGATACCTGCTATGCTGGCTCCCACAATGGGAACTGCAACCATATACAATGATTTTATTCCCATGCGCAAATGTCTGAATGCAAAAAAACCAAGTAACATAACATATATTATCTGACCGATAAGTCCGGCATATACAAGGGATACTATGCCAAGACCTTTACTTAACATAAAGCTTGTACATATAATGAACAATATGTTATATATCCCCAACAGACATAGTACATAGGTCTGTTTTCCAAGCATTATAAGAAACTGTGAGAAATAGTACCCCGTAACCACCATTAAGATGATAAAAGAGCCTCCTCTTAACATTTTAATAACCTCTGACAAGTTCTCTTTTCCAAACAACTCTGCAATTGCCTCAGACATACATCCTACAAAGACCGCAAAAAACAATGCCCAAATCACAACACCATGAAGTCCTGCCTGAAAAATACTTCTGGCAAGCCGATGCTCTTCTCTTCTGATTCTGCTTGTAATTTTGCCCTGTTGAGGCATTACCATTGCACATAACGGTAATATAAACAAACCGCATACCGCCAGATATTTAACCACAAAGCTACCGTATGCTACAGTCGCAATTACAGTTCCTTCGCTTTTTCTAAAGAACAAAATCATACCAATTACAAACGGTAATATCTCAAGAAGCTTTATCAGCATCTTTATTCCCATGTTGTGATAAAGAATTTGAACAGAACGCATAAAAGAATCTTTTGCTTTCATGCCTTCCATATGCTGTCTCTTATAGGATGGTCTGTTACATTTATAAAAAATACCAAGAAAACATACAATCAAGACTTCAGATATCGTAACTGCAAGTGCAATTCCTGAAACATTATACATTATAAGAACCTGTTCCTGTCCCAAAAGCCGGCTTACCTTTTCACCATATTGTGTAAAGCTTCCTCCAAGCATAAGCCCCAGAATAAGTATAAGCATCGGACGCACAATACAGGTAATACAGCTTAAAAGCTCCGTGCCTTCTCCCTGAAAGAAGCCCAAAAGAATCGAAGAAAGCGTTCTTAAGAAGACAAGCGGCGATAAAATTCTTAACAAGAGTACACAATACGGAACGGAAAGCAGATGATTTGCAATTGGCTGTGCAAAAACAAATAAAACAGCACTTCCCAATGCTCCCATAACACCTTGAACAATTAATGTATTCCTTCTGAGGATGGATGCATTTTTATATTGCCCCTTCATATTCCTGCTGCAGAGCACTTTACTGACTGCATCTGCCACAGCACCGCCGGAAACACTCCATAAAACCATAAAAAGCTCCATGGTAATGGCCAGGTATGCCATTGCCGAATTTCCTGTCTTATTAAAAAACAGCCATATTAACAAAATGCCTGCCACATACGAGAAAAATGTAATTTGTTTTCTCTTTGTCTCCACAAAATTCATGAATATTACCTCAATTAATCTCTTGTAATTCCCAGTAAAGTAAGTGCATCTTCCTGTTTTCTCTCCATAACGGATGCTTCCTCTTTTTCCATATGATCATATCCGCAAAGATGAAGCATACTGTGTGCAACCAGAAAAGCAAACTCCCTCTTCTTACTGTGTCCGTAACTTTCAGACTGTTCTTTTACTTTATCCACCGATATAATGATATCGCCCAATATCAGTTCTCCGCTTTCGGGGTCAAAATAATCTGCTTCCTCATCCTCCTCGATCTCAAATACACCCGGCGTGTCAAAATCTAAGTTGGGAAAGGACAACACATCCGTTTCACGATCTATATTACGATATTCCTTGTTGAAGAAACGGATGTGTTCATTATCCGTAAGCAACACATTCACCTGTGTTTCATATGGACAGTTTTCCGTATCCAGAATCTTTTCTGCCACAAGTTTTACTATTTCTTCCACATCAAAATCATAGGTAACTTCTGTTTCATTCTCAACGTAAAAAGTCATAATAGAGTTTTTCCTCCTTAAAGATATTGTGCATCATATTCAATTCCTTAATAGATATATCGCATTTGCTAAATGTCTTTTTATCCTCAAAACGCTCAAATACAGCATCGATAATCTGACTATAATCAATATTTTTATCCTGACTTTTTTTATGTACCAAAAGAACAGCACCGATAACAGTCTCTGCACATAAAAGTACGGCCGTCTCCTTGGACAAATACTGCTTCTTACCATATTCAGTAAGAATTTCCTCAGCTTTTGGCGGAAACTGTTTTTCTTCTAAAAGTTCTTTAAGCTTGTCACCCAATTTATAGTAATAACCCGCACATTTTAATGCATCAACATCAAAGGAAAGTCTGAGTGCAATTCGTTCACAAAAATAGGTCGTATGAATCATATGCATGTACTCTTCTTTGTTCTTTTCTTTGAATTCCAGAAACAGCGGACTCTCATTGTCATTAAGCTCCAGATACCGAAGTCTGTATTTGTACACTACCATTCCTGAAAACAGTTTCAATATACCTACAAGCAGTAGGCAACTGATTATCACATTTGCAATAGGAATGACAAAAAGCTCTGCATTCAGTCTGGCATTTGCCGGCAATACCACGTTGGCGGTCTCACATAAAAAGAGACATAATAGTGATAAAAATACCGGAATTCCCGTCTTAAATTCATTATTCGTAAAGCGGAATAGACATACCGCAAACATACCACTGATAAAATATAAAAAGAATGTATTCGCCGAAGCCTGACTGCACATTACAGGGATTACCATAAGCGATGTGGCTGCCAGCATTCCCGTACTCATATTACTAAACAGGGAAAGAAGTACATAGACAGCCAAAAAGGGCCATCCGCCATAGGGAAGGAAAATACAGATAACTGACACAAGAATTCCACAAAGATAGCAAATCCAGAATCTGTAAAAATGTTCTCCGTTGTCATAGTCAAGCTTGTCCAACAGAAACAGTCTGCGATATTCAAATCCGGTTACAGCAACTCCCAAAACTGCCATTACGACGCAGGATACCGTCACATCAAAGGCTTTCTTTTGCAGCATTGTAACAATAATGATACACAATTCTGTAAGAGCCATACAGCCAATTTCAGGCAATAAATATTTAAATGTTATTTTTCGTTTATCTCTTTCCATACTCTTTCTTGCTTCTGTACTTTTCCTTTGCTTCAAAATCATCATATGCCTTTACAATCTTCTGCACAAGAGGGTGTCTTACCACATCCCTGCTTGTCAGATTACAAAAGGCAATATCTTCAATCTTTCCAAGAACCTTCTGCGCCACATCCAAGCCGGATTTCGTACCGGAGGGCAAATCCTTCTGGGAGGAATCACCGGTGATAATTACCTTCGACCCAAAACCGATACGTGTTAAAAACATCTTCATCTGTGCAGGTGTGGTATTTTGTGCCTCATCAAGTATAATGTAAGCATTGTCCAGAGTACGTCCGCGCATGTATGCAAGAGGCGCAACCTCTATCAGACCCTTTTCCATATTCTTCATAAAGCTTTCCGCCCCCATAATCTGATATAGCGCATCATACAAAGGACGCAGATACGGGTCAACCTTACTCTGCAAGTCACCCGGTAAAAATCCTAATTTCTCTCCTGCTTCAATGGCAGGTCTTGTCAGTATAATCCTGCTGACTTCATCATTTTTAAATGCCGTAATAGCCATCGCCATGGCAAGATAGGTCTTTCCGGTACCCGCAGGTCCCAAGCCAAATACAATCATGTTGTTACGGATTGCATCCACATATTTTTTCTGTCCCAATGTCTTTGGCTTAATCGCCTTTCCGTTCACCGTATGACAGATGCAATCGCTATCTATTTCAGAAAGTACTTCCTCGTTTTCTTCTTTTCCCATCGTTATTGCGTAATCCACACTCTGCTCCTCTATCTCATTTCCTCGCTCTGAAAGAATGGTTAATTGATTTAAAATACTGTTTACCTTCTGCGCAGCATTTTCTTCACCGGTAATAACCACACTGCCGTTTCTGTCTACCACTGTAACATGAAAGTCATTTTCCAGCTTTTTTACATAGGCATCGTTCATGCCGAAAATCTTTTGCATATGCTCTGTCGGCATATCCACCTTTATAGAAATCTCACTCATTTATATCCTCTCCGGTCTCCGAAACAGTATCAGCCTCGGGCTCTATTGTAACACTACTGCCCACAAGTTCTCTTACAAGGAGACCTGCATCTATTACCCACATATTATCACTCGTATCTATTTTAACATTTTTTTCAATAATTTGTACCCCTTTTTCCTCTAAAGTTTCAAGAAATGTATTAATTTTTTCAGAAAGAATTGTTTCCGCCTGGGATAAAGTATATTCACACTCCACATTTTGATATTCCCTATAGGTATAAGAGCCAAAGGAAAGGGGTATTCCCAGCTTTTCAAATACCAGTGGACAACTTTCTTTTATTAAGCTGTCGTACACAAGAAAGGGACTGTTTTGCGGCAATTCCAATTTTTTTTCTCCTACACGGAGATAGTACTTTGTCTTGGTTCTTCCGGTATATACTTTTTCAATATAGTCAAAAGGCAGACTTTCCCTAACAGTCATTGCATGCTCAAGTAAAATATCCGCATCGGCCTGCACATACTGATACTCCCTAATGGTTGTATCCTCATTATACACCGGTACACTTCCCTCCACAAGGACATCACCCTGCTTAACCATATCACCAATTTTTACCTTCGGCACTCCGCTTCTCACAATCATGGATACTATCACACCATCATACTGACAAACCAAATCCGCTCCTGAGGTTTCTACCGGAAGTTCAACCGAAATGGGTGCGTCATTTTCCTTGATATTTATTTCCAGCTTGGTTCCCGAAAGCTTTGCTGATGTCCACGTCACCTGTGTGAATACTCTTCGGATTTCCTTTTCCAGTTTTTCAATATCAAGACTCGCCTTGCGCATCCCAATCTTAATATCTTGTTCCTTTAGAAAGGTGTCAAAGCTATCCTGCGTAATCTGATAATTTCCCACAAGCCTGATATCCCAAATAAACAGTGAGGATACCATCCAGAAAAACAGAGTAAACACAAGACCTGCCAGAAACACTTTTCTTTTCCACAGCTTCGGCAATAAAAAGGGCAGTCCATATCGTTCTAATATGGCTACCCTGGTACCCGTTTTCTTCACAATGGACTTAAGCCTGTAAAAACTTTTAAGACTTAGACTCATCCTGTAAGTATCCCCATCTTTTTCAATATCCCAGAGAAGAATTTCCCTGTTGCTGCACAGATTCATAAAGCGCTCCGGCGAAAAACCCCACACTTTGATGCGCAAATATCCTCTCATATATTTTAAAAATTTTACCATAATTTACCTCATTTATATGTATCGCACCTGACTGATACAGCCACTGATTTTCATATCCTCATTGGTATAATAATCAATGGAAAGTCTGCTCCCTTCAAAGCATACCTTACAGCTTTTGGTCTGTAATAAAATCTGTTTGTCCGTATACTCTAAAATTCCACGGTAATTTTCTATCCACGCTTCGGTATTGCCCGTAAGTGTAACACGCAGCGCACCGAGACATATATCACTTGGCAGCTTAAGGGTATCAACCAGCAGTTCTTTTTTGAATGATTTAGGTTCTTGTTTCTTTCTTCTCATGGTAAAATATATGCAGCCATGCAAAAAACATGACTGCAATTTCATATCGCATTATTTAAGAATTCCTCTTATGAGGGGAAGCTTTTGAATGTTTGCATCCGTAATGGTATACGCCTGTAAAAAGCGCTTTGTTGCAGCTTCACATTTTGCCTCATCATTGGCATGTATCAGTGCGAGCGCATCCCCTTCCTTTACGAAGTCGCCCATTTTTTTCTGAAGTACAAGTCCGACCGCCAAATCAATTTCACTTTCCTTTGTCTCTCTTCCCCCTCCCAACATCAGAGAACAGATACCGATTTCATCACAGGTAATCCTGTTGATATAGCCTGTAGCCGGTGCTTTGATTTCTCTCACGATGGACGCCTTGGGCAACAGAGACGTATCATATACGGCAGCAGGATTACCACCCTGCGCCTCCACAAACTGTGCCAGCTTTTTGAGTGCACTACCGTCTGCAATCACACCCTCCAGCATCTTCCCTGCCTCTTCTTCATCACAAGCCTTCCCTCCGGCAATTAGCATCTGTACTCCCAAGGTCATTACAAGCTTTGTAAAATCTGCAGGGCCTTCTCCTCGCAGGGTAGCGATGGCTTCCTCAACTTCAAGGGCATTTCCAACAGCCATACCAAGAGGCTGATCCATGTCAGAAATAACCGCAATGGTCTTCCTGCCGGCATTATTGCCAATCTGTACCATCTCTTTTGCAAGAGCAAAGGAATCTTCTTCCGTTTTCATAAAAGCGCCGCTTCCGGTCTTTACATCAAGCACAATAGCGTCAGCTCCTGCCGCAAGCTTTTTACTCATGATAGAGCTTGCGATTAAAGACATATTATCAACCGTTGCGGTTACATCCCTAAGCGCATACAGTTTCTTGTCCGCAGGTGCCAAATCAGCAGTCTGTCCCATAATGGCAATACCTATTTCATTTACATTTTCCACAAACTGCTCTGTGGAAATGCCTGTGGAAAAGCCTTCAAAGCTCTCAAGTTTGTCTATGGTTCCCCCTGTATGTCCCAGCCCTCTGCCACTCATCTTTGCAACAGGAATACCGCAGGCTGCAACCATTGGAGTAAGCGCAAGAGTAGTCTTATCTCCCACACCGCCGGTACTATGCTTGTCTACTTTGATTCCCTCTATGGCAGACAAATCCAGCATATCACCGCTTTTTGCCATAGCCATGGTAAGTGCCAGAGTCTCCGCTTCCGTCATCTTCTGAAAATAAATCGCCATCATCAATGCAGAAACCTGGTAATCCGGGATATCGTCCTTTGTATATTGCTCAATAAAAAAGTCAATTTCCTCTTTTGATAACTCCCCACCATTACGTTTTTTCATAATAATGTCATACATTCTCATAATTTACACTTCCTCACAACTTATTTTCACAACATCTATATCTTAACTATAAATTTATTTTTACTTTTTTTCAATAAAAATGTATTTTTTTATTGCTTTTTTATAATATATCATTATAATAATACATGACACAGTTTTTATAACTTATTATGTAGTTATGTTTACTACATGCAGAAAGGAACACAAACTAATGAGACCATTTATTATTTCAACTGACACAACTTCAGATTTACCCGCAGAATATATTGCAGAGCATCAAATCAGCCTGCATCCGCTTCATTATTTAATTGATGATACAGAGTACGGATTAGATCTTACAGAACTTAAACCTCATGACTTCTATCAGACCATGCGTGACGGCAAGATGCCTACAACAAATGCTACTAATATAGACAACGACATCAAGCTTATGGAGGAAGCTGTAAAGGCCGGATATGATATTCTTCATTTAAGTTTCTCTGCGGTTATGAGCGGAAGCCATAACAATGCAAGACTTGCTGCAGAAGAAGTCTGCAAGCGTTATCCTGAAGCAAATATCATTGTCATTGATTCCAAGAGCGGCACCGGCGCATTGGGCTTACTTGTTCGCTATGCCGTACAGTTAAAGGATGAAGGTAAATCTCTTACTGAAACAGCAGAATGGATTAAGGAAACTATTCCCTCCTGCGTCTGCCGTTTTACCTTGCCTGACCTTTTTCATCTGTGGCGCGGTGGCAGACTTAAGAAATCTTCTGCTATTTTAGGTACCGCACTTAAAATTCAGCCGGTTTTACATATTGATGAAAACGGTGCTCTTGAGACAGTTAAAAAGGTTCGTGGACGCAGTGCTGCAATCCGTGCAATTCATGCAGATTTGTCTGAGCTTTGTGAAATCGGAAAGAAGCCTGAATTTGTATGTATCACACACGGTGATTGTATCGAGGAAGCCAATGAAATGGCTGCCAGTATTCGGTCAAACTACGGGATTGAGAATGTTTACATCAGTTATTTAAGCCCCACCTTAGGCGCACATACCGGTCCCGGAACCCTTACAATCGGTTATCTTGGTATTCATAAATAAACCTTTGGGAGCCTTTAGAATCTAACGTTCTATAGGCTCCTTGTGTTTATGTTTGTATATCACCTTATTTAGAAATATAAAACCGGTTTTTCAGAAGCAGCCAGTTTGCCCTGAAAAACTGCATTACCTGCCAATAGCTGCACCCCCGCAAATTAAATTCATTGATTAAATCAAATTTAGCAGTCAAACTCCTCACATCCTCAAACCACACCTCATGCTCCACACTATCCTGTATGTAATTAAAATAAGGACTCTTGGCGAGCATATCGAACGCAATGGACGCTCCCTGCTCGATGGCAATACGTACTGCCTGCACATTATTAATTGTTCTTGCAGCAGTTACTCCCCGCTCAAAGGGTAATGGCCAGTCATAGGCATAATTGGGAATCCCCAGATTAATTTTTTCCGGTGGAATCTCTGTCACGGCATACTCTACCACTCTACGCACCTGATTAATAGGAGCCACTGCCATGGGCGGCCCGTAGGTATATCCCCATTCATAGGTCATCAAAAGCACATAATCAGCCACTTCTCCAATTGCCCGGTAATCCTTTCCCTCATACAAAAGACCTTTCTGGTCGGCAGAAGTTTTAGGTGCTAATGCTACAGAAGTCTCATAGCCATATGCTCTCATACTTTCCGACACCTGACCAACAAACGCAGTAAAAGCATCCCTGTCCTGTGCTAAAATATATTCAAAATCAATATCAACACCACGATATCCCTTCTGCTCCATGGTTAATAACAAATTATCAATTAAGTTTCTTGTATACTCCGGATTATTAATGACAGAATTAATTAGTTGATTACTGAATTTTCCGTCCGGCCCAAAGGGCGTCAGGGTTAATATCGGTTTGGTTCCATACTGCATGGCAGCTTCAATCATCCATTCGTCCGTCCATAAAGGAAAAAGTAACTCTCCCTGTGGTGTAAAGCCATAAGAGAAAATATACAACTCCGATAGATACGGCAAGGTCTCGTTTAAAACCCATCTGCTGATAAAGGGATATGCATAACCACCGACTCTGATGGCACGGCTTGCCTCACGCATACTCGTACTGATTAAAAGAGCCTGCCCGATGGCAAGCTCATAGGGATATATTAATTGATTATCATAAGTAAGCTGTTCCACACTGATTCCATAGGAAGCCGCAATTGCATCCACATTGTCCCCTGCTTTTACCACATAGATTTCCATACCTGATATCCACATCTTTTTACAAGCTCCGTATAATATATGTGATATCACTAAGCTTCATTCCTATACAGATACGCTCTGTCGCTTCTCCATTCTTCTCCAGTTTAGAAAACCATATAAATCATTTACCAGAAACGCAATAAAGCACACAATCACTGAAATATACTTAATATCTTCCATACTTGCAAGAATCCACAAAATGATTAAGACAATATCATTTGCCGCATAAGCCACTGCAAAATAAGGACTTCTTCGAAAGGTCAGATACACAGCAACAAAGCTGGTTGTTACTGACAATGTGCTGGGTATAATATTGGCAGTATGGAAAAATTCTAATATAAAATAAAAACATAGCGTTACTAAAATTGCCAGAAGCCACATAAATAGAGTTTCTCTCTTGCTAATTTGATTCACTTTTACTTCCGCTTTGTTACCTTCATAGGGATGCATCAGCCATGCAATCAGTGCAACTACCGCCATGGGCATAGTCATTCCCAGATAAGTAATCATTTCTCCGTAGTACGCAAAGGAAAACGATATAATCCCATATAACAGACTGAATACAACCATTAATACCTGCCCTATAGGATTTCCTTTCGCATTAAATATCAGTGATGTAACTCCGATTAAGGACGCTGCAAGTGTCAAATAATTTTCCCTGTCAAAAATACAGAAAGATAAAATAATCAATAAAGCAGAACTGATCCATAATACTTTTTCAAGTTTTGTAAAATAGTTGTTTAATTCTTTTAACTTGTTCATAACTCCTCCATAATCAAAAAGCATCCGCAGACATATCTTCTAAGACCTAACGATATGCCGACGAATGCTTCTGCATTCACTACCCGGTGGCAGTATTAATTATATATTTGTTTCATAATTAGGATATTATCTCTTTCGCACTGGGCGATGTGTCAATATAGATAACTCTACTATATACACGGAAATTTTACGGTCATTACACATCTTTTATACATATAATACGTAACTACAATCCCTTTTTACGTTCTAATTTTTTAATTATCCAAATACAACCGTATTTCTTCAGATTATTTACGTTTGCGTGAAACATTTATTTTTATTCAACCGTAATAATCCACAACTAATTACATTTAAAAATCACAATTATTTTAATCTAAACGTAATCCATATAAATTTCCTACGTTCGTATCAAGTAAAAACTCTATATAGGCTGTATTTTAACACTCTTTTCATTTATTAGTGCTTATAATTCTAGTATATAATAGTATGCAAACGGCTCATCAGAAACATATAGAGTTTTTACATAACGAAACCCCATTTTTTCAGCAATATGCTGACTCCGTTTGTCGTCTAACGAGCAGCTCCAAGACAACTTTTTTGTTACATCACTTACATTTTGAATAACACACTTTAAAGCCTCGGACATAAACCCCTTGTTACGATATTGTTCAAGTAAACTGACTCCTACATTTCTCGCCTCCGGATTATTATCTGAATCTTCGTTTATTCCTATTGTTCCAATAACCAATCCATTTTCCTTTAAAACAACAGCATAATTATTTTGAACAGATACTAAATAACGAATCATATTCTCATCATACACATCGCATCCAATATCCTCAAGTGTCCAATCACGTAATATCAATCTTTCTGTTTCCAGCGTTTTCATAGTAACTATACTCCCACCTTCTTGCAAATATCCTGCAGGCAACATTTGTCACAATAAGGTTTTGTGCGTGCCGTACAAATTTCTCTGCCATGGTCGACCAGACGATGGCAAAAGTCATTGCCTTCCTCAGGAGGTATGATTTTCCACAGCTCCTTTTCCACCTTTCCCGGCTCCTTAATGCCATCCACAAGTCCCATGCGATTGGTCAGTCGAATACAATGGGTATCGGTAACAATTGCAGGCTTCCCAAATACATCACCCATAATCAGATTAGCACTTTTCCTTCCCACGCCGGGAAGTTTTAACAGGGTATCAAAATCATCCGGCACCATGCCCTGATATTCATCACGTATGATTTTCATGCAGGCACTGATATCCCTTGCTTTGCTCTTACCAAGTCCGCAAGGGTGCACAATCCGCTCTATTTCCTCCACAGGTGCTTCTGCCAAAGCATTCACATCCGGGAATTTCTCATACAACTTTTCCACCACAATATTAACTCTTGCGTCCGTACATTGTGCTGCAAGTCGTACGCTGACAAGCAGTTTCCACGCCTCATCATAAGTAAGGGAACAGCCGGAATCCGGATACTCCTCTTTTAAACGTTCTATAATCTGTAATGCACGTTGCTTCTTTGTCATAACAATCCTAACTTTCTAATTTCATTCATACTTTTTGGCAACCACATAAATTGGTGCAAAAAGTCCTACCATAAAACCAATTCCAATGATAATCATAGATAAAATATTCCAATAGGGAATCATACCTCTAAGCAAAAACAGTCCTCCATGTATCAGTGGTATTACCACCATGGAAATACTCAACACAAAGCATACCGCCCGCACAATGGGAAGCCAGTTATTGTTGTTAAAGCTGACTCCGGGGATATTCATTCGCAAGAATCCGTCCGTATAGAAATTCAGCTTATTCTCATCATAGATGGAAGGTATCCTTTGCTTTGCAAAGAGCGCAAAATAGCCTGCAAAAAAAGCTGCCAATGTTACAAATGTAAAAATGGTAACACCCATTTCTCCCCACGACATACCTATCAGTCGCAATCCGAATATCTCTAATACTGTAATTATAAGACTTATAGAATAAAAAGCAATGTTTAACTTTTTCCACTTCTTATATTCGTCGTTATCCATCCTGCACCTCCAAATGTTTGACTGGTTCTTTTCTATCACACAATTTGAATACGCGCAATCCACGCTTAGTGGAATTTATCTGTTTACGCAAATTTACTCTCTAAGCAGGCTCTCTACCATCTTTTCCGGTGCATCCATAAAACGCTTCGTAATGATAAAATGCTCAGTATCCTTATAATCAACGGAATAAATGCCATCTTCGGTAATTTCCAATATTTCAGCATCCGGAAATGTCATAAGGATTGGAGAATGGGTAGAAATAATAAACTGTGAATCTTTCTTTAATAATTCCTGCATGCAATACATAAGACGCATCAAACGCATTGGGGATAAAGCTGCCTCCGGCTCATCTAATATGTATAAACTGTTACCGCCAAACCTGTTTTCTACAAGAGCAAGAAAGCTTTCTCCGTGGGACTTCTCATGCAGGGATATACCGCCGTAGTTTGTCAAGATTGGAGGCGTCCATGAATCCTCTTCCTCATCATCCAGCTTTTCAATATTAGTTGCCACATTGTAAAAGCTTTCTGCCCGTAAAAAGAAACCGTCCCTTTGCTTTTTATAACCTCTGCTGACTGTTAAGTAATTGTACAAATCAGAATGGGAAGCTCTTGTGGCAAAATTGAAATTTACGGTTCCGCCCTCAGGATTAAAGCCCATGGCAACTGCGATTCCTTCAATCAGCGTAGATTTACCCACACCGTTTTCACCTACCAGAAAGGTTACATTCTTGTTGAAACGGATTCCGTCCATATCACGCAGATTCTTCACAACGGACAGATTCTTCAAGTAATTTCCATCCGGAATCTCTTTAGAGAGGCTTACTTTATTCAGATATAGATTACTCTTTAAAAATCCTTCTTCCATAAAATTATACCTTATAACTTAAACCTACTTGCATGACTTTACCCTGGAACAATATCACAGAAACAACTGCCAGGTATCCGCATCAAACTTTTCATTCACAAAACTGCTTTTTTGAAGGGTCTGCTTATCTGCTCTCAAAACAGACTTTAATATCTCCCTGGTTGTGGCTACTACAGTCTCGGAGCTTAATGCCTCTTCTATTGACATAAACAGCGCATCTTCGTTTTCATCATTATCAGAAGCCGGTTCGCCTTTTACATATTCTCCGCGAAAAATACACCAAACCTCCTGCTTGGTAAATCTCACTGCGAGTAAATCGCTGGCTACTACGGCAACACCGGTCTCTTCCATCACTTCTCTCTCAGCAGATTTCTGGGGAAGCTCACCTTCTTCACAAAAGCCTCCGGGTATCAGGTATTTACCATTAGCTGCTCCGTAGGTATGCTTAACCATTAATACTCTGTTATCTCTTTTAACGACACAGCTTGCCGAAACTTTTCTGTTATTGTCCATGATTTATTCCTCCTTAAACCGGTTGAGAAAACACCTGAATCAAAGTGGGATAAAATGCCTCGAAATCATGATATACATCGCGATGCTTATCATAATTTTCATATTGTTCAAGAATCATTGGCAGATATCTGTATCCCAGCTCCATATCATAATTCATCATCTGCTCTGCTTCCTCAAACAGACCGTTTTTCTTAAGCAATTGAATCACCATTGCTCTCACAAGGTGCTCATTTACGCATTCCTCAAAATCAACGTAACCGCTTATAAATCCTTCTTTCCTGTAGGGTTTTAAATACTCATAGGCATCCTGATAATGATTAACCAAATCACTATACTTTTCTGTCATAGGATTGATGAACGGATGCGAATATTCATGAAACAAGATGGCCTCCGAAATACTGTAACCTTCCGTTGAAAATACGGAATACATATCTGTTTTTCCAAAAGATTGATTCTTAAAAGATACACCGTAATTTCCCTTCATCAAAGAGGAAATCACATAACAATAATCACCCTGTTCTTTACCAAACTCCTGCTCTAAAATAGATATATACGGTAACTTTTGAATCATGTTTATTGCTTTCTCCAAATAAGGTGCGTAAAAACATTTTTGCTTTTCAAAAAAAGCAAAGTAACCTGTCTCTTTTTCAAAAGCTTTTAACTGCTCAAGTAAGTCATCCACCTTATCCAGGCCACCGCAATACTTTAGGCACATTTCTGAGGGCATATATTTTCTTTTAAAATCCTTGCTATTCCCTAAGGATAACGCAACTTCTACGGGGCGACTGAAGGTAAAACCATTTGGTATCATTTCTTCAATATACTGATAAATGGGATGGTCACTATATTTTTCAAAAAAATTCTTTATCGCCTTAGTATACTCATTGATTTCCTCAGTCATTAATCCATAACCAATATGTGCTTTGGTCATTTCATTATATTTACTTGTCAACAAAATACTGTTCATCAATTCCAAATAAGGATTAATTTGAACATCAATCTGTTTCATTTATACTCTCCCGCCAATATCCTTCCCATCCAGTACTGCCTCAACCAACTTATCACCCTCATATCTCAACTTCAAAGAAAACACAGGTACTTCTTCCTCCAAAAGGCGGAAGAATAACTTGTCGCCCTCCCAGATTGGAAGGTTATAAACATCAGACTTTTTAACCCACTCCAGATTACCCTCATTGCACTCTATCATTTCACCTTCATAGGAATCCGCGGTATACAAAAACATATACTCTGTAGGATAGACATCCGTAGAAAAGGTAACGATACCGCGAAGACGAAAGTTTCTTAAGGTAAGTCCTGTTTCTTCATACACTTCACGGAGCAGGCATTCCTCCGGAGATTCTCCCTCTTCAAAATGTCCGCCCACGCCGACCCATTTGTCCTTGTTGATGTCATTCACCTTTTTCACACGATGCAACATCAGGTAACTATCTTCTTTTTCTATATAGCATAAGGTTGTGCAATTGTGTTTTACACTATCCATACTACTCACGTCACAGACTCCTAAATATACTTAAATCATGGATTCTTCCCAGCAATCAGGTGCTTCCAAACCAAAGATGGACGCAACAGTGGGTGCTACATTCGCAAGACCAAAATTACCATCTTTAATTGTATAATTTGTATTTTTATCATAAATGATAAAGGGAACCTGATTTAAAGAATGCGCTGTACGAACCTGCAATTCACCCTTTTTATTCTTTTCATACATCTCGTCTGCATTTCCATGGTCTGCAGTGACAAGAAGCGTAATATTGTATTCGTCCACTACCTTTAGAAGCCTTGCCAATGCAAGGTCCACAGCCTCCACGGAGGTAATCACGGCATCCATATTTCCGGTATGACCAACCATATCACCATTGGGGAAATTGCAACGGATAAAATCATATTTCTCTGACTGAATCGCCTCAATCAAATCATCTGTAATCTCTGCGGATTTCATCCAAGGGCGCTCATCGAAGGCCACCTTATCGGAAGGAATCTCCATAAAAGTCTCTAATTCCTCGCTGAACTTCTCACTCTTATTACCATTCCAGAAATAGGTCACATGACCATACTTCTGGGTCTCTGATACCGCATACTGATTAAGCTTATTGTTTACAAGAAGCTCAGAAAGGGTATTCTTAATATCCGGAGGATTTACAAGATATCTCTTAGGGAGATTTAAGTCTCCGTCATATTGTAACATACCTGCATATACCACATCCGGACGCGCACCACGGTCAAAAGCCATAAAATCATCATAATCAAATGCCATGGAAAGCTCTAAGGCACGGTCACCTCGGAAGTTAAAAAGGATTACACTATCCTTATCCACAATCTTTCCTACCGGCTCACCATCCTTAGCAATAACGAAGGCAGGCAAATCCTGATCAATAACATTCAATTCGTTACGATAGGTCTCAATAGCAGTTATAGCACTGTCAAATTGACGTCCGATTCCGAGCACATGAGTATCCCATCCACGTTTCACCATGTCCCAATCAGCCTCGTAACGGTCCATGGTTATGTTCATACGACCGCCACCGCTTGCAATCTTCGCATCAAAACTCTCATCATCTAATTCGTTCAAAACAGTTTCAAGCTGTTCAATATATATCTGCGCACTTGTGGCAGGAACGTCACGTCCATCCAAAAGTGCATGAATACGCGCCTTTTTAACACCTGCATTCTTAGCTTCCTTCAGCATGACAATCAGATGTGATATGTTAGAGTGAACATTACCGTCAGAAAGTAAACCTATAAAATGCAAGGTGGAATTGTTCTCCTTACAATTATCAATTACTTCCATCCATGCAGTTGAAGCAAACATCTTACCGCTTTCAATGGACTCATTTACAAGCTTTGCACCCTGTGAATAAATCTGACCACAGCCAAGTGCATTATGACCTACCTCACTGTTACCCATATCATCATCTGATGGAAGCCCTACTGCAACACCATGGGCATTCAACCTTGTATTCGGACATTCTGCAAGTAATTTATCAAGGACAGGAGTATTGGCCTTAGCTACAGCATCACCTATTCCTGTCTTACTAAATCCGATACCATCCATTACAACCAGTAACACTTTTTTGTTCATTTTCATTTCCTCCTGTCACAAAATACTTTTCTCAAATTTTTAATTATTTATCAATACAATTCTTCATTCAGTATACAACTTTTACCTTAAAAGTTCAATTTTTTCTTATACCTCTGTTTTACCCCGTATCATAAATAGGGTACAGAAAAAACCTCAGTTGTCTGAGGTTTTCTATACATTCAAGTTGTCGAACTGCTTACATATCCATGCTGTAGCATTTTACTTCGTAATTTCCTTTCTCATTTTCCCTGCTATCCACTGCTAAATCCAGAAAATTTATTACTTCAAGGTTTATAGCGTCTTTTGCACATCCAGTAAATACTTGTACTACATTCTCATCATCAAACCCATATCTGTCATATTCATTCCAATGAATCTCGGAGCCATTTGGATTTTTAATATGTATGAGCAATGTATCACTATTCTCTTCTACAGAAAAATATTGTCTGAATACGATATCTCCCATTACTTTCACAATCCCGACTTTTTCTGCTTCTTCAATAAATTCAACCCGACATACATTACCAAGCAACACCTTGATATTGCTACTGCATCCAAATCTTATTTCGTTCCAGCCATTTACCTGCTCCTCTGTTGATTCAAAATCTTCTCCAAACAATACTCCAATTGGCACAGCAAAAATTTCTGCAATTATAGGAAATAATGTAACATCCGGGTATCCTATACCACACTCCCATTTTGAAATTGATTGTGGTGACACAACAATTTTCTCTGCAAGTATCGATTGCGTCCAACCTTTTTCTTTACGAAGCTTCATAATGACATTACAAAACTTTTTTAAATTATACTTACTACACATATAATTACACCTCTTTCCTCTTGATAGTTATGTTATAACACAAAAATCCGGTTATAGCACTAACCGCACAGTTGCAAAAAGGTAACATAGTGCTACTCTAAATTTCTTTTAGTATACCTATATTATATTTGACAAAAAAATAAAAGCATGCTATCATGTGAACCAAGAAACGAAGTTTACTACCGTACAGCATCTATTGCTCAAGCGGGCTGCTCGTTTCTTTTTTTGTTCTTACAAAATCGTATAAATATAATTTGCCATCAGCGTCGCATCTTACCAACATACGCGTTGAAAAAATGTTATACCTAAGCAGTTCACCGCTCTCATCATAGACCGGAATTCCAAACCTTGTATCATAACGATACCACCCATGTTTTGCTTTTGCCTTTGCTTTTTCGTTTGCACCTTTCAGTCTAATCGTATCATTCGAACGTGTAAACTCATCCGGAAACTCCGTTCCAATAAATATTTTTTCTGCCGATTCCACTATAGCAAAACAACTACCAATATACTCTTTTAGATATTTTTCAATCGCATTCCAATCAATAGTTCGACGTGATTTAAAACGGATATCGTTAATAAGCACCACCTTTTTACCTTCCGCATCACGAACCACATTTACATTTTGTGATACATCTGCACTCGTATATTCTACTGCTTTCTTACTAAGTGCATCCAGTTTCACTTTATATGTAAGAAGCCGCAGTAAGTAAGGAGGCATCTTCCTCTTTCCATGTTCCCAATCTTCTATTGACCGGAGTGGTATACCATATTCTAGCGCAAAATCTTTACGGTTCAATCCTAATTCTTCCCTTAAAGTATGAAGCTCCATTTGTTGCATTTCTAGTTCAGTCATCTGTTCTGCCATGTGCATACCTCCTTTTATCACTCGCAACAACGCAATGCGTGTTTTCATGATAATAGCACATAACACTTTATATTGTCAAAATTTCTATGAAAATTATTTATAAAGCAATAGAATATCATAATTTAAAAGGGCAACTAAATCGCCACCCTTTTTTAAACATACTTATATTTTTGTTTTTCCCTATGCTTTACTTGTGATACGGTTCACCATTTATAATCCGATACGCTCTGTAAATCTGTTCACTTAATATCACCCTCATCAACTGATGGGGGAAGGTCATATCTGAAAAGCTAAGCCCCATATCAGACCGCGTAAGCACGCTTTTGTGAAGTCCTAAGGAACCGCCGATTACAAACACAATATTACTCTTTCCGGAAATTGCAGCCTTCTCCAGCCAGTCTGCAAACTTCTCTGAAGAAAGCTTTTTCCCTGCAATTTCTAAAGTACAGACAAAAGCGTCCTCCCTGATTTTAGCAAGGAGACGCTTTGCCTCTTTTTCCTTTATCTGGTCCTCCAAGGCTGCACTTGCCTTGTCGGGTGTCTTTTCATCTGCCACTTCAACTATCTCAAAGTTGCAATACTTACTCAGACGCTTTGCATATTCTGCAATAGCGTCCGTGTAAAATCTTTCTTTTATCTTACCTACACAAAGTATGGTTATCTTCATACTTCTTCTCCATTCTTGCAGTAACGGCAACACTATACATTTGACATTACTTTAATCAATCGGAAAACACCATATCGTAGACTGTTTCATCAATGAATTGCTCGATAAATGCAACATCCATATTGGGAAACTGTGTCATTAACATTTGTTTCATCTTTTCATAACGTCTAAAATACAATACTTCCTCCGGGACATCCTGCATATAAAGTTCACCGTCAATCACATCCGGCTTGAAATTCTCTTTACACCAGTCAAGTACTTCCTTCTGCTCATCCTTTTCAGATGCTGCCTGCTTGGAATACTCCTTCGCACTCTTCATGGACACAAAGCCCATTACCACGAAAAGACCGAAAATACCGCCCATTACGCCATAGAAAATATAGGGATTTCCAAAGCTAATAGGAATAACACCCAATATGCCGAGCACTATAAAAATCAGTCCCAGAAAACCCAGTCCCAGTAATGTCCATGCGGATGATTTATTATCCTCAGCTTTATCTGCACTGCTTTGATAACGGCCGTTTGAAGCTTTCCTCTCTTCTTTGATTGCGGCATGTCGAATCTTTAAGACATCATCCTCATTTACTTCTTCCTCATCTACAGTTGTCTCATTTGAAGCTTTTGCCTTCTCCTGCATCATTTCAGTCTGTTTCATTAAAAAGACTTTTGTAAGATTTGCTGCCTGATTTTTATCCTTCTCCTGAATTAAAATCTCATAAACTTCCTCTGTCTCATCATATCGCATCTCCACATTTGTGAGTCCATTGTACTCCAAAAATTCCTTCAAATAGGACAATTTTTCGCTCTTACCAAACATTAGCGGAATCATTACCTTCTCAAGGGAATCAACAAGTGCAACCTTACACTCTGCACAAACCGTAAAGCCTTCGCGATATTCATTCTTACACTTAGGACACCATGCCATCTTTCATACCTCCCATTTCAAACACAACAAGTTACCCGCATATGCAGGTAACTTGCCATTTTCATTATTTACTCAAATACTCGTCAATACCCTTTGCAGCTGCCTTACCTGCACCCATTGCCAAAATAACGGTTGCAGCACCTGTAACTGCATCACCACCTGCATATACACCTTCCTTGGTGGTCTTTCCATCTTTTTCATCTGCAACGATACATTTCCACTTATTGACTTCAAGACCCTCTGTGGTAGAAGAAATCAAAGGATTGGGAGAGGTTCCAAGAGACATAATTACAGTATCAAGCTCCATAACAAACTCAGAATCCTTTACTTCAACAGGACGACGTCTGCCGGATTCATCGGGCTCACCCAGCTCCATCTTGATACATTTCATACCGGTAACCCAGCCGCTCTCATCTGCAATAATTTCTGTAGGATTGGTGAGAAGGTCAAAAATGATGCCCTCTTCCTTTGCATGATGTACTTCTTCCACTCTGGCAGGAAGCTCTTCCTCGCTTCTGCGGTATACGATATGTACCTCAGCACCTAGGCGGAGTGCGGTTCTTGCAGCATCCATAGCCACGTTTCCGCCACCTACAACAGCTACCTTTTTACCTCTCATAATCGGAGTGTTGGATTCTTCATTAAACGCCTTCATCAGATTGCTTCTGGTAAGATATTCATTGGCAGAAAATACACCGTTGGAGTTCTCACCGGGAATACCCATGAATTTGGGAAGTCCTGCACCGGAACCGATAAATACGGCACTGAAGCCTTCCTCATCCATCAGTTCATCAATGGTTACAGCCTTACCAACCACTACGTTGGTCTCAATCTTAACACCCAAAGCTTTTACATTCTCAATTTCCTTGGCAACAACTGCTTCCTTGGGAAGACGAAACTCAGGAATACCGTAAACAAGTACGCCGCCTGCCTCATGAAGTGCCTCAAAAATAGTTACATCATAACCCATCTTAGCCAAATCCCCTGCACAGGTAAGTCCTGCGGGGCCGGAACCGATAACAGCCACCTTTTTATTCTTCTTTTCTGCAGCACATACAGGCTTAATACCGTTTTCTCTTGCCCAGTCAGCTACGAAACGCTCAAGCTTACCGATACTTACCGGTTCTCCCTTGATACCGCGGATACATTTACCTTCACACTGGGTTTCCTGAGGACAAACACGTCCACAGACAGCGGGAAGCGCGCTGGACTCACTGATAATCTGATATGCAGCCTCAATGTTTCCTTCTTTTACTTTCTCTACAAAACCGGGAATATCAATCGCTACGGGACATCCCTTTACGCACTGCGCATTTTTACAGTTGATACATCTGGAAGCCTCTGCCATAGCCTCTTCCATATTATATCCCAAGCAAACTTCATCGAAATTTGTTGCACGTTCTTTTGCATCCTGCTCTCTCACAGGAACCTTCTTTAATACGTCCATTTTATCCTCCTAATGTCTTTTGCAAATTAGTCGTTGCAGTTGCCGCAACCGCCGTGATGGGTATCGCCCTCTTCTATTTTAAGGACTGCTCTGCCCTCTGCTGTCTTGTACATCTGCTGGCGTCTCATTGCTTCGTCAAAGTTTACTGCATGTCCATCAAATTCAGGACCGTCAACACATGCAAACTTCACCTTATCACCAACAGTAACACGACATGCACCACACATTCCCGTACCGTCAACCATAATAGGATTCAAGCTTACAATGGTAGGCATGTTTAACTCCTTTGTCAAAAGGCATACAAATTTCATCATAATCATGGGGCCGATTGCCACGCAGACATCATACTGATTACCATCTGCAATCAAATCCTTAATGGTTTGGGTAACCATACCGCTTCTTCCGTAGGAGCCGTCATCTGTTGTTACATAAAGATTACCTGCAACAGCCTCCATCTCTTTTTCAAGAATCAGTAAATCCTTGGTCTTTGCACCCACAATTACATCTGCTGCAATTCCGTGAGCATTCAACCACTTAACCTGAGGATATACAGGTGCGGTACCTACACCACCTGCTACAAAGAGAATCTTCTTTTTCTTTAATTCTTCCAAATCTTCCTTTACAAATTCGGAAGGGCAGCCAAGAGGTCCCACGAAATCATGGAAGGAATCTCCCTCCTGTAAATCTGCCATCAGCTTTGTACCTGCACCAACGGTCTGAAAAACAATGGTAATGGTTCCCTTCTCTCTGTCATAATCACAGATGGTAAGAGGAATTCTCTCTCCTTCACTATCCATACGGACAATTACAAACTGTCCCGGCTCACAGGATTTTGCAACCCTCTTTGCCTCTACCTCCATCAGATAAATGTTGGTAGTCAACTCACGCTTTTTAATAATCTTGTACATAAGTCACCTCTCTATTGTATTTCAACTAAAACATAGTTGTTATTACCGTCTCTCTGGAGCTTATATATCACTCCACCATATACATCCACTGCAAAATGATTTCCGGTTTTTGTCATTACACCTTCAATGTCCTGCAAAACTTCTGAAATCGCATAAAAATGACCTGCTCCGTCTACGTTGATAACATATTGATAATTGTATTTATACATGGAACCCTCGTTACCAAAGTGTCCCTCTTCATCCGATATTTTGCCGTTGTCCATACAGAAACGAACCACTGCTTCAACAGCCTGTTCCGGATGAAAATCAGTGTTTAATGTGAAATTGTATTTGCATTCCGCCACATTACTCTCCACACCATTCACTACCTTGATAAATTTGTAAACAGATTTACCAAGCGGCATGGGAATGGGAGCCGTATATCGCTGTGATGACTGTGTAGGAACACTTCCATCAGTCGTATAATATACTTCTGCTTCTTTTTCCAATACCTCAATGTATGTAGGATAATGATAATCCCCACTGATAGTACCGATTTCAGGTGCGGGAATTTCATCAATTTCTACATGAAATTCACCCGACACTACTTTGCTGGATGTACCATACTCATTGATAAAACAAACCTTGAAATAGTAATCTCCATCCTCTAAAATAATCGGTGAAGAATACAGGTTACTTTCAGCAGTAGGACTGCTTCCGTCTGTTGTATAGTAAATCTTACCTTTACCGGGAGATGTGATTTTTAAGGGTTGCATCGTTGTATAATACCCTGACTTCAAGCTAAATTCAGGAGGATTTGCAATGTAATCCTTATAGGTATTCTGAACCGCTGTGTTTTCACTGGCGAGCAACAATTCCTGTATTAAGTCATATTCCCCACGCGCTCTGTATATTGCGATCAGCTTACCATAAGCACTTTCTAACTGGGTCTGCGTAGCGGCTTCATCAGAAATAATACTCTTTAACAAATTCTCATATTCAATTTTGTCATTCTTTAGAAAATAGACCTCTGCCAACGAAAACCTTAAAGAAATATCGTCCGGTAATAGCTCCAGTGCTCTCTCATAATAAGTAATTGCTTTATCGTAATCCGCTTCTGCAACGCACTTTTCGGCTTTTTTTAACTGATACCTCTCAGAATTGTTTCTAAATGTAATGATACCAAATATACCACCGCACAATATAAGTATCGTAATAACAATACTGATAATAATAGCCGGTTTCTGACTTTTTTCCTTTTCCTTTACTTCATCTGAAATCTCTGTAATAAACTGTTCCAGATGTAAATCTATATCCGGTTCAAAGTCAGGTACTATATGGATATCCTCACCGCAATGTTCGCAGTAGAGTGTATTTTCCGTCATTTCATTGCCGCAATTGGGACATTTCATTTTTGTAACTCCAATGACTCCACACAGTTATTCATAAGCATAGCGATTGTCATAGGTCCTACACCGCCGGGAACCGGAGTGATGGCACTGCACTTAGGTGCTACTGATTCATAATCCACATCACCGCAAAGCTTATTATTTTCATTTCGATGGATACCAACATCAATTACTACCGCACCTTCTTTTACATAATCAGCAGTAATCATCTTTGGTTTACCTACTGCAACCACCAGAATGTCTGCACGCTTTGTTACCTCTTTCAAATCCTTGGTACGGCTGTGTGCAATGGTAACAGTACCGTTCTCACGAAGTAAAAGTAACGCCATAGGCTTACCTACAATATTACTTCTTCCGATAACTACACATTCCTTACCTGTAATTTCAATACCGGAACGCTTAAGAAGCTGAATAATACCTGCCGGTGTACAGGATACAAAGCCTGCCTTACCGATGCAGAGTGCACCCACATTTTGAGGATGGAAACCGTCCACATCCTTGTTTGGATGGATGGCATTTAAAATCTTCTCCTCTTCAATATGCTTAGGAAGGGGAAGCTGCACCAGAATACCATTTACATCAGCTCTTTCATTTAACTCCTTTACCAAAGCAAGCAGTTCGTCTTCCGTTGTGCTTTCATCCAATTCATAGGCAAGGGAACGGATTCCGATGTCTTCACAAGCTTTCTTTTTGTTACGCACATAAACACTGGACGCAGGGTCTGCACCAACCTGAATAACCGCAAGTGTAACCTCTACACCATCTGCTTTCATTCCTGCAACGCGTTCCTTTAATTCCTCTTTAATTTGGGTTGATATTGCTTTTCCATCAATGATCTGTGTCATAGTATCCTCTTTCCTGCCGTAAGGCATATATTAAAATAATCCTGTAATCACACCGTTATCATCTACATCTATTCCGTAAGCTGCAGGTGCTTTGGGAAGGCCGGGCATAGTCATCACCGCACCTGTTAAAACTACGACAAAGCCAGCTCCTGCAGAAACATAAACCTCTCTGATATTCAGCTCAAATCCTACCGGACGTCCTAACAGCTTAGGGTCATCTGATAAGGAATACTGATTCTTTGCCATACATACGGGAAAAGAACCAAATCCAAGTTCTTCCAGCTTCGCAAGCTGTTTTAATGCTGCGGGAGCAAAATTCACATTGCCTGCGCCGTATACTTCTCTGGCTACCGTCTCAATCTTTTCCTTAAGGCTTAAGTCATCCTCATAAATAGGTTTGAAATGACTCTCCTTTTTCTCCAATGTCTCCAATACCTTTTCCGCAAGGGCAATACCGCCTTCGCCGCCCTTTGCCCAAACCTCAGACAGGGCAAATTCACAGTCTCTCTCCTCACAGAATTTCTTTACAAAATTAATCTCTGCTTCCGTATCGGTCACAAAAGAATTCAGTGTAACCACAACTGGCACACCATATTTCTGAATGTTTTCAATATGCTTCTCTAAATTAACAATACCCTTATTCAATGCTTCCAGATTCTCTGCATTCAAATCTGCCTTTGCAACACCGCCATTGTACTTAAGGGCTCTGATGGTAGCAACAAGTACAACTGCATCCGGCTTAAGACCTGCTGCGCGGCATTTAATATCAAAGAATTTTTCTGCACCCAAATCTGCACCAAAGCCGGCCTCAGTAATGCAATAATCAGCCATTTTTAGAGCCGCCTTTGTTGCTCTTACGGAATTACATCCATGTGCAATATTGGCAAAGGGACCACCATGTACGAGCGCCGGAGTATGCTCTAATGTTTGAATCAGATTAGGCTTTAATGCATCCTTAAGCAGTGCTGCCATGGAGCCTACCGCCTTTAAGTCTCTCGCGGTAACAGGCTCACCTGCATAATTGTAAGCAACAACGATTCTCGCAAGTCTCGCCTTTAAATCCTTCATATCATCAGCAAGACAAAGGATTGCCATGATTTCACTTGCAACCGTAATCACAAAATGGTCCTCTCTTACGAAACCGTCCGTCTTGCCACCCATACCTACAATAATATTGCGCAGTACTCTGTCATTCATATCCTCACAGCGCTTCCACACAATCTGTCTGGGATCAATACCAAGCTCATTACCCTGCTGGATATGATTGTCCAAAAGAGCAGCCAAAAGGTTGTTTGCAGAGGTAATGGCATGAAAATCACCGGTAAAATGCAGGTTTAAATCTTCCATAGGAACTACCTGTGCATAACCGCCGCCTGCAGCACCGCCCTTGATACCAAAGCAGGGACCAAGAGAAGGCTCACGCAGAGCTATAATCGCCTTTTTATTCAGTTTACCGAAAGCCTGACCTAGTCCAACACTGGTTGTGGTCTTTCCTTCTCCTGCGGGAGTCGGATTAATGGCGGTAACTAAGATTAGTTTGCCATCCGGTCTTTCCTTAATCTTTTCCATATAGGAATCGGAAATCTTTGCCTTATATTTACCGTAAAGCTCAAGCTCATCAGCATCAATATCAAGTGCTGCCGCTATCTCTGTAATTGGCTTCAATACTGCTTCCTGTGCAATTTGGATATCTGTTTTCATCATATTTCCTCCAACAACTGTTCAAATTGTTCCATACTCATCAGCACCTTACGGGGCTTGGTGCCTTCCTCTTCCCCAACTACACCATATTCACAAAGCTGATCCATAATCCGGGCAGCCCTGTTAAATCCGATTTTTAATACTCTTTGAAGCATACCGATGGATGCTTTGTCTTTATCTATAATAAAACGTCCTGCTTCTGCAAAATATTCATCTCTTCCGCTGTCACTTCCCGCACCGGAAGAAGCTCCTGAACCGGAAGATGTACCGATATTCTTAATCTTTTCCTCAATATCTTCCGCATAAGTGTTACCCAGTGTCTGATTCTTTAGGAAATCAACTACATCAGACACTTCCTTATCTGACACAAAAGCACCCTGAATTCTTGCGGGCTTTGTATATCCCTGAGGATAGAATAACATATCTCCCTTACCAAGCAGCTTCTCTGCACCGTTCATATCAAGGATGGTACGGGAATCCACACCGCTTGATACGGCAAATGCCACACGGCTGGGCATATTTGCCTTAATAAGACCGGTAATAACATCCACGCTGGGACGCTGGGTTGCAATAATCAAATGGATACCTGCCGCTCTTGCAAGCTGCGCCAGACGGCAGATGGATTCTTCCACTTCACCGGGACTCACCATCATGAGATCGGCAAGCTCGTCTACGATAATTACAATTTGAGGCATCTTGGCCGGTACATTTTCCTCGCCGTTCTCTCTCATTGTCTCCAGCTTCTTATTATAGCCCTTTAAATCACGGACATTGAAATCCGCAAACTTGCGATATCTGTCCTCCATCTCCGTTACACCCCAGTGAAGTGCTGCGGAAGCCTTTTTGGGCTCTGTTACAACAGGGATTAACAGATGGGGAATACCGTTGTAGACACTCAATTCAACAACCTTGGGGTCCACCATAATAAGCTTTACATCATCCGGATGTGCCTTGTACAAAATACTCATTATCAGGGTATTGATACATACTGATTTACCGGAGCCGGTAGAGCCTGCAATCAGCATATGAGGCATCTTTGCGATATCTGCCACTATAGTTTTTCCTGCTATATCTTTACCTACCGCAAAAGCAATGTTAGAAGGATATTCCTTAAACTCCTTGGTCTCAAGCAAATCACGGAGAGCAACCATCATGTTTTCTTTGTTGGGCACTTCTATACCGATTGCAGCTTTTCCGGGAATCGGTGCTTCAATACGGATATCCGTAGCCGCAAGATTTAATTTGATATCATCAGCAAGACCAACAATCTTAGATACCTTCACACCCTGTTCTGGCTGTAATTCATATCTTGTAACACTGGGGCCCTGACTGATATCGGTAATGGTAACCTTTACACCAAAGGTATGCAGCGTCTGCTGTAAGCGCATTGCTGTCTCCTTCAGCTCCTGGGTGGAATCTCCGCCACCCGAAGTACCCTTCTGCAATCTGGAAAGAGGGGGGAACATATAGGTCTTTGGAACCTTTTTCTCTCCTGTGCCAATTTCCTTATTGATATCTACAGGTTCATTGGTAATTGCTTTCTTGGGTGCTGCAGCAACAGGTCTTTGTACGGGAGTCTGTGTGTGTGTTGGCACAGCCTCAGGTGTAACAGGCTCATCCTGTATTTGCATATCGGATTGCCCGTCCTTGTGAATACGGATATTCGCAGTGTCAAATTCATAAGTCTGACCGGTACGCTGAGAAGCCTTTTTCGGAGGAATCGGTTCTGAAACAGGTGTAATTACCTGTTTCGGTTCAAAATACTCTTCCTCACCATCCATATATGTAATCTCATGAATATCATCTCTTCGATTATCCTGCTCAGGCTTCTTTAATGAGGTATCCATCATTACACCGGTAACCTTCTTTTCCATGCGCAAAATCTTTTCGTTCTCTTTTTCCTCAGCACGAAGTCTGCGTTCCTCTTCCTTTCGGATGCGCTGTTCCTCATAGGCATCTCTTCTCAGCTGTGCATATTCTCTTCTGCGTTGTGCATCTGCACGGCTCTTTTCCTTTAACCTGCTTCCGCCGCTTTTGACACTGCCGATTAAGGATTTCTCTGTAAGCAGAATAATGCTGATTGCAGAAAACAAAAGCACAACAAGCACAGTACCGATGGTTTCCAGATAATGATGCAGGAAATAAGTAAGACTACCTGCAAGCACACCGCCGCCTGCTTTATTCTCACTGCTTGTCTTATAGATTGCTTTGATATCATACGCCTCAAGCTTCGTTACATTTTGTGCAATCAGCTCACAGGTAACTCCAAGCATCACAAACAGCACCACGCCTGCTATCAGCTTTCTGAAGGCACTGGGATTGCCGGAATTGGCAAACCAGAATGCCATTGCAATAAATAGCAGGATTGGTGCAATATATGCAGTAAATCCAAAAATACCGAATAAAATACTGCTGATGGTATTTCCCACAGGACCAATGATTCCGAAATTGCAACAAAACAAAAATACCATTGCCACAAAAAGGACAATCAGCCCAATCTCATGGAACATTTCATTATCACGGGCAGCGCGCTGTAAATCAGCCTTTTTCCCGGCAGTTCCTCTTTTACCGCTGTTCTTTTTGGAAGATGACGTTTTCTTTCCGTTTGTAGCCGCCATTTTCACATACCTCACTGTCTGTTATCGTTCCATATAAATGAACGCTCATAATAGTATACCATTTTTCTATAGACTTGTCACCCTTTAATTTTGCTTGAAATCATATCATGTAGCTTTCTGATTGCTTTATCTATACCGCCTACCTCATCAATAATTCCATTTTTTACTACTTCCTCTCCTACAAGTATTGTTCCCACATCCTTTGTAAGAATTCCGGTCTCCATCATCAGTTCTTCTAATCTTGATTTACTGATATTGCAGTGCTCACAAACAAATCCCGTAATTCTGTCCTGAATCAATTTAAAATAATCAAATGTCTGTGGTACACCGATTACCATTCCGTTAGTACGCACCGGGTGAATCACCATTGTTCCGGTGGGAACAATAAATGAATAATTGGTACTTACAGCGATGGGTACTCCGATAGAATGGCTTCCGCCAAGTACAAGAGAAACGGTAGGTTTACTGAGGGATGCCAACATCTCCGCAATGGCAAGTCCTGCCTCAACATCTCCTCCCATGGTATTTAAAAGCACCAGCACCCCTTCTATGTCATCACTGTCTTCTATGGCTGCAAGCTGTGGCAGGATATGCTCATACTTTGTAGTTTTTGTGTTGCCGGATAAATTCTCATGGCCTTCAATTTCACCGATAATGGATATCAGATGAATACTCTGTTTTTCTTTATTTCCTTTCAGCGTAAGTTGACCTGTCTGCTCTATTCTCTCATCATTATGTTTTTCTAAATTCTGCTCTTCTTCATTCTTATTTTTACCCATAATCTTCTCCCCACTTTAACTTTGATAAAGAGTTCGCTCTCTTTCCTATAAAGTAATAAAAAGGACCAAACATTACTGTTCAGTCCTTTAGTATATACATAATTCAATTTTCCATTCAAAATCAGATATCGTAGTCATCATCATCCGCAACTTCAATATCATAATCAAGCATTTTGGGCACATGCTTTTTAGGTAATGGTAACGGATTCTCAATATATTGAATCACGGGGTCTTCGACAGGAAGCTCCTCGACAGGCGCCTCTTCCTGTACACTCTCTGCGACAACCTCCATAGTATCTTCTGTTACCTCCGCTTGTACTTCCTCCTGTACTGCCTCTGCAACCTCTTCGCTAACGTCTTCCTTAATTTCTTCCTTATCAAGATCATGTATCTCCGGAAGGATTGGCACATATTCATCCTGTTCCTCTTTTATACGGGTCTCATAAATATTTCCAAGACCAACTCCGCATAAGATTACTGTAAACAGATATATAAACAGGGACCCATCCATCTCTTTTGACAAAATACCAAAGCCTTGGGCTACGACAACTGCCGTCATTGGTAAAAAGAAAATCCCATATTTTTCTTTTTTCTGCAAGACAAAGAAGCTGAATATTCCTATTACAAGTCCTGCAAATAAAAGAATTATTTCAAGTCCTGCATCACCGGCAGATACAGAAACAGGTAAACTCCACTTCGCAGGAGCAAACAATCGATACCAGGCCTGCAGTATATTCAAAAATCCTTTTCCGCTAGTAAGTGCATCTAACAGAATACATCCCATGAAGCCTGCTACTGCTGAAACAATTCCGCTGACACACAACAATCCTCTTTTCAAATAAGAGAACTTACTTGAAGTCGCAAAAAACAACAGTAAAATAATTCCCGTAACATCCAAATACGTTATTACACCAACCGCAATGCCTGAAATGATATACAATGCAATCGGATAGCTTTCATTCTTCATACATGTAATTATCATGTGTAAGGTCATAAAGAACAACAGCAGAAATAATATATTGGGTGAAAGCTTTCTGCTTTCTGCCGTAAGATGTGTTGAAAACATCAAAAAGCTGATTGTAACAAGCCCAGGTAATACTCCAAACATTCTTCTGACAGCCGCATAAATCACAACAGCTGTAATCAGATACAAAATCATCTGCGCCCAAACACAGTAAATAAACTCATTCCCTAAAAATCGGCAGATTACATGAAGGAACTGTAAATATAAATAGGTAGCACCATGTAACAACTTTGGTACACCGCTTCCCTCTTTTACGCATGCCAGTTCAAAATATTCTGCCCCCTTATTGTCTTTCGGCATCCATACAGCGCACAAAATACCCGCAACCGTTATGCCCAGTACAAAAACAATTTCCAGGGAGATTGCTAACGGTCGGTTCTTTCGGGCAAAATCTCCAAAAGGATTAGTAAAACGATATAGCAGATATACAATTCCACAGGTCTGGGCAAGTATCAGAACCGTTGGCGCAATCTAAACAGGCAGGGAAAATCCCAGCGTATTCCCCCAGAAGGCAACCACGCAAAAAAGTCCGAAGCTTACCGCCACAGTATATAACAACCATATGAAACAGCTATATCCGTTCTACATCAAATACATCCATAGTCTTCCTTGTCATCCTCTGTAGATAAAATCTTTTCAATATTGTAACGGGGTCTGTGTTTTACTTCCATGTAAATCTTTCCAATGTACTGACCCACCAGACCGATTGCCAAAAGCTGTAAGCCTCCAAAAAACCAGATTGATAAAATCAGTGAAGTCCATCCCGCAACAACATGTCCGGTAAAATACGAAATAAAGGCATAGATGGCAGCCAGAATTGAAATAATTACAATGGTAATTCCCAATCCCAAAATCATGCTAATCGGCTTTACACTAAAGGATGAAATACCGTTAAAAGCAAGCGCCAGCATCTTCTTAAGCGGGTATTTGGATTCGCCGGCCACACGTTCCTTACGGTCGTAATATACGCAATCCGTCTGGTATCCAATAAGCGGAACCATTCCACGAAGGAAAAGGTTTGTCTCTTCATACTTGGAAAATTCTTCAACAGCACGTCTGCTCATCAATCTGAAATCAGCATGGTTGTATACTGTTTTTACGCCCATCTTATCCATCAATTTATAAAATCCCTGAGCCGTAGTACGCTTAAAGAAAGTATCTGTCTTGCGTTCCCTGCGTACACCATAAACGATATCGTTACCTGCATGGAATTTATCAATCATCTCTTCAATGACTGCAACATCGTCCTGTAAATCAGCATCTATGGAAACAGTTACATCACACATATCCTTTGCTGTAATAAGACCTGCTGTCAGTGCAAACTGATGACCAACGTTTCCCGCAAGCTTTACACCTCTGACCTGAACCGGATGCGCCTTGTGCTCCTCTTCAATCAGTTCCCATGTCCGATCCTTACTTCCATCATTTACAAAGAGAATAAAGCTTTCCTTCGCAATTTTCTCCTTTGAAACCAGATCATCCAGTACTCCAATCAGAGCATCTGTCGCAATATGCAATACTTCCTCTTCGTTATAACAGGGAACTACAATTGCCAGTTTATCCATCCTTACCTCATTTCTCTCCAAACAGAGTTATCTTATACACTTTCCAGTGCCTGCTCCAAATCTGCAATAATGTCATCAACATGCTCAATACCAACTGAGAAACGAATCAAATCAGGTGCTACACCCGCTTCCAAAAGCTGTTCATCCGTCATCTGTCTGTGTGTATGGCTTGCAGGATGAAGCACACAGGTTCTGGCATCCGCCACATGAGTTACAATCGCTGCAAGAGAAAGCTTATCCATCATCTTCTCAGCTGCTGCTCTACCGCCTTTTAATCCAAAGGAAATAACACCGCAGGAGCCCTTGGGAAGGTATTTCTGTGCAAGCGCATAATATTTATTGCTCTTAAGACCGGGATAATTTACCCATGCCACTTTTTCATGTTTCTCCAAAAATTCCGCTACAGCCTGGGCATTTGCACAGTGTCTCTCCATACGAAGAGGCAATGTCTCCAATCCCACATTCAAAAGGAATGCATTCTGAGGAGCCTGAATGGAGCCCAAATCGCGCATCAACTGTACTGTCGCCTTGGTAATGTATGCACCTTTGCCAAACTGCTTTGTATAGGTTACACCATGGTAGGAATCATCAGGAGTAGTTAAGCCGGGGAATTTATCACCTGCAGCTTCCCAGTCAAAATTACCGGAATCCACAATCGCACCACCTACACTCATTGCATGGCCATCCATATATTTTGTGGTTGAATGGGTTACAATATCCGCGCCCCACTCAAAAGGATTACAATTGATAGGGGTTGCAAAGGTATTATCAATAATAAGAGGTACCTGATGTGCATGAGCTGCCTTGGCAAACTTCTCAATATCAAGTACTACAAGTGCAGGATTCGCGATGGTCTCTGCCAAAACACACTTAGTATTTTCCTGAAATGCAGCATTTAATTCTTCTTCACTGCAATCAGGGTCAATAACCGTACAGGTAATTCCCATCTTCTTCATGGTAACAGTAAGCAGGTTAAAGGTACCGCCGTAAACAGTGGATGACATAATCACATGACCACCGGCCTCACAGATGTTAAATACTGCATAATAATTTGCAGCCTGACCGGAGCTTGTAAGCATTGCAGCCACACCACCCTCAAGCTCACAAATTTTTTGAGCCACAAAATCATTTGTAGGATTCTGTAAACGGGTATAAAAATATCCGCTTTCCTCCAAATCAAATAACTTACCCATCTGCTCTGAGGTTTCATACTTAAATGTAGTACTCTGATAAATAGGTAATACTCTGGGTTCTCCCTTCTTGGGCTTCCATCCGGACTGGATACAAATTGTTTCTTTTTTAAACTGCTTTTCCATAGATACACTCCTTAACAAAAATGATATTACAAGCACCACCCGTTACGGTGGTGCAGTCATGTTCCTAAACTAATTATTCATCCCAGTTATGATATACTGCCTGAACATCATCATCGTCTTCCAAAAGATCCAATGTCTTCTGAAGATTTTTGATGGCTGTCTCATCGGTAAGCTCTACATAATTCTGGGGAATCATGGTTACTTCCGCATTCAGCATGGGAATCTTTGCCTCTTCAAGCGCTGCTCTCACATCCTCAAAGCCTTCGGGAGAAGTATATACTTCAAAGCTTTCCTCTTCCTCAACAAAATCCTCTGCTCCGGCATCTAAAGCAAGCATCATCAGATCATCTGCTTCCAAATCGCACTCTTCCTTGTCGATGATAATCTGACCCTTCTTATCAAACATAAAGGATACACAGCCCTGTGTACCGATATTTCCCTGACCCTTGGTAAATGCGCTTCTGACGTTAGCTGCTGTACGGTTTTTGTTGTCGGTAAGAGCATCAACAATAATAGCAATACCGTTGGGACCATATCCCTCGTATGTAACATACTCGTAATTTACATTGCCCACATCACCGGCAGCCTTCTTAATACCACGCTCAATGGTATCATTGGGCATATTGTTGGATTTTGCCTTAGCGATAACTGCCGCAAGCTTAAAGTTATTGGAAGGATCGGGACCGCCTTCCTTTACGGCAACTGCAATTTCTCTACCGATAATGGTAAAAATCTTACCCTTCGCAGCATCGTTCTTTTCCTTTTTATGCTTAATATTTGCAAATTTTGAATGTCCTGACATAATTTTACTCCTTTTGTTCCTTCAAAAAATAAAGCCTTTTTTAATCATAGCATTTTTTGTCAATTTATTCAAGTAGGAAGTGCTGTGCTCTCTTCTTCCTCTAACACCTCGGGCATCTTTGTCACAAGTACGGTATCAATCATTTTCTTTTCAACCGACAGAATTTTAAAATTGTAACCCTGATAGTCCACATCAAACTCTTCATCCGGTTCAGGAATCTTATCAAGTCTTGATATTAAAAAGCCGTTAAGCGTCTCAAACTCTTCATCCTCAAAGCTGATTCCGAAACGCTCCTCCAAGTCTTCAAGAGGAGTTTTTCCTTCAATTATATATTCATCATTGCCCTTGTCTTCTATATATTCCTGTTCTTCATCGTACTCATCCTGAATGTTACCGACGATTTCTTCCAGAATATCCTCCATCGCAAGAAGTCCGTCCGTCTGACCGTATTCATCAATGACTATCACCATCTGGGTCTTACCGGACTGCATCTCCTTAAAGAGTTCATCTACATTCTTTGTCTGCGGTACAAAATACGGCTCCCACAAAAGCCCCGGTAGCTTAGATACAGGCACATCACCTTTACCATGCTCTGAACTGTATCTGCAGGCATCTTTTAGATGTAAAATACCGATTATATGGTCAAGATTTTCTTCATAAACCGGATAACGGCTGTATTTCTCCGAAAGCATAAAGCTTATGGCATCCGAAAGGCTCACAGATGCCTCTATCGCAGTCACATAATTTCTGTGAGTCATAATATCCTGTGCTTCTTTGTCTCCAAGTTCAAAGATATTGGAAATCATCTGTGCTTCACTCTCCAAAAGCACTCCCTGCTCATGACCTTCCTGCACAAGATTGATTAATTCTTCTTCTGTAATGTCACTTTCCTCTTCCTTGTCCCGAAATCCCAAAAGAAACAAAAGTGCTTTGACACTTCCGCTTACCAGCGCGGTGATAGGGGTGAGTATGAACATTATAAATACTACCGGATTTATAAAAATATAGGACCATTTTTCAGGCACCTTTGAAGCCAGTTTCTTGGGCAACAACACACCGAAAGTAAGTAATATGTACAAAAGAAGCAGCATGGCGAATACAGAAGCTATTCCTTCTAAAATTGTTTCGGAAAGCTTGCAAAAAGTACCCAGCCATTTGCAGATACCGCTTTGCCATAACCAAAAATACCATGCACCTACAATCACATTTATCATTGTGACGATTAGGAGCATTGTGTTAACAAACACTCCCGGTGCACTGACAACCTTCCATAGTCTTATGGATTTTTTATCCTTATCCTCTTCTGCACGTCTTTCTACTTCTTTGCGGTTGATGTTATTGGTAGCTGCACCAAACCCATAGAAAAACATATCAATCAATAACAGTAACAAAAAACAAATAATACTGGCAGTAGGTCCACTGTCGTCCATCTAAAAAGTACCTCTCTTTCGACTCCTTAAAGTTATTTATCTGTAAAACATCCATAAATATATCATTTATACAGTAATTCGTCAAGTACGGTTACTGTACAACAGGATGCTGTACACAATCTTATGTATCCTAAGCTTCCAATTCCAGACTTATCATCAGGGCCTTGTTTACCTTTCTCATAATTTCTCCCTCCAGATGACAAACCTTATCCTTCAGTCTTTTTTTGTCTATCGTACGCAGCTGCTCAAGCAACACCACGGAATCCTTATCCATGTCATACATTGCTGCATTTAATTCAATATGGGTAGGCAGCTTTGCCTTATTCATCTTTGAGGTAATGGCCGCGCAGATAACGGTCGGACTGTGTCTGTTTCCAACATCATTCTGAACAATCAGCACCGGTCTGATGCCTCCCTGCTCTGAACCGATTATCGGCCTTAAGTCTGCGTAATAAACATCTCCTCTTCTCATTTTTCCTCCAAATACACATTACTTTTAGAGATAGTATTGCCTTTTTATCCGGAGGTATTCAATTTAATTACATTCTTCAAAACAGTTTCTTATGCTCACAATTTCACCGTTTCTTTTAAAGACTCTTGGAATTCTTTTACCCAAATCACATACAAGCTCATAAGGAAAACGTCCTGAAATTGCACTCAGCATCTCAACACTTATCTGCTCCTTACCCTCCTTACCTATGAGAGTAACCCTATCTCCCTCCTTCGCTTCAGGAATATCGGTAACATCTACCATAAACTGATCCATACAAACTCTGCCGAGAATCGGTGCTTTTTTACCACAAATCAAAACATGCCCTTTTCCTGAAAGATTTCTGGGGTAACCATCTCCATATCCAATGGGTATGGTTGCTATTCTCATGGGACGATTAGCTTTAAAAGTACCACCATAGCTTACACTTTCACCACTACCAATTTCTTTTATGTATACAATGGTACTGTAGAGCGAAAGTGCCGGCTTTAACTTGACAGTCTCTCTGCTTACTTCCTCAGAAGGATAAAGACCATACAGGGCAATACCTGCTCTCACCACATCCATATTTGTCATCGGATGGTCTATAATACCTGCACTGTTCGCGCAATGCTTTACGGGTATTGTAATGCCAAGCTCCTTTTCCACTCTGTTTACAAAGTCACTAAACATCCGGAATTGTTTCTTTGTAAGCTCTTTATCGGCTTCATCCGCCCTTGAAAAATGAGTGAATATACCTTCAATTTCCAAATTTTTGTAAGCTAAAGCTTTCTTCACAAAAGCGATACCGGTTTCATCGGGACGGATGCCAATTCTGTTCATTCCGGTATCCACTTTAATATGAATCTTAATTTTCTTTCCAGCCTGCGCGGCAGCTTCGGAAAGCTCTGAAAGCATATCCTCCCTAAATACTGTGGGGCGGATTTCCTCCTGTACAAAGCCTTTAAAGGAATAAGGAAATGTATATCCTAAAATGATAATAGGCTTTTTTACACCGGAATTTCGCAGTGCAAATGCTTCCTCCGCGGTAGCCACAGCAAAACCATACATAAAGTCAAGAGGCTCCAGACAATGTGCAATTTCAAGTGCACCATGTCCATAACCATCCGTCTTAATCACACCCAGCATTTGAGTATGCTTATTAAGATTTGCCTTCATATTCTCCATATTTTGAACAATTGCATCTAAATCCACCTGTGCAAACCCGCGCATACAGGCATCCATCTTTTCCGTTATTGTCATATTATTTGTACCTTTCCGTGATACAGCTTATAAACTGTCGGCAATATCACTTGCCATCATTCCGTGAGCACCTCTTGTAAGTGCTACCTTATCTCCTGTAATTGCATGAAGATAGACACCTACGGATGCCGCGATAAAGCAATCCGCTTTTTGTGCCAAAAGCCCTGCAATCACACCACATAATACATCTCCACTCCCTGCAACTGCCATACCACTATTGCCTTTTGTATTGATGCAAACAGGATATCCGTCCTTACAGGTAAAGCTTCTTGCGTCCTTAACAACCACTGTAGAGTGAAGCTGTTTCGCCAGCTTCATACCAAACTCCCATGGTGCTTCCTTTAAGTCGGCTACCGACACTGAAAGAAGTCTTGACAATTCACCCATATGTGGAGTCAGTATGATTACCCTACCCGCTTTTCCCTGTTCAGACAACTGTTCCTTAAGCTGCTCATCATCCGCTAAAAGATTCAGTGCATCTGCATCCAAAACAAGAGGAAGCTTGCTATCTTCTATCGCACGGACAAGCACTGCTTTTGCCTCGGGAGATTTAGAAAGTCCCGGACCGATTGCCAAAACATCTGCCCATGCAAGCGATGCCTCCAATTCTTCGTACGTACCATACATGGCATCCGGTATGGACTTTTGAATAATCTCCCTGTTCTCTTTTGGAGAAAGTATTTTTACCATTCCCGCGCCTACCCGGTAGGCACTCTTCGCTGCAAGTATGGCCGCACCTGCCATATTAACACTGCCTGCAATCAATAGTAGTTTGCCAAATGTTCCTTTATTTCCGGAGGGAATACGCTCCGGTAACAATTCCTCAGCAGTTTCCTCACAGCAAAACATCTCAGGTTCTTTTCCCAAAAAGGAAGCATTTCCAATCCCAATATCCGCAACATGAATCTCGCCGGCATATTCACAGCCCGGATACAAAAGCATACCCCTTTTTAAAAAGCCAAATGTAACCGTACAGTCCGCTTTTACGGCACATCCCCGTACGTTCCCGGTATCGGAACAGATTCCACTCGGAATATCTAAAGATAACGTAAAAGACCGGCTGTTGTTTATACAATTCACTGCATTCTCATACAAACCGGTTATGTCTCTGGACAAACCAACCCCCAATAAAGCATCTACCACTATACTATATTCTTTAAGCGGGGCTTCGTTACAAAAATTTACCGGATAGTTTTGTAATATTTCATACTGTTGCTTCCACTGTTCACTGGCCCTGTCCTTATCTCCCACACACCATACACAAGTCTGAATCCCTCTTTCAGATAACAGCCTTGCAAGTGCAAGCCCATCTCCACCGTTATTGCCAATTCCTGCAATTATAAGCACATTTTCAGGTTTTCGCATCCATACAAGCTCAAATGCAGCAATCGCAGCCCGCTCCATCAAAACCATACCGGGCAAACCGATTTTCTCTATGGTATTTTTATCATATTGCCGCATTTCCTCTGCAGTTACCACATACTTCATAAACTTCCTCCACGACTGCTTCTTTATGCGAAAAGGGCTGTTATTTACAGCCCTTTATCTTCCCCGGCAATCTTGGGATGCTGTTCCCCGGGATTGTATTTCATATCAAATAAATTAACCACTTCGGCACCGAAAATATCATGCATATAGGAATAAATAGCATGATTCTTCTGCTCCATCTCCTGCTTACGAATCAGGTTCTTTTTTAGTTCTATTCGGATATTTGTCACCCAGTCTGCTATCTGCGCGATGTCCTGCGTATTCTCCTGCATAGTATCATAGCAATACTCCATGGTCTGAAGCATCAGCTTAAGATTTATACGATCTATTTCCCCGGGAAGTTCCAAAAGCTCATCCTGATAGCTGTACATTTTTTCATTACATTCTTCTATCAGCCTTTTATTATCTTCTATCTTCTTCTCAATCGCCGGATTATCACCCGAACCTGCCTCATCGACAAGCGGCACAATCTCATTCATCAGCTTTAATTTCAGGCGCTTGATATCTTTTACTTCCGTATTGAGCTTTCCCTGTCTACGGATCAGGTTGTTAAGCGTATCCACATTTTCCTTCACAGCTTCCTTTTCAAGCTCTCCCAAAAGACGATACCACTTATTATCCAATGTTAGGACAGGAATTTTTGCACCCTGAAGCGCAGTTGTAAATATATCCTCTTTATTCTTTCCGTTTTTTGCCACGCTCCGGTTCCCTCCTTTACGGATTTTCCTGCATATATCTATTGATATTGTAAGAAAGCTTCATCAGACTGTCAGACAGATGTACATTCTCTACCTGAATCTCCTTGGGAAGATTCAAATCTACATGAGCAAAATTCCAAATAGCACGGATTCCGTTGTGTGCAAGCTTATCCGCAACCTCAACAGCACCGGTCTTCGGAATGGTAAGTACGGCAATATCAATATCATTCTCCCGTACAAAGCTCTCAAGTTCCTCCATTGGCATCACTTTGATACCACGGACATCTTTACCGATAAGCTCCAGATTTCTATCAAACATACCTCTGAAAATAAAGCCACGGCGTTCAAAATTCATATAATTACCAAGCGCCCTGCCCAGGTTTCCCGCACCGACAATAATAAAATTGTGTTTCTTATCAAGGCCTAAAATCTTACCGATTTCATTGTAAAGGAATTCTACATTGTAGCCATAACCCTGCTGTCCGAAGCCACCGAAATTATTAAAATCCTGACGAATCTGTGAAGCGGTTACCTTCATCAGTTCACTCAGCTCCTGTGAAGAAATTCTCTCCACTCCTTCGTCCTTAAGCTCCCCCAAATATCTAAAATATCTTGGCAGACGGCCTATTACGGCCTGAGATATTTCTTTTACTTCCAACGGATTACCTCCCTGCTTCGCAGCCGCTTGTTTTATTCTTACACAGTATATTATATCTGACTGTTAAAAACGTGTCAATGTAAGAATGTTAAAAACGTCACAAAGAATTGACAGAAGAATAACTGCAAGGTAAAATAAAACGGATTATATACACATTAATAAAACAGGCGGTTTGCATTATGATTTTATCATGTCAGAATATATCAAAAGCATTTATAGAAAATACAGTGTTGCAAAACATCAGTTTTCATATAGAAGATTATGAAAAGGCTGCTCTTGTGGGCATTAACGGCGCCGGCAAAACTACTCTTCTGCGCATTATTGTAGGGGAACTTTCAGCAGATACAGGTTTGGTGACCCTCTCCAAGGATAAAACCTTAGGATATCTTGCCCAAAACGGTGCCGTAGATACGGCTAACACTATCTATGAAGAGCTGCTTTCCGTAAAGAAGGAATTGATTGACTTAGAGCATCAGATGCGGGACTGTGAGGAAGCCATGAAGCACGCTGCAGAAGCGGAACTGGAACAACTGATGAAACGCTATTCGGACTTTACCCATGCCTTTGAAACCGGTGACGGATATGCCTACAAAAGTGAAATCATAGGCGTGTTAAAGGGCCTTGGATTTACGGAGGAGGATTTTTCCAAGAAGGTCTCCACCCTATCCGGCGGTCAGAAGACCCGTGTTGCGTTAGGTAAGCTTCTTTTGCAAAAGCCGGATTTGATTATCCTTGATGAGCCTACCAACCATCTCGATATGAACTCTATCTCCTGGCTTGAGACTTATCTTCTCAACTATAAGGGTGCAGTTTTGATTGTTTCCCACGACAGATACTTTTTGGACCGTATTGCCACCAAGGTGATTGAAATTGACCAGAGCAAGGCCACAACCTTTTCCGGCAATTATTCGGATTATGCAGTAAAGAAGGAACAGCTCCGCATTGCGGCAATGAACGCTTACCTTAATCAACTGCGGGAAATCAAGCATCAGGAGGAGGTTATCGAGAAGCTTCGCTCCTTCAACCGTGAGAAATCTATTAAGCGTGCGGAAAGCCGTGTAAAAATGCTGGAAAAGATAGAGGTTTTGGAAAAACCTACCGAAGCAAACACAGACATGAAGCTTATATTGACTCCCTATAAACAAAGCGGAAACGATGTGTTAAGTGTAGAAAATTTAAGCAAATCCTTCGGTCATCTCAGATTGTTTGAAAATGTAAGCTTTGAAATAAAACGCGGTGAGCATGTTGCTATTATCGGTGACAACGGTACCGGCAAAACAACATTGTTAAAAATACTAAACGCCCTGCTTCCTGCTGACAATGGCAGCTTTAAGCTTGGTACTAATGTGGAAATCGGCTATTATGACCAGGAGCATCATGTGCTTCACAGTGAGAAGACTCTGTTTGATGAGATATCCGACGAATATCCCTATCTTACCAACACCGAAATCAGAAATGTACTTGCAGCCTTCCTCTTTACCGGGGATGATGTTTTTAAACGAATATCCGATTTGAGCGGTGGAGAAAAGGGACGTGTTTCTCTGGCTAAGCTGATGCTTGGCAATGCCAACTTCCTGATTTTGGATGAGCCCACCAACCATTTGGATATCATGTCAAAGGAAATTTTGGAGGATGCCCTGAACCACTATGAAGGAACGGTTCTGTATGTGTCCCACGACAGATACTTTATCAACAGAACTGCCCACAGAATCTTAGAGCTTACCGGTGAGCGTTTTGTAAACTATATCGGTAATTATGATTATTATCTGGAAAAGCGTGACATTCTCTCCGCTTCTACACAGGCCACTTTACCTACTCCCTCCGTGGAATCAGTTTCCGAGGTAAAGCAGGACTGGAAGGCGCAGAAGGAAGAACAGGCAAAGCAGCGCAAAAAAGAAAACGACCTAAGGAAATGCGAAGAAAAGATAGCTGCCTTAGAAAACCGTATCGCAGAAATTGATGAGGAGATGTCTGACCCTGCAATCGGTACACAGGTATTGAAACTACAGGATTTGTCCAAGGAACAGGCAACACTGAAGGAACAGCTGGATTCTCTTTATGAAGAATGGGAGCTTCTTGCACAGTAGCAGGAAGCCCCCATTTTTTATTTCCTCTCATCCAGATAAAGCTGTACCCTGGATTCTATAATATCAATTGCTTTTTCCAAAACACATTTCCCCTCAAAATACTGCGCCATCTCCTCCTCTATAATATCAGAAACCTGACTTAAATAATCGGGTACTACCACACAGCTTTCAATAAATGCATAATATTCTTCCAGATAGGGTGTTCCGTCTTCTTTGCAGGCAAGAGGCTCATATCTTCCGCCACCTACCGTAAATTCCGGTCCATCCGTCCAATCCGGATAAATAATATTGGCTTCCAGCACATCCTTACGTACTGTGGAGGTCCCTACCTTACGCTGCTTTTCTTTAGAATATACAAACTGTAAAAACTCTTTGATTTCCTCATAATGCTCTGACTTTTTATTCACTACAATGAATCCGCCAAAGGAAATCAGATTACCGCTGTCCCCTACTGTTGGATATCCTACATAGTGACACTCATCGCCGGCCATCTCTATTCTTTTACTAAATTCATATAGCCCGTCAATGTAGGTCTCTATTGCAAGCACCTCTCCCGCTTTTAAAGCCTTCATTTGTTCATTATTAATTTCTTCCATGTTAAAATAATTGCTTTCGGGATTATTCTCCTTATGATACTGTTTACAAACCTCAACACATTCCCTAAACAACGCATTGTCAAAATCACAGACCCCTTCTTCCCAATTAATAAACGGTGAATGCTCCAAATCTTCTAAAACCAACTTATTAAATAAATATCCGCTTTTTGAATTCTTAGACCACGGATAGACAAATAAGGTTTCCGTTTTTCCCTCTTTTGCCAGCTTTAATACATTCTCCATGCTCCAGCTGTCTTCCTTCCAAACGTCATTCCGTACAAGCATTGTAGAAATGGAAAAGGATTCCGTGAATCCCACCAGTTCACCATCTACTTTTCCTGCCCGCAATATGGCAGGAAAAATACTTTCACGCATATCATCACTTATACAGGAGGATAAATCCGCAAGCGCACCCTTTTCCTGCAAAAGAAGCATATCACTTTGGTTTACCATGAGTATATCCGGTCCTTTTCCATTCATGATATCTGCCATGACTCTGGTGCGGTTGTCGTTCATTTGCTGTGGAACATTACAAAAATTGAAAGAAATATTACATCCCGGATTTTTGCGTGAAAACTCTGCAGCACATCCGCTGATATATTCATTCATACTGTAAAGATTCTCAAATGTGATGCTGGCAGTGTCTGCTAATTTCTCTTTCGTAAAACGAAACAGTGACGAAGGACTTTCCGCGTTATCCAACAGATAAAAGCTTCCCTCTTCATCCGTAAAAATCGAAAGAAGTGACGGATTGTCTCCCATTCCGTTTTCCCTCAGATGAAATACTCTTTCCTTTACACCACTTACAGCATCCCAACGGATTACTTCCCCACCATACAGGTAATAAATCTGACCGTATTGATTCATACAACGGTAATCTATCATCTCATAATTAGTTTCCGTCATGATTTTCATGCTGTCCGTACTGTCATCATACCAAAACAGTGTATTCTTACGGTTCTTTAAATCACTCACCTCAAATATGGGAATTCCTTCCGGGCTTATCATGGCAAAGGTTGCCTGCACACTGGGTGCATCCGTAACCTCCATGGTACATTTTACTGCCCCGTTTTTATCCACTACATTTACGATTGGAAGCTCATCGCTGCACACATAGATGTTTCCGTTCTTATCTCCGATGATAATTCCCTGAAAAGCCCAACCCGGTTCCGGAACCATATCCATCTGCTCAAGAACGGGTAAAATATCCACTGTACGAAGAACATTAAACTCGTGGTCCATATAAATGGCCAAATATTCCGTTACCGCCATTTCTTCGTTCCGATAATCTGCCATAATCAGCATTTCCTTATCAGAAAGCACCTGAAAGCTATTGGGATAAGTTCTTCTTCCATCCCCCAATAAATTTGAAAAATCCAACTCTTTCGAGCTTCTTACCTTTTCCTTCAAATCAAATTCATCCACGAATAGTCTATTGGTTCTTTTTCCTTCTTCTATGATGGAATAGGAACGGATGCTATACAACTTATTATCATAGTAATCAGATAGCACACTTTCATAATCATAGGAAAAATCAGCCGTTCCCATGACATCTCCCATGTAATCGGAAATGTAGATAGACTCTCCCTTTGTATACTTGTCGGACGTTCCATATTCTCCTGTTTGCCAAAAGAACTCTTCACTTTGCTGGTTATCAGCAGTTATGTTTTCCTCATCGACAACCGTCTCAATACTTTCATTTCCTGCTGTTTGTTTTGCGCATCCTGAATACACTAAAATCATTATAAAGATTCCAATAAAATAAAGCTTCTTCATATATCCTCCCCAAACATAAAATATCTATTTCCTCTCATCCAGATAAAGCTGTACTCTGGATTCAATAATATCAATCACCTTATCTAAGCTATATTGTTCCTCAAAATACTGTTCTGCTTCTTCAAAAATAATGTCTTTCACACGGCTCACATGGTCAGGAGATGCCACACTGCTCTCTATCAGTTCAAAATATTCCTCTAAAAAGGCTGTTCCGTCTTTTTTGCAGGCTAACGGAAAATAAACTCCTCCTCCCAAAGTAAATTCCGGTACATTTGTCCAATCAGGATAGATTACATAGCTCTCCAATACATCCTTGCGCACGGTTGCTACCCCTGCCTTACGCTGCTTTTCTTTAGTAAAACTAAATTGTATAAACTCCTTAATCTTTTCATAATGCTCTGTATTTTTGTTTACAACAATAAAACTATCATATTTCAGCTGGTTACCGGACTGTCCCTGTGTCGGAAATCCAACATAATGACATCCCTCTTCAGCAAGGGCCATTATTTCACTGAAATCGCGAAAATCTCCTATAAATGCCGGCATAGCTAAAACTTTTCTTTCTTCCAGTGCCTTTATACCTTTTCGCCATTTTTCATTTCGATTCACCATATCATTTCGTACGTCTTTTATCTGGTAGCGTTTGCACAGCTCCATACACTGTCCAAAAAAAGTATTGTCAAAATCACATTTACCGCTTTCCCAATCAATAAAAGGGGAATGCTCCAAATCAGCTAATACCAAAGTATTAAACAATGAAAGACCACTTGCACTCCATGCCCATTCATCCGAAAACAATTCTTCCAGCGTTCCTTCGTTTTCTTTTACAAGCTGCAGCACATCCGTTATCTCCCACTTATCCTCGCTCCACACCTCGTTATTCACAAACATAGTACTTACATATAAGGAATCAGTAAATCCAAACTGTTTCTCTTCAATCTTGCCTGCACGTAATGCTGCAGGGAAAATATTGTTTCGCATATCCTCATTAATACAATCTGTAAGCTCTGCCAAAACCCCTTTTTCCTGCAAAAGTAACATATCAGCTCTATCTACCAGAAGCATATCCGGTCCTTTACCATTCATCATATCTGCCAAAGCTCTGGTTTTATTAGCTTGTCTGTCATCCCAATCCTGAACAAAATGGTAGGATATTTCACAACCGGGATTTTTCCTGGAAAATTCTGCAGCACAAGCACCTATATACTCATCATAACCATAAATATTTTCAATGGTTATGCTTGTAGCTTCTACTTCCTTTACCTTTGAAAACGCATACAAAG
>CALYZQ010000003.1 GCA_945609985.1 uncultured Lachnospiraceae bacterium | reverse complement strand
AGTTTGTGACAGTGAGTGAGAGCAAAACTGTGACAGCTCATGAGATTTTTAACAACAATCATTAGAGCGACAGGAACGTAATATAAAGGCTGCATACCCAGATGCAATCATATGTAATGAAGTATTTACAGGAAGAAAGATGGAGAGACCAAAATGGGGCAAGTTGTATAGTAATATTAAGCCTGGCGACACGATAGTCTTTGATGAGGTGTCGAGAATGAGCCGAAACGCAGACGAAGGTTTTGATTTATATACCGAATTGTATGAGAAGGGTGTTCATTTAGTATTTTTGAAAGAACCTCATATCAATACAGAGATGTATTCTGAACAATTAAAGAAACAATCTGAAATTCAGAATACACAGGATGAGGCAATAAATAAGATTCTTAATGGTGTACGAGAAGGATTACTGGTCATTTTGAAAAGACAGTTCAAATCGGCGTTCGAAGAAGCGCAGAAAGAAGTGGATTTTTTAAGACAGAGAACTCGTGAGGGCATTGAAACAGCAAGACTGAACGGAAAACAGATTGGCAGTAAGACTGGCTCGACTTATAAGATTAAGGTCAAAGAGCCAATCAAAGAGATTATTAAGTGTAAATCCAAGGACTTTGAGGGAACGAATAGTGACCTTGAAGTAATGGCGATTATAAATGCTACAAAGTATGTGGACGCCAAGAAAATTGAAAAATATTATCACGTAGCACCAAATACATATTATAAATACAAAAAGGAATTGAAATCAGAATACGTTCTACAAATATAAGAAAGAATTGATGCGCGATTCAGATTGACAAGGCATTTGTGAAATGGTATTTTTAAAGAGCAAATAAACCGTTTTTTTGGCATTTACATCAACTTTCTGATAGTGGGAAAGGAATAATATATGCCAAAAAACCATGAGATTGTACCTATCCACTTAAAAGCTGCTCTTACCATATTTGAGTGTGCTGAGCTGTACAGCATTGGTGCTAACAATATGCGTAAGATTGCAACTTCAACGGATGCGTTCATGTTCACACGAAAAGTGGGTAACAAGACGATTATCATCCGTAAAGAGTTTGATAAGTACATCGAGAAGCATCAGGTCTTAATCGCTTGATGTGAAGCGGTCTGGGTGAACACTCAGGCTGCTTTTTGCTTTTAATCATATCTTCGCAACTATTCGCAACTATTTTTCTCGACAAACTTTTCCATATATGGTAATATAATTTAGTATTTGAACCTCGGCTGATTTATGAGAGGAAGATAAAAAGTGGGAAAAGACCTAAAAGGGAAAGAACTTGGTAAGGGTCTCACACAGAGAAAAGATGATAAGCGATACGTTGCGAATTATTATTCTGTTGATAAGACGAGAAAGCAGCAGACTTTTGATACGCTGAGAGAAGCAAAAGACTGGCTTGCAAAGTCGAAGTACGAAGATTCACATCAAATGACTTTATCGACACCTGAGATGACAGTGGCGGAGTGGTTTGAGGAATGGATTGATTCAAAGAAGGAAAATATCAAGTTCAACACCAGAAGAAATTACAGAGAGAGATTTGAAGCGAACATTAACCCAGTTATTGGACGAATGAGAATGTGTGATGTTAAGCCAATTCATTGCCAGAAAGTGTTAAACCAGATGTGCGACGATGATTATGCAGGCTCAACCATTAAGCAGACATTGAACACGATGGTATCTATGTTCTATGCAGCGTATGAGAACGACATTGTGCGAAAATCACCAGTAACAAAGAGTGGTGTTAAGCTTCCGAAAGAAGTTGACAAAAACAACATCGATTTCTTTACAAAAGAGGAACAGAAACAGTTCTGGCAAGTTGCAAAAGACTACGCCTATGCAGACCAATTTCTATTGATTTTACATGAGGGTATGCGTACAGGTGAAGTAATCGGCTTGACATGGAGCTGTGTCGATATGGAAAAAAGAGAAATATCTATTGAAAAGACTCTTGAATATCGATATTCTGTGGGAGCGTGGCGTTGGGAAACACCGAAGACAAAGAATGGTGTTAGAGTTATCAAGATGACCGATACTATTTATGAGATGTTTAAAAGGTTGCAGGATGCACCGAGAAACATAAATAGTCAGACACCAGATGAGTTCAAAGATTTAGTATTTTTGAATAGAACTGGATTCCCAACTAAAAACAGCACCTATGACGCAGCACTTTCGAAGCGCTGTGAGACAGCAGGTGTAAAAAAGCTATCGATGCATGATTTGAGGCATACGATGGCGACAAGATTCTGTGAACAAGCAAATCCGAATTATAAGTTTTTGAGTGCAATGCTGGGGCATAGCTCGATAAAAATCACATTGGATTTGTATGTGCATTTGGATGAGGCGACGAAGGTTTCAGAGATTGAAGCATTCTCTAATTTCTTGGGAGCTGAATCGTTATAAGTGTTTATAAATATTTGCAAAATTTCGCAAAAAGGTTGCGAAATAGTTGCGAAATCAAAAATAAAAAAGAAAGAATCCCGTAAATACGGGGCTTGAGGTAATAATTATGAAACTAGGAATCGTAGGTCTACCCAACGTAGGAAAGAGTACATTGTTTAACTCCCTGACCAAAGCGGGAGCAGAGTCGGCAAATTATCCGTTTTGTACCATTGACCCCAATGTGGGTATTGTGCCGGTGCCGGATGAGAGATTAAAGCTTTTGGGCGATATGTATCAGTCCAAGAAGGTAACCCCGGCAGTTATTGAGTTTGTGGATATCGCAGGTCTTGTAAAGGGTGCATCCAAGGGTGAAGGTCTGGGTAACCAGTTCTTAAGCAACATCAGAGAGGTAGATGCCATTGTGCATGTAGTTCGCTGCTTTGAGGATGCAAACGTGGTACATGTGGATGGTAATGTAAATCCTCTTCGTGATATTGAGACCATCAATCTGGAGCTGATTTTCTCCGATTTGGAAATCATGGAGAGAAGAAAGAGCAAGGTAAGCAAGGCTGCACGTATGGACAAGACCATGGCAAAGGAGGATGCACTTCTTACCAGAATCATGGAGCACTTGGAGAGCGGCAAGATGGCAAAGAGTATGGAAGTGGATGACGAGGACGAACTGGAGCTTCTGCGTTCCTACAATCTGCTTACCTACAAGCCTGTGATTTATGCGGCAAACGTGGCAGAGGATGATTTGGCGGATGATGGTGCAAGCAATGATATGGTAGCCTCTGTAAGAAACTTTGCGGCAGGAGAGGACAGCGAGGTATTTGTAATCTGTGCGCAGATTGAGCAGGAGATTGCAGAGCTGGATGACGACGAGAAGTCAATGTTTTTAGAGGATTTGGGTATCTCCCAGTCCGGTTTGGATAAACTGATTGCAGCAAGCTATCGTTTACTTGGTCTTATGAGCTTCCTTACCGCAGGTGAGGATGAGACCCGAGCATGGACTATCAAGATTGGCACCAAGGCTCCTCAGGCAGCAGGCAAAATCCATTCCGATTTCGAGCGCGGTTTCATCAAGGCCGAGGTAGTAAATTACAAGGATTTGCTGGAATATGGTTCTTTGGCGGCAGCAAGGGAAAAGGGCCTGGTAGGCATGGAAGGCAAGGAGTATGTGGTGCAGGACGGAGATGTAATCCTGTTCCGCTTCAACGTATAAGTTCCGAATGGGCATTGCGATACGGATAAAGGCGTAAGTGCGTCACACAGCGGCAGGTAAGCCGCGAGTAATCTTGTGAGGTGGCGTTATGAAGCCTATGGATATTGCATTTCCCAATCTGGGTATTTATTTGGAAAAGGTACCGAAAAGTATCAGTATATTTGGCATGGAAATCATGTTGTACGGAATCATCATTGCAATAGGTATTCTTGTCGGGCTTATATTAGCGTCCCATGAAGCGAAAAGAGTAGGACTTAAGCAGGAAATCCTTTGGGATTTTGCGCTGTATGTCATACCCCTTAGCGTGATTGGGGCGCGTCTTTATTATGTGATATTCCGCTGGGATTATTTTGGGGATGATTTACTGCGGATATTTGATATCAGAAGCGGTGGCATGGCGATTTACGGCTCTGTCATTGCGGCGGTTACGGTGTTATTTATCTTTTGCCGGAGAAAACGCATCAGCCCCTTTGTATTGGGGGATGCATCCGTCCCTTCGCTTCTTGCAGGTCAGGCTATCGGCAGGTGGGGGAATTTTACCAACAGGGAGGCGTTCGGCGATTATACGGACGGACTGCTTGCCATGCGCCTGCCCATAACGGCAGTGCGGGAGTCCGAAATTACGGATAAGATGGCGGCACATATCACGGAAGGGGTCAATTATATTCAGGTGCATCCCACCTTTTTGTATGAAAGCTTCTGGAATCTTGTGCTTCTTCTTGGCTTGTGGCTATTCCGCAAAAGGAAGCGGTTTGATGGAGAGCTAATCCTTTTCTATTTTGCAGGCTACGGTCTTGGAAGGGCATGGATTGAAGGGCTCCGCACGGATCAGCTGTTGCTTCCGGGAAGTAATCTTGCAGTGTCACAGCTGCTTTCCGTGGCGCTTTTTGTGACGGCAGTGGGGGCGGATGTGGTACTTAGGCTGAGAAAATCACTTAAAATACAAATAAATTAAAAAAAACTTTAAAAAAATTTCAAGTGCATAAAAATATAAATGTGGTATGGGACAATTCCCCACCACACTACATATAGTGAAAAAGCGTCTTGCAGGTGCCTGCAGGGCGCTTTTTTATTTCGTCGATGGAAAAAAATATTTGTAAATATACTTGTAAATTTCCGCGATATGTATTAATATTATGTTAAAAGTGGGTGAAAGTGGTGGATAGTGTCACAAAGTGGGAGATTTCTGCGATGAATGGCACGTACTTTTCGACAGGCCCATGAATGGTGGTGATTGTGATGTTTATGAGCGAGTACAATCATACAGTTGACGCCAAAGGCAGGTTGATTATCCCTTCAAAGTTCCGCGATGTCTTAGGAGAAGAATTCGTGGTATCAAAGGGGATGGATGGCTGCTTATTTGTGTACGCCAATGATGACTGGAATGCTTTTGAACAGAAACTCACATCATTGCCCTTAATCAATAAAGAGGCAAGACAGTTTGCACGTTTCTTCCTTGCCGGTGCGGCACAGGTGGAATTGGACAAGCAGGGCAGAATACTTTTACCGGCAAACTTAAGAGAATTCGCCGGACTGGATAAAGATGTGGTACTGGTTGGCGTAGGCAGCCGTATAGAAATCTGGAGTAAAGAGAAGTGGGATAACGTTGCGGGAGACGAGGATATGGATGCCATCGCTTCGGCAATGGAGGCACTGGGACTTACCATTTAAGACAGGAGGATGCACGGATGGAATTTAATCATTATTCAGTGATGCTGAATGAGACAATCGAAGCGTTAAACGTGCGTCCGGACGGTATTTATGTGGATGGTACTCTTGGTGGCGGAGGACATGCCTTTCATGTGTGCAGTCATTTGACAACAGGACATTTTTACGGAATCGACCAGGATGATGCTGCCATCGCTGCAGCAGGTGAGAGACTTAGTGTATACGGCGATAAGGTTACCATAATCAGAAACAATTACTGCAATGCAAAAGCGGCGCTTGCAGAAATGGGAATTACCGGCGTGGACGGTATCGTCCTTGACCTTGGGGTATCCTCTTATCAGCTGGATACCGGTGAGAGAGGATTTTCCTACCGTTTTGATGCACCCCTTGATATGCGGATGGATACAAGACAGTCTCTTACGGCAAGAGATATCGTAAATACATATTCAGAGACAGAGCTGTTCCACATTATCAGAGATTACGGAGAAGACAACTTCGCAAAGAACATTGCAAAGCATATTGTGAGAGCGAGACAGGAAAAGCCCATAGAGACCACCTTTGAATTAAATGAGGTCATCAAGGCGGCAATCCCGGCAAAGATGAGACAGAACGGACATCCCTCCAAACAGACCTTTCAGGCGATCCGCATTGCCTGCAACAGGGAGCTGGAGGTCCTTAAAAATTCATTGGATGACTTTATTGATTTGTTAAATCCCGGCGGAAGGTTGTGTATTATCACATTTCATTCCTTGGAGGACAGAATCGTAAAGACACAGTTTAAAGCAAATGAAAATCCCTGCACCTGCCCTCCGGAGTTTCCGGTATGTGTGTGCGGCAAGGCAAGCAAGGGAAAGGTAATAACAAGAAAGCCCATTCTTCCGGGAGAAAAGGAACTTTCGGAGAATAGTCGCTCCAAGAGCGCAAAGCTAAGAGTGTTTGAGAGGGCTTAAGGATTTTAAGAAGCGATGGAACGCAAAAACAGGTAACAGAAAGTAGGCGATGATTTATGGCACAAGCAAGGAAGAGAAATGTGACACCTACAAACAGAATAGACACTTATGTTTACGGTAATACCGTACGCAAGCTTGATGTACGCAGACAGCTGGAGGAGGCTCCGGTAAAGCACTTAAGCCATGAGACCAGAAAGAACAGAGACAAGGCACATCATATGAGCCTGGGCTATGTATTGTTTTTGGTGACAGCGCTTTGTGCGGCAGGTCTGATACTGATTAATTATATCCAGCTTCAGGCGCAGCTTACCAATAAGATGGAGCAGATAACCCGTGTGGAGAGTCAGTTAAATACCATGCGTGTTGCAAATGACGAGGAATACAACCGGATTATAAACAGCGTAGATTTGGAAGAGATAAAGAGAATCGCAATCGGTGAGCTGGGCATGACCTATGCTGCCGAGGGTCAGATTATCACTTATACAAATGCAGGCAATGATTATATGCGAAAGGTTGTAGAGGATTGAAAGAGCAAAACGGCAATGTTAAAAAATTTACAATAAAGATGCAAAAGAAGCTGGTGGTACTTTTTGTGTTTGTACTGCTGGCTTTTGCCGGATTGGGAGTCAGACTGGGATATCTGGTAAAGGAGAAGGGGACGAATTATCAGAAGCAGGTATTGTCCCAGCAAAGATATGATTCTTCTGCAATACCCTTCAGAAGAGGCGATATTGTGGATGCCAAGGGCAACAAGCTTGCCACCAGTCAGAAGGTGTACAATCTGGTAATTGATGCGGCAGTTATGCAGGATAAGGATGCTTATCTGGAGCCCACTCTGAGCGCACTTTCCGAGTACTTTCCGGCATTGGATATGACAGCTATCAGGGAATATGTGGTGACGCATCCCAAATCTTCCTGGTATGTTCCCCTAAAGCGCCTTTCCTATGAGGAAATCAGCGGCTTCAAGCAGGCTCAGCAGGAGGATAGTAATATCCGCGGTGTGTGGTTTGAAGAGGAGTATAAGCGTGTGTATCCCGGCGGAAGTCTGGCAGCGGATGTCATCGGCTTTGCCAGAGCGGACAATACGGGACAGTATGGTCTGGAGGAGTATTATAACGATTATTTAAACGGTACCCCGGGCAGGGAGTATGGTTATCTGAATGATGACCTTGCACTGGAGCGAACCATCAAGGCGGCAGTGGACGGTAATACCATACACAGTACCATTGACATGAATATTCAAAAGATTGTAGAAAAATACCTTCTGCAGTTTAATGAAAAATATAAGAACAACTTTTATGAGGGAAATGGCGCAGAGAATATCGGCTGTATTGTTATGGAGGTGGATACCGGAAATATTCTTGCCATGGCAAGCTATCCCTTCTTTGATTTGAACGATACCAGAAATACCAATGCACTGCTGGGTTCTAATTTAATCGAGCAGGTGACAAATGCTGCCGGATATTATGAGTATAAGAAGACGGATACCATTATCAATGAGGCGGTATTAAACGGTTTGACGGATGAGCAGATTTTGCTTAACCTGAACAATCTATGGAAGAATTATTGCATTTCCAATACCTATGAGCCGGGTTCAACGGTAAAGCCTTTTACGGTGGCTACGGCACTGGAGACGGGCTCCATCCCTTTGGGCATGACCTTTGAGTGTACTGGCTCTTTAGAGGTGGGCGGACATGATATCGCATGTCATAATAAGTGGGGAGACGGTGTGATTACCCTGCGTCAGGCAGTGGCAACCTCCTGTAACGTTGCCATGATGAAAATCGCACAGGCGACGGGAAAGGAAACCTTCTGTGAGTTCCAGGAAATCTTTAACTTTGGCTTAAAAACCAATATAGACCTTGCAGGAGAGGCAAGGACAGATACATTGTTGTTCCCGCTTGAGTCCATGAAGGCTGCGGATTTGGCCACCAACTCCTTTGGTCAGAACTTTAACACAACCATGATTCAGGTGATTAGCGGTTACTGTTCTCTGATTAACGGCGGATATTATTATGAACCTCATATGGTAGATAAAATCACCAATGCAAGCGGAGCTACCGTGGAGAATATTGAACCGAGAGTGTTAAAACAGACTGTTTCCGCATCCACATCAGAATGGATACGCACCTTCTGCCGTGCGGTAGTAGATGATGGTACCGGAAAGACGGCAAGACCGGCAGGTTATGCAATCGGTGGTAAAACCGGTACTGCGGAGACACTGCCTCGAGGAAATGAAGAGTTTGTAGTATCTTTTATCGGACATGCACCTGCGGATGACCCGCAGATAGCTATTTATGTGGTGGTTGACAGAGCGAATGTCGAGGAGCAGGATGATGCCAAATTTGCTACAGGTATCGTGCGCAATGTCTTAACAGAGGTGCTCCCTTATCTGAATATCTACATGACAGAGTCACTCAGTGAGGCAGAGGTTTTAGAACTGGAGGCAAGAAAGTTGGAAAATACCCTGCAATACGGTGCGCCTACAAAGGAAGATAATACAGAAGGGGTACAACAGGAGGATTCACAAGCCGATGAAGGCGGCACACAGGATTCTCAAACCGAATAACAAAGGATAAATGAATAACCTCATAAAAACGGGAATACAGATTAATAAACCCTTTTTATGAGGTTTTCTATGCTCACAAGTAATAATAAGATTTTTCACAGGAAGAAGATTATCACGCTGTTTTTCCTGCTTAGCTTTCTCTTTTTGTTTCTGCTTGGAAGGCTTATCTATCTGATGGTATGGCGTGCAGACCACTATGCGGAACTTGCGACGGCTCTTCATGAGAGGGAGAGAAGTATCAAGGCGGCGCGCGGAAGAATCCTTGACAGGAACGGTACGGTGCTTGCGGATAACAAAACAGTTTGTACCATATCCGTCATCTATAATCAAATGGAGGATAGGGAACAGGTTATTCAGGTTTTGTGTAAGGAGCTTGATTTGTCGGAAGAATATGTGCGGAAGCGTGTGGAAAAATATTCCTCCATGGAGCGCATAAAAAGTAATGTGGAAAAAGCGGTGGGAGACAAAATCAGGGAATATGATTTGCCCGGCGTGAAGGTGGATGAGGACTATAAGCGCTATTACCCCTATGGAGAGCTTGCCAGTAAGGTCTTAGGATTTACCGGCGGCGACAATCAAGGAATTATCGGGCTGGAGGTTGTCTATGAGGAGTATCTGAAAGGGGAGCCGGGACAGATTCTTACCGTTACCGATGCCAAGGGTATTGAGGTGGATGAAGCGGGAGAAAGACGCAAAGAACCGGTTGCGGGAAATGACTTGTACATAAGCCTTGACAGGAATATCCAGACCTATGCCACGCAGCTTGCCAAACAGGCAATGGCGACCAAGGAGGCGGAGGGTGTGTCCATAATCGTTATGAATCCCAAGGACGGTGAAGTGTATGCCATGGTGAATGTGCCGGAGTTTGATTTGAACAATCCATATGAAATACCGGATTGGTATGCGGATGCCATGGAATTGGATGTCACCACCCTTTCGGCAGAGGCCAAGCAGGACGCCTTAAACAGAGTGTGGAGAAACGGCTGTATCAATGATACCTATGAACCGGGTTCCACCTTTAAGATTATTACGGCTGCGGCAGGACTTGAGGAGGGTGTGGTTGCACCGAATCACAATTTCAGCTGCCCGGGATATATTGTTGTGGATGACAGAAAAATCCGTTGTCATAAGGTGGGAGGACACGGCGCTGAAGATTTTGTGCATGCTACCATGAACTCCTGCAACCCGGTGTTTATCACGGTGGGACTGCGCCTTGGTGTGGATAATTATTACAAGTATTTTGAACAGTTTGGATTAAAGACAAAAACAGGTATTGACCTTCCCGGTGAAGCCGGAACCATTATGCACAAAAAGGAAGACATGGGAAATGTGGAGCTTGCCACGGTATCCTTCGGACAGTCCTTTCAGATTACACCCATGCAGCTACTTACGACGGCATCCTCTATTGTAAACGGCGGTAACCGCATTACACCGCATTTTGGAGTGCAGACCGTGGATGAGGCGGGAAATATACAGAAGTTTAACTATCCGGTGACGGAGGGAATCGTATCGGAGGAAACATCCGCTACCATGCGGAGTATATTGGAGATGGTGGTATCGGAGGGCGGCGGTATCAACGGCAAGGTGGAGGGCTTCAGAGTAGGCGGTAAGACTGCCACCAGCCAGACCCTTCCAAGAGGTACGGGACGCTATATTGCCTCCTTTGTAGGCTTTGCGCCGGCGGATGACCCGCAGGTGATTGCCATTGCCATTATCAACCATCCGAAAGGCGTTTACTACGGAGGACAGATAGCTGCGCCCATTGTTCGTCAGCTTTTTGAAAATATTCTTCCGTATTTGGGAATAAAGGAGTATAATCAATATGAGTAATGCATGTGTGATGTCGGTGGCGATTGCCTTTTTGCTTAGCGCTTTGCTTGGTCCGGTGGTCATTCCCTTTCTAAAGCGGTTAAGATGCAGACAGACGGTAAGACAGGAGGGACCCAAGACACATCTGCAAAAGACCGGTACGCCCACTATGGGAGGTGTCCTTATAGTGGCTGCCGTAGTAATTACAAGCTTGATTTTTGTGGGAGATTATCCTAAGATTGTACCGGTATTGTTTATGACCTTTGGTTTTGGACTCATCGGATTTTTGGATGATTATATCAAAGTCGTTTGCAGAAGCCCTGAGGGGCTTTCACCCGCACAAAAGATGTTCGGGCAATTTGCGGTGACCGGTGTGTTTACCTATTATCTGTTGCATTTTACGGACGTTACCTTAAAGATGCGCGTACCCTTTATGCATGGGCAGTACATAGATTTTGGAATGTGGAGTATTCCTATTTTATTTGTTCTGGTGCTGGGCACGGTCAACGGTGTGAATTTTACCGATGGACTGGATGGTCTGGCGGGAAGTGTCACCGTGATTGTGGCAGTGTTTTTTTCGGTGTTGGCCATTGGTACAAACAGTGGGCTGGAGCCGATTACCTGTGCCGTGGTAGGTGCACTTATGGGATTTTTACTATTTAATGTGCATCCTGCCAGTGTGTTTATGGGGGACACAGGCTCCCTGGCTTTGGGCGGTTTTGTGGCGGCATGCGGCTATATGATGGAGATTCCCCTGTTTATTGCCATAGTGGGGATTATTTATCTGGCGGAGGTGCTTTCCGTAATTATACAGGTAGGGTATTATAAGTTAAGCGGTGGAAAGAGATTGTTTCGCATGGCACCGCTTCATCATCATTTTGAACTGTGCGGTTTTTCAGAGACGAAAGTAGTTGCGATTTTCAGCATTATCACGGCCATTATGTGCCTGATAGGCTTAAAGGGATATTGATAGGAGGATACAGATGTTAGAGGGACAGAAGTGCTTGGTAATCGGTTCCGGAATCAGTGGAATAGGAGCTGTTACTTTATTGGAGAATTACGATGTGGATATTGTGCTGTATGACAGCAGTGAAACCCTCACTACAGAGGATATGAAAGCGAAGCTTCCTAAGGGAAGCAGGGCTGTGTGCATCGCAGGGGCGCTTCCCGCAGGCGTGGAGGAGAGCATAACAGCGCTGGTGCTTAGTCCCGGTGTGCCTACGGACATTCCCCTGGTGAACCGCATGAGAGATAAAGGTCTGCCTATTTTGGGAGAGATTGAGCTTGGATATCTGGCAGAGCAGGGATGCGTGGCTGCCATAACGGGTACAAACGGTAAGACTACCACCACCACACTGCTTGGTGAGATTATGAAGGCTCATCTGGGCGGGGAAAAGGTCTTTGTGGTGGGTAATATCGGTAATCCTTATACCCTTGAGACTTTAAAGACCAAGTCTGATACAGTGACTGTTGCGGAAATCAGTTCCTTCCAGCTGGAGACTGTACGCACCTTCCACCCCAAGGTATCTGCCATTTTAAATGTAACACCGGATCATTTGAACCGCCATTATACCATGGAGGCTTATGCAGGTGCGAAGGAGCAGATTGCTGCATATCAGACAAAGGAAGATATCTGTGTTTTAAACTATGACAATGAATATACGAGAGAGTTCGCTGACAGATGCCCTGCAACGCCTGTATTTTTCTCCTCCAAGGAAAATCTGGAAAACGGTTACTTTTTACAGGGTGAAATGATTGTAAAAAGTGTAAATGGCCGGGTGCAGGAGCTTCTTAATATCCATAAAGACATGAATCTTGTGGGTATGTGTAATGTGGAGAATGTTATGGCTGCCATTGCCCTTGCGGAAGGTATGGGAGTTCCCATGGAGACCATTCTTGCCGCGATTAAGGTATTTAAGGCTGTGGAGCATCGTATTGAATTTGTGGCAACAAAGGGCGGCGTGGATTATTACAATGACTCCAAGGGTACCAATCCGGATGCGGCAATCCAGGGTATCAGAGCCATGAGTAAGCCCACCATTCTGATTGGCGGCGGTTATGATAAGCAGAATGAATATGACGAGTGGATAGAAAATTTTGACGGCAAGGTAAAGTGGCTTGTGTTAATCGGTCAGACCAGAGAGAAGATTGCGGAATGTGCAAGGGCTCACGGTTTTACCAATATTAAGTTTGCGGATACTTATGAGGAATGCCTTACACTGTGTACGGAGCTGGCAAACCCGGGAGATGCGGTTTTATTGTCTCCCGCCTGCGCAAGCTGGGGAATGTTTCCAAATTATGAAACAAGAGGGAAGCTGTTCAAGGACTATGTAAAGGCATTGCCGGAGTAAATGACTGCGAGGAGTATTATGGCGACGACGAAAAGAGCAAAGAGAAGAAAAGAACAATCCGAATACTTTTTCGATTACAGCCTTTTGTTTATTGTATTATTTTTATTGGGCTTCGGACTGATTATGATTTATTCGGCAAGTTCCTATGCGGCGTTTGAAGAATTCGGTGATGCGGCACATTATCTGAAACGACAGGCGATAGCATCCGTACTTGGACTCATAGCAATGATAGTGGTAGCAAATGTTCCCTATCATTTCTGGGAGAAATTCGCACTGCTGGGATACCTTGTGAGCGCCGTGCTGATTGTGCTGGTATTGTCACCTTTGGGCGTGGAATCCCACAAGGCAAGACGCTGGATAGCTATTCCGGGAACGGGCTTTAACATACAGCCTGCCGAGGTGGCGAAGCTGTGTATGATTTTGTTCCTGGCTGTTTTGGTGTGCAAGATGGGTAAGAGTATCCGGACCATGAAGGGATTCATTTTTATGGTGCTTGCACCACTTCCCATAGCAGGAATGATTTATCTGATTACGGATAACCTAAGCTCTGCCATTATCGTGATGGGTATTTCCGTACTCATGGTATTTGTGGCGAGCCCCGACTATAAGAAGTTTATCGTGCTGGCATTGTTTGTAGTAGCGGTTGCGGCGCTTTTGATATATCTGATTACCTCCACGGATTTAATCGGAGGCTTCAGAAGCGGACGTATTTTGGCTTGGCTTGACCCGGAAAGTGATGCTCAGGATAAGGGATTTCAGACCCTTCAGGCATTGTATGCTATCGGAAGCGGCGGAATCTGGGGAAAAGGTCTTGGCCAGAGTATGCAGAAATTAAGCTTTCTGCCTGAGGCACAGAACGATATGATTTTCTCCATCATCTGTGAGGAATTGGGATTATTCGGTGCGGTGGCAATCATCGTAATGTTTGTGCTGTTAATCTGGAGAATGATGATTATTGCGAACAATGCACCGGATTTGTTTGGTGCCATGCTTGTGGTGGGAGTTATCGGACATATTGCCATTCAGGCGATTTTGAATATTGCGGTAGTTACTAACACCATACCAAACACCGGTATTTCCCTTCCGTTTATCAGTTACGGAGGCTCCTCGGTCATCTTTTTGCTCATTGAAATCGGGCTGGTGCTCAGTGTGGCAAAGAGGATACAGTTAAAGGAATTGTAGGGTACAAGATACGTAAAAAGCAGTGAATCATATAATAGAATAGTTCCTTAATTTTTGAACCGGAAGGTGTCACATGGATTCTATTCTTATTCACGGTGGAGTTGCATTACAGGGTAAAGTGCGTATTCAGGGCTCCAAAAATGCTGCGTTGCCGATATTGGCAGCGACCCTGCTTACGAAAGAGACTTCCTTTATCAGGAATTGTCCCAAAATTGCAGATGTCTACGGAATGATGAACCTGCTCAAGAGTCTGGGTTGTACTGTGTGACGGGAAGAAAAGGGTATTCGTATAAATTCCAAAAGAATTTGTTGCGGTGAGATGCCTGCGGAAGCGGTGAAGGGAATGCGTTCTTCTTTGTGCCTGCTGGGAGCGTTGCTTGGCAGATGCGGGGAGATTGTGATGGAATATCCCGGAGGCTGTGTGATCGGAGAGCGTCCCATCGATTTACATTTGAAAGCGCTTGAAAAGATGGGCGTGGAGTTTAGTGAGGAAGACGGAAGAATACATGGTATTGCGAGGAAGCTTCACGGAGCCTGTATCAGATTACCATTTGTCAGTGTAGGGGCAACGGAGAACGTCCTTATGGCTGCAGTTATGGCAGAGGGTGAGACCATAATAGAAGGAGCAGCGAAAGAGCCTGAGGTGGTTGCCCTCTGTGAGTATTTACGATGTTGCGGAGCGGTTGTTGAGGGTGAAGGAACCGAGAGAATCTGGGTATGTGGAGGAAAGGCTCTGCATGGCGCGGATTACAGGGTTCCCGCGGACCGTATTGTGGCAGGAACTTATCTGTTTGCAACGGTTGCCACAGGCGGGGAAGCGTTTTTGGAAGAAGCACCTGTAAGGCAGATGGATGATATATTATATGCGGCAGAACAGATGGGAACCTCCTGCAGCATTACGGATGGCGGTATCTATATTCAGGCCCCGGGTAGACCGATGCTGCTTGAGAAAGTGTGCACGGAGCCGTATCCGGGCTTTCCTACGGATTTGCAGTCGGCGGTTTTGGTGGCAAACACCGTTGGAGACGGAAACTGTCTGATTGAGGAGACGATATTTGAAAACAGATTCAGGGTTGTGGAGCCTTTAAATAGGATGGGGGCGGACATCACTGTTTTAGACGAGAGACATGTCCTGATAAAGGGTGTTCACAAATTATACGGTAAGCAGGTGGAAGCCAAGGAACTTCGCGGCGGTGCTGCACTTGTGCTTGCGGGACTTATGGCACAGGGAGAAACAAGGGTAAGCGGCTGCAGGTTTATTGAAAGAGGATATGAAAATATCTGTAAAGATTTAAGAGAGTTAGGAGCGCGTATTACAGGTGTATAGAAGCAAAAGACGGCTATGGATTAAAATACTGATTGTATGCATACTGCTTGCAGTGATATTGGGCGTAGTGATGTATCTTAGGTCAGCATATACTGTTGAACGTGAGAATGCATATGTGGAGGGGAATGTCCACTACACTGCTGATGAAATAAAGGATATGGTAATGGAGGGACCTTTGGGGAATAACTCTCTGTACCTTTCGTTAAAATACCGAAATAAGGGTGTTGAAAATATTCCCTTTGTGGATGTGATGGATGTGGAAATTCTGGCACCTGATAAAATTAAAATAATAGTGTACGAGAAAGCACTTGCCGGATATATCAAATATATGGATACGTATCTGTATTTCGATAAGGATGGTTATGTGACGGAGACTTCGGGAGTGAAGACTCCCGGAATTCCGCAGATTACGGGGCTTTTCTTTGAACATGCCGTGTTGGGAGAACCCCTTCCTGTGGAGGATAAAAGTGTCTTTAGTGAAATTTTGGTATTGACGAAGCTGCTTACAAAGTATGAGCTTGCGGCAGATAAGATTTATTTTCATCCGTCCGGGGAGGTTACGGTGTATTTCGGGATGGTAAAGGTGGCTTTGGGAGACGAGGAAGAGCATCTCGAGGACAAGCTGATGCTGCTTCCGAAGTTCCTTTCAGAGCTTGCGGACAAGAGCGGAACTTTGCAAATGGAGAAGTATAATGACGGAAATGGTAAATATACTTTCAAACCCGAATAAATTTTTATAAAAAGATGTTGATTAATTTGCAAAATAATTATATGATAGACTATATGGAGTTTAAACGAAGAAGGAGGACGTACCCTTGTTAGAGATTAAGACGAATGACGCTGAATCTGCTGCTAAGATTATCGTTGTCGGTGTCGGTGGCGCAGGTAATAATGCTGTAAATAGAATGATTGATGAGAGAATCGATGGAGTAGATTTTATTGGTGTAAATACGGACAAGCAGGCATTGCAGCTTTGTAAAGCACCTAAGCTTTTACAGATTGGTGAGAAGCTTACCAAGGGACTTGGCGCAGGAGCTAAGCCTGAGGTTGGAGAGAAAGCCGCAGAGGAGAGTACAGAGGAAATCAGCGCAGCACTTAAGGGCGCAGATATGGTATTTGTTACCTGCGGTATGGGTGGCGGTACCGGTACCGGTGCAGCACCTGTCGTTGCAAAGCTCGCTAAGGATATGGGTATTCTGACTGTTGGTGTAGTGACAAAGCCTTTTCGTTTTGAAGCTAAGGCGCGTATGGTAAATGCGCTGAGCGGTATTGAGCGTATCAAGGAGCATGTGGATACCCTCATTGTGATTCCCAATGATAAACTGCTTGAGATTGTTGACAGACGTACTACCATGCCTGAAGCTCTTAAGAAAGCAGATGAAGTATTACAGCAGGCAGTTCAGGGTATTACGGATTTGATTAATTTACCTGCCATCATCAATCTGGACTTCGCAGATATCCAGACAGTTATGAAGGATAAGGGTATTGCACATATCGGTATCGGTGAAGGCAAGGGCGATGACAAGGCTCTTGATGCAGTTAAGATGGCTGTGGAAAGCCCCCTTTTAGAGACCACAATCAACGGTGCTACTCACGTAATCGTGAATGTATCCGGAGATATTACATTGGCGGATGCATCCGACGCAGCAAGCTATGTTCAGGAGCTTGCAGGTGATGAAGTAAACATTATCTTTGGTGCGATGTATGATGCTTCCAAGTCTGACAGCTGTACCATTACCGTAATTGCTACCGGACTTGAAGATGTACCTTCCAACAACATACAGGGAAGACTTGGCAGTGCACCTGCTTACAGACAGCCTTCCGCACATATTACTCCCAGCTCACTGAAGGGACTGAACCTGCAGCCTACCGCAGGTACCTCACAGCCTGCTGCGGAGAGACCTCAGATTGCTCCCGTTGGCATCAAAAAGCCTGCTGACATCAGAAGCTCTGTTGAGGAGAAATCCTTAAAGATTCCTGATTTCTTACAGAGAAAATAAATAAAGTTTTTCTTCGCCGCTTGCGTATACCGCAGGCGGCGTTTTTTGCGTGGAGAGGGTTTCGGATGAGGCAGGGGTGTTTTTGTGTTCTTGGTGGAGGATGGCTGCATTTTCAAGTATTGCGTTATGATATACAGGGGAAATTGCTCATGGAGGAGCAATTTAGGTGTGCCCGTGCATGGAGGCGCGTGCACACCGACCCGGAAGCAAAAAAGTACTATATGCAATGCTTAGAAAATACCCATCCGCAACCCAGAATCATCAAAAACACCCCTGCCTCATCCGAGACCCTCTACATGCATAACCCGCCGCCGGCACCTCATTTTTCGTCGAAAGAAAAAACTTTATTGCTCACATATTTTGACAAAATTCCTGTCCCCAAGCCTTTATAATAATTATGAAAAGGGTGATGAAATGTATTATGAAGTTTATGTAGACAGTATTTTTCTAATGAATTTTGTCATGAATTTCTACCTGCTGTTACTTGTGAACCACAGCACGCACCGCACTTCCACATGGAAACGTCTGGTGCTTGGAGCAGCAGTAGGGGCAGGGGCTTCAGTGTTACCGTATATGGCAGGAGGCAGTAAAGCGTGGTTACTTGGTATTTGTACGGTAACCGGCACTGTTGTCATGATTCTTGCGGCATTTAGGATAAAAGGAATCCGGGCATTTATATGGATTATGGAAAGAATGCTCATATATTCCTTTTTGCTGGGGGGAACCTTTTTCTTTTTTATCAGATATGTGCCTGGTGCCAGACAACTGACGGAGGGGATTTTCGGTGTTATGGGAATGGGCGCAGTAATATGTGTGGCAATATATTGTCACAGGGAAAGGGAGGAGAGAAAAGGAAACAACAGTTTATGTCATGCGATATTGATTAGGAAGGGTGGATGCATGAGGGTGACAGCACTGGTGGATTCAGGAAATACCTTAATAGAACCCATTAGTGGCAAACCCGTATGCATTGTGGAACAGGGCGTGTTTGACAGCCTCTGGAGGGAAGAAAAAGTGCCTTTCAGAGTGATACCTTATCATAGTATAGGTAAGGATAGGGGACTTCTAAAGGGGTATGTATTGTCGGAATTACAGTTAGAGATGGGAGGGATGATAAAGTCATTTCAAAATGTCTATGTGGCAGTTTGTCAGGAGAAAATCAGTGATGGTATAAAAGTGCTGGTGAATCCTATGATTTTAAAAAAGAGTTAATAACAATTGTGAAATGGGGAATGATTATGATACTTAAAGTTGCAATACCGGGGAAGATGCAGTTCAAAATGATTCGTAAGGAGAATGTACTGTTACAGAAGACAGGAGACATTCATTATATTGGGGGAACGGAAGTATTACCGCCACCACTTGAATTGGAGCAGGAAAATCAGGTGATAAGCGATTTGGGGACGGAGTATGAGGATGAGGCAAAGGCGATTTTAATTGAACACAATTTGCGCCTGGTTGTTTACATAGCCAAAAAATTTGACAATACAGGGGTAGGAGTGGAGGATTTGATTTCCATAGGAACGATTGGGCTGATCAAATCAATCAACACTTTTAATCCGGACAAAAATATAAAACTGGCAACCTATGCCTCCAGATGCATTGAGAATGAAATCTTAATGTATTTGAGAAGAAATAATAAGACCAGACTTGAGGTTTCCATAGATGAACCCTTAAACGTGGATTGGGATGGAAATGAACTCCTGTTATCGGATATTTTGGGAACAGAGGAGGATATTATCTATCGAGGCATTGAAAATGAAGTGGAAAGAAAGCTTCTTATGGGAGCAGTCAATAAATTATCCGAAAGGGAAAAAACCATTATCAGGTTGCGTTTTGGATTGGGAACGGTTGATGGACAGGAGATGACACAAAAGGAGGTCGCTAACCTGCTTGGGATTTCCCAGTCCTATATTTCCAGATTGGAAAAGAAGATAATGCGCCAGTTGAAAAAGGAGATGAGTATTCATATTTAGTATTGGCAAAATGGTGGATAATGGTATATACTAAGGCTGAAACTATGGAGTGTCAGGTAAGGGAAAGATATACTATGATACAGCGTGAAGATATCCTGTCAATGGAATACTTAAAGAAATCAGAATATACAGCATGTCACCAGGGTATGCGCTACAGGCTGGAGGGTGCTTTAGATGAGGAGGGCACCAAAAAGTTGAAGGTAACGGTTTGGCCGGAACCCTTTAACTTTTTTAAGACGCCGGATGAACAGAAGACCAGTGCAATGTTTGAGTTTTCCGAGGATGGTGTAATGGATGCCATTGGTTGGATGAATAACAGATTGTTTGAAGATAAAGAAAAATGGGACAGAGCTTCAGAAAACTGGAGCACTTATGAGATGAGCCGCTAAATTTACTTCGGAGATTAGAAATGTTTAAATATTTGTGGAAAGATATGCTGGACGCAGTGCAATATCTGCCGTTTGGATTGGTTGTCGGATTGCAGTTTGCCATTATTTTATACATTTATTATGCAATTCGCAGAAAGCGTCCTGACGGTGTGGGAGTTCGTGTTCTGTATATTACGTATGTAGCGATAGTTCTTTGCATTACACTCTTTTCAAGGGAGAGCGGAAGCAGGGAAGGCTTCGATTTAGAATTGTTTTCCACTTGGGGAATCAATGACAGAAATAATGCTTATGTGATAGAAAATATATTGTTGTTTGTTCCCTATGGATTTATCAGTGCATGGGCATTTAAGTGGGTGCGCAGACTAATTCCAAGTGTGATATTTGGAGCTTGCAGCAGTATATTGATTGAGTGTGTACAGTATGCCACCAAGAGAGGATATTTCCAGATAGATGACATACTGACCAATCTGCTGGGAAGTGTTATCGGGTATTTTATTTTCAGATTATTACGCCGTTAGATAGGCGCGCATGGAGCGGAGGGCATTTTTCTCAAGACGGGACACCTGGGCCTGGGAAATGCCTATCATGTCTGCAACTTCCATCTGGGTTTTACCCTCAAAAAAGCGCAGGGAGATGATTTCGTGCTCTCTGGAATTTAATTTTTTCATGGCTTCACTTAAGGAAAGATGCTCAACCCAGGTGTCTTCCTTATTTTTTTTGTCGCTGATTTGATCCATGACATAGAGTGTGTCGCCGCCGTCCGTAAAAATAGGCTCATAGAGACTCATGGGATTTTGAATGGCATCCATGGCGTATGCGATATCTTCTTTTGAGATGCCGATTTCCTTTGCGATTTCTTCCAGGGTAGGTTCCTTGGCATTTTGTCTTGTCAGGGTTTCTCTTGCATAGATTGCCTTGTAGGCAGTGTCTTTAAGAGAACGGGAGACTCTCATACTACTGTTGTCCCGCAGAAAACGGCGGATTTCGCCGATAATCATGGGGACCGCATAGGTGGAAAATTTCACCTGCAGAGAGGAGTCAAAGTTGTCAATGGCTTTGATAAGTCCGATACATCCTATTTGAAATAAATCATCCACGTTTTCATTGCTGGAGGAAAAACGCTTGATAACACTTAAGACAAGACGCAGGTTGCCCTCGATATAGGTTTCCCGTGCCGACAGGTCCCCCTCTTCAATCCGTTTAAATAAAGATTCCTTTTCTGCCGCTTTAAGCAGTGGGAGTTTTGAGGTGTTAACACCGCAGATTTCAACCTTACCTTGTGCCATACTGATACGCTCCTTGTTTTACGTTTTTCTTGTATTTGGTAGTATGCACAAAATGTTCTGAACTATACCGCAAAAGCATACACTGTAGGGAAAAGAATTTGAGGTAGCAGCATGCTTTTTTCAGAACTGAAATGTAAAGATGTCATTAATATAAGAGATTGTAAAAAGCTGGGGAGAGTCTGTGATTTGGAGTTTGACGAGTGCAAGGGGTGTATTTGTAAGATTATGGTCCCCGGAAATTGTAAGATGTTAAGCTTTCTGCGTTGCGAGGCAGATATTGTCATACCATACAAGGATATCAGACAAATTGGACCGGATATTATTTTAGTTGACATAAATTGCTGACAGAGTTAAAATAAAAAGTGATAAAGTGTGAAGATACGGAGGGTTACTGCATGAAATGTCCTTTTTGTAATCACGAGAATACCAGAGTTATTGATTCCAGACCGGCAGAGGATAATAATTCCATCCGTCGCCGCAGGGTTTGTGATGAATGCGGAAAGCGTTTCACCACTTATGAGAAAATTGAGACAATTCCCCTGATTATTATCAAGAAAGACAACAACAGGGAGACCTATGAACGTGCCAAGATAGAGGCCGGAGTACTTCGTGCATGTCATAAGAGACCGGTAAGCGCACAGCAGATTACTTCTTTGGTGGATGAGGTTGAAAATGAAATCTTCAACATGGAAGAAAAAGAGATTCCAAGCCAGGTAATCGGAGAGCTGTTGATGAATAAGCTAAAGGACTTAGATGCGGTAGCGTATGTAAGGTTTGCATCTGTATATAGAGAGTTTAAGGATGTCAATACCTTTATGGATGAGCTTAAAAAAGTATTACAGTAGGACTTAATTCCTATAAAACATTGTGAAAATATGACGATATATGATATGTCGGATTAAAGATAAGGAGGTGAAATCATGGGTATCAGTGTTGGCAGAATTGGCGCTATAGGCGATTACAGCAGTTTTTTACAAAACTATTCTGTGCCTACCATTCCCAGAGTGAAGGTAGACGAGATATTACAGCCGGAACGTGTAGCGGAAGCTGTCGAGACATCAGTTGTCAGTGATATTCGTGAGGAAGCTTCTTATACGGCACCTGAGAGGAAGGATGCTCCGCTTGAGGACATCTCTCTTACATTTAATAAGCAGGAGAGCTTTGGATATATCGGCAGAGATTCAGACATTCAATCTTTGGATGTGCAGAAGGCTGTCTCCGATATGAGAAAGGACAGTGTATTACAGCAGTATCAGTATTTTGTGGGCAGCGCAAGGAATCTGATGGCTCAGAGTGCGGATGGAGCGGTAATAGCTAAGTTTTAAGATGATTGAAGCGTCGCGTAAAGCGGCGCTTTTGTTATTATATGGAAAGCTACGTAAGAGCCGGGGCGGGGATACCATGACAGCCGCAGGCACGCTCTCGCTATGCTTCGCAACGCAGCGGTACTAAGCTCGCTTAATTGCATCTTACGACGCAATTACCTCGCTAAGGACCGGCGTGCTCAGAATGCGCTGCTTGTGTCATGGTATCCCCGCCCTGGCTCTTACGTAGCCTTCACACAAATCCTTAGTGCCGCTTTACGAAACGGTACAGGCATAGCAGGTAGAGGATGCAGAGCACAATCTGGCTTGCCAGCATGCCCCAGAGATACCCGGTAATGCCGAATACGGGAACAGTGACGAATACAAAGGCCAGACGTATCAGCAGACAGAATACATTGAGGACAAAAATATGTCCGGCCATGCCCAACCCCTGAAGGATACTTGAAAGTGTGGTATCCAGATAAATAAAGGGGCAGATAAAGCTTAGGGTTGTAATGAAGTGCCCTGCAAGCGGACTGTGAAAAATATGGGTTCCCACGTAATTACCAATAAGCAGGAAGATGCACATACAGGAAAATCCTAAAAGAAAGCAATATTTCACGGTGCGCATAGTGGCTGATTTGACAGCCTTAATATCCCCCTTGGCATAGCTTTCAGAAATCAGCGGGAGGAGTAATACGGCGATGGAACCGGTAACGGCATTGGGGAAAAAGATAAACGGCATTGCCATGCCGGTAAGCACGCCATATACGCTCAGTGCAGTGACGGTGTCATAACCATATGCTTTGAGCATATTTGGAAGAGATACAGATTCCACACTGACCAACAGATTTAGTACAATACGGTTTGCCGTAAGGGGAAGTGCCATCTTAAGGATTCCTTTATAGGTGTCAGAAAGCGCATCTCCACAGGTGATAGCCCGGGGGAGACAGAGTAACCGGGATGTATTATTATACTGTTTGGTATATGCATAATAGATGGCAACCAATGTGACAAGCATGGATATCACTTCTCCGACAGCCAGACCCGTTACGGCAACATTGATGGTTGGAGTATGCCCCCGGGATAAGGAATAACCTGATAGTACAAATACGCAACCTACGCGTGTAAGCTGTTCTATTAATTGTGCGGCGGCTGGAATCCCGGCTTTTTTTATTCCATAAAAATATCCGTTAATGCAGGAGTGAACGGCACTGAAGGGGATGGAAAAGGACAGTATGCGCAGCATGGGAATTGTGCGCGGTTCTGATAAAAGACGGGTGCCGATGGGCTCTGCCAATATGTAAATGACTGCGTTGCACAAAAGGGACAGCGGAAGGGAAATGCTTAAGCCTGCAAGCATGGGTCTGAACCGGCTGCCGGTGCATTTCGCAATGCGTTCCGCCACCATTTTGGATGTGGCGGTCTGATAAGCGGCGGCGGAAAGAGAGAAGGAGAGGGCAAGCACCGGGCTTAATAATTGATAAATACCCATACCTTCTTCGCCAAACAGTCTGGAAAGATAGATGCGGTAGAAAAAACCGATGATTCGGGTGATAAATCCGGTAGCGGTCAGAATCATAGTTCCCACAATCAGCGGATGTTTTTTATATTTTGACATGAAGGTTCACCTGATATTCTTTTCTCAAAAGTATATTCTTTAATGAGAGTTGACAGAACAAACTGTCAGTGTTATATTGTAAGTGTAATTCCTAGTGAGTTGCTATGGATTAAAATAGACATTATTTCGATGTACAGAGTGCATTGTGAATGGAGGTATAAATGATATATCTGGATAATGCGGCGACAACAAAGACGGCACCGGAGGTGGTAGAAGCCATGCTTCCTTATTTTACAGAGCATTTTGGCAATGCCAGCAGTATTTATGCATTGGGGAGTGCTTCCAAAAAGGCAGTGAATGCTGCGAGAAGAACAATTGCGGAGAGCATCGGTGCCAAGATGGAAGAAATTTATTTTACCGCAGGCGGTTCCGAGTCAGACAACTGGGCGCTTAAGGCGGTGGCAGAGGCTTATGAAGGAAAAGGCAGACATATTATTACCAGCAAAATTGAGCACCATGCCGTTCTGCACACCTGTGAATATTTGCAGAAAAACGGTTTTGAGGTGACATATTTGGATGTGGATGAAACAGGGCTTATCAGTGTGGAAGCCCTAAAGGCGGCAATCCGACCGGATACCATCTTAATAAGCATTATGTTTGCAAATAACGAGATTGGTACCATAGAGCCCATAGCTGAGATTGGTGCCATTGCAAAGAAACATGGGATTTTGTTCCATACCGATGCGGTACAGGCTTTCGGTCAGCTTCCCATTGATGTGGAGGAGCTTCACATAGACCTGCTCAGTGCCAGCGCACATAAGTTGAACGGCCCCAAGGGAATCGGGTTTTTGTATGTGAGAAACGGTTTGAAGCTTCGTTCCTTTATTCATGGCGGTGCCCAGGAGAGAAGTAAGCGCGCAGGTACGGAGAATGTGCCGGCAATTGTGGGCTTTGGCAAAGCGGTGGAGCGTGCCATGCTTATGATGGAGGAAAAGACGCAGAAAGAGCTCAAGCTTAGGGATTATCTGATGAAACATTTGGAAGAAGAGGTACCTTATGCTTTTGTAAACGGACACAGGAAGAATCGTTTGCCAAACAACGTGAATATTTCTTTCCGTTTTATTGAAGGGGAATCATTGCTTATCATGCTGGATATGAAGGGAATTTGCGCTTCCAGCGGTTCCGCATGTACTTCCGGTTCCCTTGATCCTTCTCACGTACTTTTGGCTATCGGGTTAAAGCACGAGGAAGCCCATGGGTCACTACGACTTACGCTTTCAGAAGAAAACACTATGGAGGAAATGGATGTGGTCGTAGAAGAGGTGAAGGAAATTGTGGACAAGCTGCGTGCAATGTCTCCTCTCTATGAGGATTTTGTAAAGAAACAGGGTAAACAATAGCTTTAAGAAAGGATAGAAGATATGTATACGGAAAAGGTGATGGACCATTTTCAGAATCCCCGCAATATGGGTGAAATAGAAAATCCTGCAGGTGTTGGAACCGTAGGAAATGCAAAATGCGGTGATATCATGAGGATGTATCTTGATATAGATGATGCCGGTATTATTCAGGATGTAAAGTTTAAGACCTTCGGATGCGGTGCGGCAGTGGCTACCAGCTCCATGGCAACAGAACTGGTAAAGGGAAAGAGAGTGGAGGAGGCGATGCAGGTGACAAACAAGGCGGTTATGGAAGCACTTGACGGACTGCCACCTGCTAAGGTACACTGTTCTTTGTTGGCCGAAGAAGCCATCCATGCAGCTCTTTGGGACTACGCCCAGAAGCATCATTTGGTGATTGAAGGACTGAAGGAACCGAAGAAGGATATCCATGAGGATGAGGAAGAAGAGGAAGCCGATTGATTAGGCGCAAAAGGTAGAAGCGGAATGAAACAAAAGGTTGTAGTCGGCATGTCGGGAGGGGTAGATTCCTCCGTGGCTGCCATGTTATTAAAGGAACAGGGATATGATGTGATTGGTGTCACCATGCAGATATGGCAGACGGATGCAACAGGATCGGCTGAAAATGACGGCTGCTGTGGATTGTCTGCGGTGGAGGATGCCAGAAGAGTGGCAGAGTGTCTGGAGATTCCTTTTTATGTGATGAATTTTAAGGACGAATTTAAGTGCAGGGTAATGGACTACTTTGTGGAGGAATATTTACAGGGAAGAACCCCTAACCCCTGTATTGCCTGTAACCGTTATGTAAAATGGGAGGCACTTTTAAGACGGAGTCTGGAAATCGGCGCGGATTATATTGCCACAGGGCATTATGCACGCATAGACAGACTTGCAAATGGCCGATTTGCCATCCGCAATTCCGTGACGGCTGCAAAGGATCAGACCTATGCATTGTACAACCTGACCCAGGAACAGCTTGCCCATACGCTGATGCCCGTGGGAGAGTACCCCAAGGAGGAAATCAGGAATCTTGCGCTTAAAGCAGGTCTTCCGGTGGCGAACAAACCGGACAGTCAGGATATCTGCTTTATCCCGGATGATGATTATGGAGCATTTATAGACAAAACGGCAGAAGAGCGTGTGCCGGGACCCGGAAATTTTGTGACGGCTGACGGTACGGTAATCGGACAACATAAGGGAATCATCCACTACACCGTCGGACAGCGAAGAGGTTTGGACCTTCCCATGGGCAGAAGGGTATTTGTAACGCAGATACGCCCGGAAACCAATGAGGTGGTTATCGGGGAGAATGAGGATGTCTTAACGGATACAGTGATTTGTCGGGATGTAAATTTCATGTCTGTTCCGGATTTGACGGAGAAAAAGAGAGTGTTTGCCAAAATCAGATATAATCATAAGGGAGAGTATTGCCTGATTGAAAAGCAGGCGGACGGCAGTGTGAAATGTTCCTTTGAAAAGCCGGTGCGTGCATCTACTCCCGGGCAGGCGGTAGTGTTTTATGACGGAGAGTACGTGCTGGGAGGCGGAACCATTATATAATCCATGCATATAGTAACATGAATGGAAATATAATATAGGTTTATAGGAGGTTCTATGGAGTCCGGCTTTCAAAATGGAATGAATGGTATGAATGGAAACCGTGCATGGGGAATACCCGGCATGGGAGTAAGACCCGGAATGGGTGAAAGGAATGATATGGGAGAAATGAATGATATGTGGGAGAGACGTATCATGGGCGGCATGGGCAATCCCGGTGAAATGAATCCAATGCGTGGAGGCACATTTGCCTCCGTAACAGGAACCATTGTAGATATGGTACCCACCAGGATGGGAAACCGCAGATCCAATCCCTGCATGATTTATACAACGGTTGAGGATATGGACGGCAATACCGTTAATTTCATTATCTCGCCGGCTGCTTATGTGGCAGACAATGAAACTCTCTCTGTAGGGATGATGTGCACCTTCTGGTATCGGACGGATGCACCGGTGCCGCTGATTTATCCACCCCAATATAATGCTGTGGTTGTGGCACAGGAAAAGAACGGAAGGAGCATTGATGTCAGCTTTTACAATTCAGCTTTGGTAAATGATGCGCAGAATTTGCAGCTGAATCTGGATGGAATGGTGGACGTGAGGACCACAAACAACCAGTATTATCAGGGAAGTCCTGCAAACCACAATTTGGTGGTGTATTATGATAATACGACCAGAAGCATTCCTGCACAGACTACGCCCAAGAAAATCGTGGTGCTGTGTGAACAGAATATGATGTAAAAAAGTAAGTCTGTCGGATGTAAGTTCGGCAGACTTTTTGCAGGCAAGCGTCATGGTGCACCTTACGGCTCCTGTCGTTTACCTGCAAACAGGGCCACCGCAATTGCGGCAGCCCTGCTTTATTTACAATCTTTTAAATTCAGCCACGCGGTTTTCGAATACAGAGTAGTATTTGAAGCCGCATTCCTTTAATACCTCCTCTGCTTTGGAGAAATGCTTTGCAATATCAGTAGTATAGTGAGCGTCACTTCCGATGGTGATGATTTCGCCGCCCAATTCGCGGTAGCGTTTTACGACATCCATGCAGGGATTGAAGTCCCTGGTACTCTTTTCCAGACCACCAGTATTTAACTCAATACCCTTGCCGTTTTCGATGAGCAAAGTAAGAATCTTATCAAAAACATCCTTGTATTTCTCATAGGAGTAGTTTTTATCTTTGTTGGGACCGTATCTAACCACATAATCCAAATGTCCGTACACATCAAAATTAGTGAATTTTTTGATATTATCAATTATGGAAGTAAAATATTCCATATAAGCTTCTTCCTCACTGCGTCCCTCATAGAAAGCGGGATAGTAGGGATCCTTGCCGTTACAGATATGGGAGGAGCCGATAATGAAATCAAAATCGTAGGAGCGGGCAAAGACTGCATTTTTTCTGAAGGTTTCGGGTGCAGCCTGAAGTCCCAGTTCTACTCCGAATAAAATCTTGATTTTGTCCGCATATTTCTCCTTATATTTTAAGAGGTCATAGAGGTAAGAGTCCGTATTCAGCAAAAAGATGGAACCGGGGTCCTCATCACTGTCAGGGAAATCAAAGTCATTGTGCTCCGTAAAGCACATGGTATTAAGTCCCTTCTCTATACCCGCAAGAATCATATCCTCCATGGCGGTGTCGGAATCGCCGGAATGGGAGCTGTGTAAGTGAAAATCTGCTGTAATCATAAGTAATCCTTTCTGCGCAGGGACATGTGCCGTGCCGGTCATTTGTGATAATGAGGTCCCTGTCTGCTCCTTAGTATAGCAGAAAACAACAAAAAATGCATCTGAAACTCCCGGAAATTATAAAATATCTAAGAAATTTGATGGGAATGGAAAATATTTTTCATTTACATCTTGAATTATCTACTAGAATTAGGTAAAATAACAGTGCTGACAAAATTTTGACAATCAGACAGGCATTCGCCATTTCGATAGGTCAAAATAATTGTGGCTGCAAAGTCACAAACTATAAATAATATATTTTAGGAGGAAACTAAAATGGCAGTAAGAGTAGCAATTAATGGTTTCGGCCGTATCGGTCGTCTTGCATTCAGACAGATGTTTGATGCAGAAGGATATGAGGTAGTAGCTATCAACGATTTGACAAGCCCTGAGATGCTTGCACATCTGTTGAAGTATGATACCGCACAGGGTAAGTATAAGTATGCTGATACCGTAGAGTATGGTGAGGATTCCATCACCGTTAACGGTAAGAAGATTACCATCTACGCTAAGGCAAACGCAGCTGAGCTTCCTTGGGGCGAGTTGGATGTAGACGTTGTACTTGAGTGTACCGGTTTCTACACCTCTAAGGAGAAGGCTTCTGCACATATTACTGCAGGTGCTAAGAAAGTTGTTATCTCTGCTCCCGCAGGTAACGATCTTCCTACCATCGTATACAATGTTAACCACAAGACCTTGAAGCCCGAAGATACTGTTATCTCCGCAGCTTCTTGTACAACCAACTGCTTAGCTCCCATGGCTAAGGCTTTGAATGACTATATGCCTATCGTTAGCGGTATCATGACCACCGTTCATGCTTATACCGGTGACCAGATGATTCTTGACGGTCCTCAGAGAAAGGGTGACAAGAGACGTGCTCGTGCAGGTGCACAGAACATCGTTCCCAACTCTACCGGTGCTGCAAAGGCAATCGGTCTTGTAATTCCTGAGTTGAACGGCAAGCTTATCGGTTCCGCTCAGCGTGTTCCTACCCCTACCGGTTCTACTACTATCCTTGTAGCAGTAGTTGACGGTGAGGCTACCAAGGACGGCATCAATGCAGCTATGAAGGCAGCAGCTACCGAGTCCTTCGGTTATAACACTGATGAAATCGTATCTTCTGATATCATCGGAAGCACCTTCGGTTCCATCTTTGATGCAACCCAGACCATGGTTGCTCCTATGGGCGATGGCAAGACTCAGGTACAGGTTGTTGCTTGGTATGACAACGAGAACAGCTATACTTCTCAGATGGTTCGTACTATCAAGTACTTGGCTGAGTTGAAGTAATTAGAACAAATGGCCTTAAGGGTCCGGTCTTTTGGACCGGACCCCTTTTAATATAACAAAAAAGGAGAAATAAAATGGGCTTAAATAAGAAATCTGTAGATGACATTAATGCAAAAGGCAAGCGCGTGCTTGTAAGATGTGACTTCAACGTTCCCTTAAAGAACGGTGAAATCACTGATGAAACCCGTATTAACGCAGCACTTCCTACCATCCAGAAATTATTAAACGATGGCGGCAAGGTAATTCTTTGCTCCCATCTGGGCAAGGTTAAGGAAGGCCCCAACGAGAAGGAATCTCTTGCACCCGTTGCAAAGAGACTTTCCGAGAAGCTTGGCAAGGAAGTTGTTTTCGTTGCAGATTACAACGTAACCGGCGAAGAGGCAACCAAGGCTGTAGAAGCTATGAAGGAAGGCGATGTTGTTCTTCTTCAGAATACCCGTTTCCGTGGCAAGGAAGAGACCAAGAACGGCGAAGAGTTCAGCAAGGAGCTTGCTGATTTGGCAGACATTTATGTTTGTGACGCATTCGGTTCTTCCCACAGAGCACATGCTTCCGTAGCAGGTGTTACCCAGTTCATCACCGCAAAGGGCGGCGACAATGTAGTTGGTTACTTAATGCAGAAGGAAATCGATTTCCTTGGCAATGCAGTTGAGAACCCTGTAAGACCTTTCGTAGCAATTCTTGGTGGTGCTAAGGTTGCTGATAAGTTAAATGTTATTTCCAACCTTCTTGAGAAGTGTGATACCCTTATCATCGGTGGTGGTATGGCTTACACCTTCTTAAAGGCTCAGGGCTATGAAATCGGTAAGTCCTTAGTTGACAACGAGAAGCTTGATTACTGTAAGGAAATGATGGAGAAGGCAGAGAAGCTTGGCAAGAAGCTGCTTCTTCCCGTTGACTCTGTAACCATCGCAGATTTCCCTAATCCTATCGATGCTCCTGTAGAAGTAGCAGTTTATGATGTAAATGCTATGCCTGCAGACAGAGAAGGCTGTGATATCGGACCTAAGACTGCAGAAATGTTTGCAGATGCAGTTAAGAGCGCAAAGACCGTTGTTTGGAACGGACCTATGGGCGTATTTGAGAATCCTACCCTTGCAGCAGGTACCATCGCAGTAGCTAAGGCTCTTGCAGAGACCGAGGCAACAACCATTATCGGTGGTGGTGACTCCGCAGCAGCTGTTAACCAGCTTGGTTTCGGCGACAAGATGAGCCACATTTCTACCGGTGGCGGTGCTTCCCTTGAGTTCTTGGAAGGCAAAGAGCTCCCTGGAGTTGCTGCAGCAGATGATAGATGCGAATAAGCAGACTGAGTGAAAGTTTAGGTGTATGTGCGCCATGCTTGCATGAGTGCACATATGCATAAACTTTTATGAAGGTGCAACGCACCGCCGGAAATGCGAAGCATTTTCGGCGTGTCTGCTTGAGCAAATTTGTGCTTGAGCAAATTTGTGTATAGAGCAGAAGGTTGCACGAAATATAAATAAGCGAGGATAAAAAGATGGCAAGAAAGAAAATTGTTGCCGGCAATTGGAAGATGAACATGACTCCCAGTGAGGCAGTTGCTTTGTGTGCACAGTTAAAGGATTTAGTTAAGTCCGATACCGTTGATGTGGTTTACTGTGTACCTGCAATTGACATTGTTCCCGTTGTTGAGGCAGTTAAGGGAACCAACGTAGCAGTTGGTGCTGAGAATATGTACTTCGAGGAGAAGGGTGCATATACCGGCGAAATTTCTGCAGCAATGTTAGTTGATGCAGGCGTTAAATATGTTATTATCGGTCACTCCGAGAGACGTGATTACTTCAAGGAGGATGACTGTCTGTTAAATAAGAAGGTAAAGAAGGCTTTAGAGGCTGGTCTTGTTCCTATTCTTTGCTGTGGTGAATCTCTTGAGCAGAGAGAGATGGGTGTTACCATGGATTGGATCCGTTTCCAGATTAAGTCTGATCTTGTTGGCGTAACCGCTGATCAGGTTAAGGGCATGGTAATCGCATACGAGCCTATCTGGGCAATTGGTACAGGTAAGACTGCAACCACCGCTCAGGCACAGGAAGTATGTAAGGGCATCCGTGACTGCATCGCTGAGATGTATGATGAGGCTACCGCTGAGGCAGTTCGCATCCAGTACGGCGGTTCCGTAAATGCAGGCAATGCAGCAGAGCTGTTTGCACAGCCTGATATCGACGGCGGTCTTGTAGGTGGCGCATCCTTAAAGGCTGAGTTTGGTAATATCGTAAATTACTAAATCAGTTGAATCATATGTAAATCAAGGAACATTACCGAGAAATCGGTAATGTTCCTTTTTGTGATGGTGACGAGACAAGCGACCAACATGCTTGCATGAATGGTCATTTGCCGACCGCTTATCAGAGCGAGATATGCAAAACGTATCTCGTCTCTGCTCTTTTCAGGAAAGCATGGTTGTGTTAGAATGATTTTGTAAAAGAAGTAGAACACAAAGGAAAAGGAGACAGTTATGGGGAAGATATTGTTTGTTGCAGATATTCATGGTAATATGCCGGCAGTAGAAGCATTGGAAAAAGAAATAGAGAGATTGCAGCCGGATGACATCTGGTTTTTGGGGGATGCAGTGGGAAAAGGTCCGGAGGGGCATAAAGCGGTGGATTGGGTACGCAGTCATTGTAAGCATTTCGTAAAAGGAAATTGGGATGATGGTATCTGCAAAGGCTACAGAGATGGAGAATATGGTGGGAATGATTTTTTTGGAGAGCAATTGGGTGAGGAACGAATAGAATGGCTCGAAAGTCTTCCCTTGGAAGGTGAGGTCTTAATTGGCGGGCAATGGTTCCGGCTGATTCATGGACGTCCTGTGGACAGACTTTATCAGGCATATGATGATTTTGAGACTCTTATGCTAGGCTTTCAATCAAAGATTTCCGACAGACAATACAACGGATATGTTTGTGCGGACAGCCATATGCCGTATTTCCGCACCTGTAGACTTGGTTATGCCATCAATACGGGAAGTGTGGGAAATAGTCTGGGACTTCCGAGAGTACATGCGGCTTTGATAGAGGGTGAAATTGGCAGCGAGGAGCTTTCGCCGATTCGCTGTGAAATTTTAAGTATTCCATATGATAATCAGGCCGCGGCGGATGTGGCGGAAAAATATCCTGACTTACCGAGAATGCAGGCATATCAGAATGAAGTACTGACCGGGAAGTATTCACGGTAAAAATATGTCAGACTATTTTTATTGTAGATGATGACAAATTGGAATTTATTGCGCTCAAGGGAAAAGGGAGTGGCTGGATTTTGGAGGCTGGCAGATATAGACAACCTTGAAATTCTTGAGAATGGAAAGAGGAGTTCTACCCATAAGGAAATTATTGAGGGAAATGGGTAGAAAAATTGACGTAAATTCCCTGTTGTTTACACTGAGCCATGCAAACGTCAAGTTATGGAGGAAAAATAATGAACAGAGTAATTCCCAAAATCGGAGCAGCCATTGTTACAATTACGGTTTTTCTTTTTGCTGTGTGTATGATTGTTGATTTTCCATTCGGCTCATACTTCGTGTGTATGTTTTTACCTTTGGGATACATTATGATGGTAGTGGGATTTCAATATGAAAGTTGCGAGGAACGACGTGTTCCTGCCAATATAGGTGTAGCTATTGCTGTTATTTATGCGGTATTGATTTTTTTGGTATATTTCGCACAGACAACGAGTGTGCGATTAGATAAGTTGAACGAGCAAGCCATTCGAATACTAGATTTTCAGCGTGGAGGTCTGCTGTTCAATTATGATTTGCTTGGTTATGGAATGATGGCTCTTTCCACATTTTTTGTCGGGCTTTCAATCAAGCCAAATTCAAAAGCAGACAAGTGGTTGAAATATTTAATGATGGTACACGGTGTTTTCTTCATTGGCTGTTTTATTATGCCGATGACGGGATTGTTTACAAGTATGGCAAACGGAGAGGCAGGAAATGGCGGAACCATTGCGCTATTAGGGTGGTGTATATATTTCCTTCCTATTGGTGCACTTACATATAGACATTTTCAAGAGTCGAAGTAACAAATGCTGAAATGAGTGTATAAACAACTTCCAATCTCCGGGAAACAACAAGCGAATAGAGAGGAGAAATATAAATGGTACGTCTATATGGCAAAGCGCCTTATAAAATAGTTTTAGTTCATGGTGGACCCGGAGCAATAGGGTCACTAAAAGGATTTGCACGGGAGCTGAATACTTTATCACAGATCGGTGTTGTTGAGGCATTACAATCAAAGTATTCCATCGCAGAATTGATAGATGAGTTGTATAGCCAAATCAGTGATAACTGTAACGAAAAAGTATCATTGATTGGGCATTCATGGGGAGCTTGGTTAGTAGCTCTTTTTGCAGAAAAATATCCCGAGTTAGTTGAGCGTATCATTCTGGTTGGCAGTGGCCCTCTTGAAGACAAATACGTTGCGGAAATAGGCTCTCGTAGATTTGAAAACCTATCAGAAGAAGACGGTGAAATACTTCAAAGGCTGATGAATAATCAGGCTACAGATGAGGATATGGCAAAAATCCCTAATGTATTTGAAAAATCAGATAACTATTGTCTCGAAAATAGGGATATGCATAAAGCAGATAAAACAGATAGCCGAATGCATAATACAATATGGGAGGAAGCAGCCGGATTAAGAACAAGCGGGGAATTATTGGCTGCATTTAAGTGCATTAAGAATAAAATAGTATTAATACAAGGCGAAACTGACCCGCATCCTGCAAGAGGAATAACGATACCGTTGCAAGAAAATGGTGTTGAATGTGAAACGTACATTTTAGAAAAATGCGGACACAGTCCTTTTATGGAAAAATATGCGAAAGAAGATTTTTATAAAATCTTACTTGAGATTATTTAGACAAATACTAATTTGTAGGGACGAGGAGTTAAAAGTTATGGAATGTCCTTTTTGTAAAATAGTAAAGAAAGAAGCGAATGCACATATTGTATGTGAAACAGAAAACCTTATAGCGTTATTAGATATTGACCCAATTAATGAAGGACATATTTTGGTTATTCCTAAAGTGCATAAAGCGTCAATTGATAATATATCAGTATGTGTTTTGACTGAAATAATGAAATTGCTTCAAAAGATTGTTACAGCATTAAAAGAAATATATAATATAGATGGATATAGCATAATGCAAAACGGTGGGGAGTTTTGTGATTTTGGTCATGCACATTTTCATGTATTCCCAAGCTATAAAAACGATGGATTCGGCTGGAAATACCCGGAAGGTTCGTTTGAATGTTCAGCTCAAATAGCTGAACGATTAAGAAATAAGATATAAGATATAAGATATAAGGTGGCTGTTATGTTGGGATATTTGACCCATTTAATAAAAAATTTTACACATTGGATTATTTGGAATCTTCCGGCAAAAGAAATAATAAAAAAGGCAATTCCATCGGGGAGTAATATAGGTTTATATGAATTATTCAATAAGAGAATTAAGAAAAAATGAAAAGAAGATATTAGATACTTTTTTGTATGAAGCAATTTTTATTCCGGAAGGAGCTGCTGCACCATCCAAAGATATTATTAATCAACCGGAATTACAGGTATATGTAAAAGGCTTTGGAGAAAGTAAAGGAGACTTGTGCTTAGTTGCCCAAGTTGAGAATGAGATTGTTGGTGCTGTATGGGTTCGTATTATGAATGATTACGGACATGTTGACAATGAAACACCATCATTTGCAATTTCACTTCTTAAAGAGTATAGAAATTATGGAATCGGAACTGAGTTAATGAAACAGATGCTTATAAAATTGAAAAAACAAGGGTATAAACAAGCATCCTTAGCTGTTCAAAAAAAGAATTATGCATTCCGTATGTATAAGAAGGTGGGTTTTGAAATTGTTGGTGATAATGATGAAGAATATATTATGATTTGCAGGTTATAGATACTTACAAATTTCTAGCTGTATGAGAGCTGGAAAAGCAATAATTTTGATGATGGTATTTACAATCATACTGACGGGTGTGCGGTTTTGTGCAAGAATGGAAATGTCTGCAAAGGTGTAATTTCGTTATTCCACCTTGCGGGAATTGCAGACTAATGTTGTTTGCCTGGAAGCCATTGATTTGTTAATATCTAAAGTGAAAACAGCCTGACAAGAATTGTCTCATTACTCAAGTTTTGCATAATGTTTCGCAAAATGGACCTATACAGAAAAAGTGTTTGCTGAGAAACTAAAACAGCCGGAAAACGGCAGGAAAACAGTTCTAAAATTTTGCTTTTGGGTCTATAGCGAAAAAATGACCTGTAAGATACCCGAATTCGTAAAAGTGAGTATCTCAGAAGAACATTTTTCTATATGTGCCCAAAAGCATTGGATAAAGAGTCGATTTAGACGACAAAAGTATGATTTTTGGGCCTGGAGAACGAATTATTTTGTATAGACCCATTCCGGCGTGCTTGATAGAAAAATGTAGAAGAATCATAGGAGATATATATAGAAAAACATGGCAGAATAGAACCCAGTGGAGTAGTACTTCAGCATAAACACAGCGGGATTATACTACAGCGGCATTGAAGCTGCACAGAAACGATTAAGCAGGACAAAGGCGTAATAAGAACTGGTAAATAGAAACCAATAAATAGGAAACGGAGTATACCATGAAAGAACAATTTATCAGAACAGCCATGCTTTTGGGCGAAGAAAGCATAGATAGGTTACAAACGAAAAGAGTAGCAGTATTCGGTATTGGCGGTGTGGGCGGCCACGTGGTTGAGGCTCTTGCACGCAGCGGTGTAGGTGCTCTTGATTTAATTGATAATGATGTGGTGAGCGTATCCAATATTAACCGTCAGATTATTGCTACCTATGATACAGTGGGAAGATACAAGACGGAAGTGATGAAGGAGCGGATACGCTCTATTAATCCGGACTGCAAGGTGACAATCTACAATACCTTTTATCTCCCGGAGGAGAGAAATAAATTCCCTTTTACGGAGTACGACTATATTGTGGATGCCATTGACACGGTGACTGCAAAAATAGATTTGGCAGTACTTTCACAGGAACTTTCCATACCGCTTATCAGTAGTATGGGGACAGGTAATAAATTAGACCCTTCTCAATTTGAGATTACGGATATTTACAAGACCTCTATATGTCCCCTTGCCAAGGTGATGCGTAAGGAATTAAAAGAGAGGGGAGTTAAGAAGCTGAAGGTGATTTATTCCAAGGAGGAGGCAAGAAAGCCATTGCCACTTGAGGAAGAAGCCCAAAATGAAAACAAAAGACGTGCCACACCCGGAAGCACTGCATTTGTGCCGGCGGTAGCAGGGCTTATGATTGCAGGGGAAGTAATACGAGAACTTGCAGGAGTATGAAAGAGAGACGGGGATAAGGAACTGTCAGAGAAATAACGCAGAGGATATCAGCCTGCGCATTATAAAAGAGAACATAGAAAAACCACCCACATGACGGTATGGGTGGTTTTAAGTATCTAAAAAATGATTAAGCCATCTCGTTTACAGCCTTGCTGATACGGGAAACCTTTCTTGCAGCATTGTTCTTGTGGTAAATGCCCTTAGTAGCTGCCATCTCAATAGCTTTGGTAGCAGCAGCAAGTTCAGCAGTAGCAGCAGCCTTGTCACCGGACTCGATTGCAGCGAATACCTTCTTGATAGCAGTCTTAACGCCGGATTTGATAGCCTTATTTCTATCAGCCTTAGTGCGGTTTACTAAAATTCTCTTTTTTGCAGATTTAATGTTAGCCAAGTCGTACACCTCCATTTGTATACCAATTAATTATCGTTTTAAAATGTTATACTTTAGCCAGACACGGAGGGCTAACGCAAACATACCCTTGTAGTTTAGTAAATATTTGTAAATTTGTCAATACATATTTTACTGTTTTTTGCAAAAAATGTATGTAAAGAAGATAGAAATTGCACATTGAAAGAAGACAAATCAAGAATAGACATAACAACAAGGAAATGAGGGGGAGCTATGAGCAGTTTCCAAATACGTACGGATTTGGCATTGGAAGCCAGAGAAAGCATCAATGAATCGGAGAAGGAACTTCGCGGAGTAAGGGTGGAGGAGTATTACAGAAAAGAGGAAGATATTCAGGTTACCAAGGTGATTGTGGAGTCAAAAAATGCGGCGAAAACCATGGGAAAGCCTATGGGAACCTATGTCACCATGGAAGCACCAGCATTGGTGGAGCCGGACGAGGACTATCATAGGGAAATTTCTGAATGTCTGGCCGAAGAATTGTATAAAATGCTTCCGGGACATGAAGAGGAGCAATCCATATTGGTGGTTGGTCTGGGAAACAGGGAAGTGACTGCTGATGCGCTGGGACCACAGGTGGTAGATAATCTGTTTATCACCAGGCATGTGGTAAAACTCTATGGAAAGGCAGCCTATAACTGCGATAGAATCAATCAAGTCAGCAGTATAGAGCCGGGAGTTATGGCGAAGACGGGTATGGAGACGGCAGAGATTATCAAAGGAGTCATTCGTGAGACTGCTCCTGATGTAGTGATAGTGGTGGATGCCCTGGCTGCCCGCAGTACGAAACGTTTGAACCGTACCATTCAGATAACCAATACAGGGATTCAACCCGGATCAGGTGTGGGAAACCACAGAAATGCTCTGACACAGGAAAGTCTTGGGGTACCTGTGATTGCCATCGGTGTTCCTACGGTAGTAGATGCGGCAACTATAGTAGGAGATGCATTGGAAAAACTGTTGCAGGAAGACAATGAGTTTGATTGCGTGAAATATATGGGACAGCATCGCCATGCCTTTACGGAGCTTAATAATATGTATATGACAGGAAAGGATATTGATGCCGTAATTAAGAGAGTGAGCTTTACTGTGTCTGAAGGAATCAATATCGCTCTGGAGAAGGGGATGGAATAGCCTTATGAAACGCAACATATATTAATTATGTGTTGTGTGAAGGAGGGATTGGTGTAAGAAGGAATAGAAAAAAAGCAAATCCCCTGGTTTGGCTTGCAGTATTGGGAGCGTTTTTGCTTCTTTATCTGGCGGGGAATAAATCAGAAGAGCCGCTAATAAGCAGTGTGGTAAGAATAGCCGGAGGAAAGATGCAGAACAAGGTTTGGCCGATAGTGGCCTTTTCGTCCGGACAAATGAATGCAACGGGCCGGATGATGCCTTTGTACGGCTATGCCAAGGAACAGGAACCGATAGTCTTTGAAGATGAGGAGCGATTGATTGCATTGGAGGAAATTGATGAGCAGGCGGGCTTGTATGAGCTTTTACGTGAAGAAAACTTACAGGTCGGTCAAAGTCAGGAAACGCAGGTACAATCCATAAATTCTGAACAGGATGTGGTTCAGACACAAGTGACGGAGCAACCCATTGTACAGGATAACGGATTTATTCCCCACACACTGATGCAGGAGGTGGATTTGAACCTGCTTTCCGACTATGAGACATTGGTAAAAAACTATTATACTATAGATGCCAGCACAGCGGCAGGAAATGATCAGCTTTCCATAGACAAACTACTGGACAAAAAGATGACGGTTTCTAAGGAAGGGGAAGAACCTAAAATATTGATATATCACACTCATTCACAGGAAGCCTTTGCCGATTCGGTCCCGGGAGACAAAAGTACAACCATTGTGGGTGTGGGAGAGCGTCTGACACAGATACTGACGGATACCTATGGTTATAAGGTGCTGCATCATACGGGAGAGTATGATGTAAAGGTACGTGATGATGCTTATGCCCAGTCGCTACCGGCAATTGAAAAATTACTCGCAGAGAATCCATCCATTGAAGTTGTCATAGATTTACATAGGGATGAGATGCCTGAGGGCACAAAGCTATTGATGGATTTGGATGGCAGACCTACAGCACGGTTTATGTTTTTTAACGGAATGAGCAGAACCAGAAAGACAGGTAATATTTCCTATCTTTACAATGAAAACCTGCAGGATAATCTGCGCTTTTCTTTCCAAATGCAGCTTACGGCAGCAAAATATTATCCCGGACTTACCAGAAAAATTTATTTGAAGAGTTATCGATTTAATATGCATTTGAAACCGAAAACCTTATTGGTGGAGTTGGGGGCACAAAACAATACGGTGGAGGAGGCCATGAATGCCTGTGATCCGTTAGCGCATATTTTGGATTTGGTGCTTTCCGGTCAGGGATGTTGACGTAAAGGCATAGACAAGTAGGGCAAATTCTGCTACAATCATACTGTTTCCGGCAAGTTCCGGGTGATTATTTGAAGTACAGGATAGAGAGGATATAACATGGCATCTTACGATCAGAGCAAAATCCGCAACTTTTGTATTGTTGCACATATAGATCACGGTAAATCCACATTGGCAGACCGTATTATTGAGCAGACAGGACTGCTTACCAGCAGAGAAATGCAGGCACAGGTGCTTGATAATATGGAGCTTGAGAGAGAGCGTGGTATTACCATAAAGGCACAGTCCGTTCGTACCGTATACCGTGCGAAAGATGGGGAGGAGTATATTTTTAACCTGATTGATACCCCGGGACATGTGGACTTTAATTATGAGGTAAGCCGTTCACTGGCTGCCTGCGACGGCGCGATTCTGGTAGTAGATGCTGCGCAGGGTATTGAAGCCCAGACTCTTGCTAATGTATATCTGGCACTTGACCATGATTTGGATGTTTTCCCGGTCATCAATAAGATTGATTTACCCAGTGCAGAGCCTCAGAGAGTTATTGACGAGATTGAGGATGTGATTGGCATTGAGGCACAGGATGCTCCTTTGATTTCTGCAAAAAACGGTATCGGTATCGATGAGGTGTTAGAACAGATTGTGACAAAGATTCCGGCTCCAAAGGGTGACCCTGCGGCACCTCTTCAGGCACTTATTTTTGACTCGTTGTATGACTCCTATAAAGGTGTTATTATTTTCTGCCGTATCATGGAAGGTACAGTGAAAAAGGGGACAACCATCCGCATGATGGCAACAGGAGCCAAGCAGGAGGTTGTGGAAGTGGGGTATTTCGGTGCAGGACAGTTCTTCCCCTGTGAGGAGCTTTCCGCTGGTATGGTAGGCTATATTACCGCCTCCATCAAGAATGTAAAGGATACGGCAGTGGGTGATACGGTGACAGATGCAAACCGTCCCTGTGCCGAACCGTTGCCCGGATATAAAAAGGTGCAGTCCATGGTGTACTGTGGTATGTACCCTGCAGACGGTGCAAAGTACCCTGATTTGCGTGATGCCTTGGAAAAATTGCAGCTGAATGATGCTTCCCTAAATTACGAGCCTGAGACCTCCATTGCCCTTGGCTTTGGTTTCCGTTGCGGTTTCCTTGGATTGTTACATCTCGAAATTATTCAGGAGCGTCTGGAGAGAGAGTATAATCTGGATTTGGTGACCACTGCTCCCGGCGTTATCTATAAGGTGCATAAACTAAACGGAGAGGTGATCGAACTGACGAATCCCTCCAATTTGCCGGATCCTTCCGAAATTGACTATATGGAGGAGCCCATTGTTACGGCGGAGATTATGGTAACCAATGAATTTATCGGTTCCATTATGGAGCTTTGTCAGGAAAGACGTGGTCGCTATCTGGGAATGGAATACATTGAAGGCTCAAGAGCGGTGTTGAAATATGAGCTTCCCTTGAACGAGATTATTTATGATTTCTTTGATGCCCTAAAATCCAGATCCAGAGGTTATGCTTCTTTTGATTATGATATTAAGGGTTATGAGCAGTCCAGCCTTGTAAAACTGGATATCCTTATTAACAGGGAAGAAGTGGATGCCCTTTCCTTTATTGTACACGCTGATTCTGCCTATGAGAGAGGCCGTAAGATGTGTGAGAAGTTAAAGGATGAAATTCCAAGACATCTGTTTGAAATCCCTATCCAGGCGGCAGTTGGCGGCAAAATTATCGCCAGGGAAACTGTAAAGGCTATGCGTAAGGATGTGCTTGCAAAGTGTTACGGTGGTGATATTACCCGTAAGAAGAAGCTTTTGGAGAAACAGAAGGAGGGTAAGAAGCGTATGCGTCAGATTGGTAACGTGGAAATCCCCCAGAAAGCATTTATGAGTGTGTTGAAATTAGATGACAAGAAATAAACCATTAGAGCTATATTTTCATATCCCGTTTTGCGTGAGGAAATGTCTGTACTGTGACTTTTTATCCGCAGCCCATGATAATGACGTGCAGGATGCCTATATGGAGGCATTGCTTACGGAAGTTGTCGGACGGGCAAAGGAGTGTGCAGAGTATGAGGTGCAGACCATCTTTATCGGAGGGGGGACACCCTCTGTGGTGGACACTGTATGGATAGAGAAGCTGCTTGCGGCGGTGAGAGAGCATTATTGCATGGCAGAAGATGCGGAAATCAGTATGGAGGTCAATCCCGGAACCGTGGATTTGGATAAGCTGTTACACTACAGAAATGCAGGAGTTAATCGCCTGAGCATTGGTTTACAGTCTGTAAGTGATGAAGAATTGAAAGTACTTGGGAGAATCCATACCTTTAGTCAATTCTTGGATACTTATGCGTGGACTGCGGAAGCCGGTTTTGATAATTGCAATGTGGATATAATGGCGGCACTTCCCGGGCAGACCATGGAATCTTACAGGGAAACACTTAAAAAAGTGCTTTCGTTGAATCCACCACCCAAGCATATTTCCGCCTACAGTCTGATTGTAGAGGAAGGAACACCATTTGCAGAATTGAATGAGCAGAAAAAGCTTTGTCTGCCGGAGGAGGAGACAGAGCGGGAGATGTATTGGGATACCCATAAAAGATTGTTGGAAGCAGGATATGAACATTATGAAATTTCCAATTATGCAATGCCGGGGTATGCATGCAGACATAATATAGGCTATTGGAAGCGAAAGGATTATCTTGGATTTGGTATCGGTGCGGCTTCTCTGATTGAGAATCGCAGATTTTCCAATGAAAGTAATCTGGAGAAATATACAGAAGAACCACTGAATTGTAGACAAGAGGCTGTAAGTCTGACTGTGAAAGAACAGATGGAAGAGTTTATGTTTCTGGGACTGCGTATGAGAAGCGGAATTTGTGTTAAGGAATTTGAAGAAGAATTCGGAGAATCCTTACGTGAAATTTATGGATTTGTGATAGATAAAAATATCCGTGACGGGCTATTGCATATGAGCGAAGACGGCGCATATCTGGCTCTTACTGACAGAGGAATCGATATCAGTAATTATGTACTGGCCCAGTTTTTGTTATGACAGGCACTTGAAAGGTGGTTTTCACATAAACTAATGTTAAGTGAAAACTATGGAGGAACTGTTGGAAACCTTTCAAAAACCCCTGACAAAAGGAGAAGAGGAAAAATACGTCCGCCTGCTGAAAACAGGAAACGGGGAAGAAGTAAAAACGGCTAAATCCATATTAATAGAACGCAATCTCAGGCTGGTTGCACATATTGTGAAAAAATATCAGAATGTTGATGAAGATATGGAGGATTTAATATCCATTGGATGTGTAGGGTTAATCAAAGCGATTGACACCTTTGATGCCGGAAAAGGAAGGCTGGCCACTTATGCCTGCAGGTGTATTGATAATGAACTTCTAATGATGCTTCGAAGCAAAAAGAAGACCGCAAGGGAAGTATCATTGTTTGAGCCTATAGGACAGGATAAGGAAGGCAATGAGATACGTTTAATGGATGTCATTGAGCAGAAACAACCGGATATTGTGGATGCCATGGAGCTGAGTCACAATGTAAAACAGCTCAAAAAATATTTGGAAAGCTGCCTGACCGACAGAGAACGTGAAATAATATTAATGCGTTACGGACTGCTTGGAAATCAAGAAGTGACGCAAAATCAAATTGGTGATAAGCTGGGAATCTCTCGCAGTTATGTTTCGAGGATAGAAAAGAAGGCTGTTGAGAAATTAAGGTCTAAGTTTGTTGAAAATTCTGACAATTCGTCTTGTATTTTCCCTAAAAATAGTGTATTATAAATGTAGATGTGTGCGACCATGGATGTGCAATGTCCGTGGTCAGGCACAGTATTTTCGGGTATGGCAGGTTACATAAGAAAGGGGTTATCATGCAGTTTGTACGAACGGATGAACTGAGAACGGGAATGCGTCTTGCGCGTCCTATTTACAATAAAAAGGGTGTACTCTTATTTGAACGGAATTCTAAATTGACTCCACAGGCGATAGAAAGTGTTCATAATATTGGTTTGTTGGGTATTTATGTATTGGACCCGGCAGAGCCTTTGCCCCCCATGAGTGAAGAGGATATTGAGTTTGAGCGTTTTCAGACCATGTCAGTCTTTTCCATCAAGGAGGAAATCGAAAAAATATTGGATACAGGGAAGCGCGGCAGATTGGAATTTATCGTGGGAATGCTGGTAAAGCGTTTCGGTCATCTGGATGGAAAGATAAATTTTTATCAGAATTTAAGAAGTAAGGATGATTATATTTACAGACATTCGTTGAATGTAGCGATACTCTGTGCCATGATGACACATGTATTGAATGTGCGTTTGGACGAGCAGAATGCTGTTATGCATGCTGCACTCATTCATGATATCGGTAAATTAAAGATTTCTCAGGATGTATTGTATGATCAGACGATGACAGATGAAATGCATCTGCATATTTTAAATACGCAGAGTCAGGATGCGGATTTGATTGAACGTACGGTTTCTGACGGCGTTGTTGTTCGAAGAATCTGTATGCTGGCACTTAGAATACAGATGGATATGTTAAAGGGGATGAAGGATATCCAGACAGCTAAATTGTCTATGGGTGCTAAGATTTTACTTGTGGCAAACAGGTATGATGAGCTGACCGCAATGAGCCTTTCGGGAACAGCGGAGTCGGAGGTAAAGGCACTTAAAGAGTTTAGGGACAGACCCGATGTATATGACCCTCAGGTTGTGGATGCGCTTATCAGATGTATTAATATTCTGACTCCCGGTTCCAGCGTGATATTAAATACCGGTGAGAAGGCGCTTGTTTTATCTGAGAATTCACGAGATATATTAAGACCCATGGTTTTGAGTCTGCAGGATAACAGTATCATTGATTTGGGGCTGAAAGTGAATTGGGACATCGAAATTGATGATATTATGAAGACGATGGACAACAGATATATTATCAATACAGATGCTCTTGAACTGGCAGGTTATCTTAAGAAAGAAGGAGAGTAATGTATGTTAAGTATAGAAGAAATTTTAAGAACGGCGAAAGAGGCTGGAGCCAGTGATGTACATCTCACTGTAGGTATTCCGCCCAAAATGCGAGTGAACGGTAATCTGATTACCATGGATTATCCCAAGCTTTTGCCGGTGGATACTTTGGATGTGCTGATTGATGTAATGTCAGAGGTGCAAAGAGACCGTTTTGAAGACCGTGGAGAGTACGATATGTCATTCTCCATACCAAATTGCGGAAGATTCCGTGTAAATGCGTATAAGCAGAGAGGTTCTGTAGGATTGGCATTTCGTTTGGTAGGTACCAAGGTTCCTGCTCCTGAGGAACTTGGTGTGCCGGAGTCCGTGATAGATTTGTATCAAAGAAAAAGAGGACTGGTATTGGTTACCGGACCGACCGGAAGTGGTAAATCTACTACACTGGCGGCTATTATTGATAAAATTAATAATAACAGGGATGCCCATGTTATTACCTTGGAGGATCCTATCGAGTACCTGCATCAGCACAAGATGTCTATGGTAAATCAGAGAGAAATTGGTTTGGACTCTGACAATTATGCAAGTGCACTCCGCGCAGCACTCCGTGAGGACCCGGATGTTATTCTGGTGGGAGAAATGCGTGACTTAGAGACCATCAGTGTAGCGATTACGGCTGCAGAGACAGGACATCTGGTTCTTTCCACCCTGCACACCATAGGAGCAGCCAGCACAGTGGACCGTATTATCGATGTGTTCCCGCCCCATCAGCAGCAACAGATTAGAATCCAGCTTTCCAATGTATTGGAGGCGGTGATTTCCCAGCAGCTGATTCCCACAGCGGACGGAAGAGGTCGAGTGGCAGCCTTTGAGGTAATGCATGCCAACCATGCGGTACGTAATCTGGTTAGAGAAGGTAAATCCCATCAGCTGGCAAGCGTAATGCAGACCAACCGCAAGATGGGTATGATTACTATGGATGAAGCTATTGTACAGCTTTATTATGACGGTAAAATTGACAGGGATATGGCTATCCAATTTGCTCAGGATCCCGATTCCATGATGAATAAAATCTAATGTATATTTGGTCTTTGTGGGGCGTTTAAGCCCCACGAAGACATCTTACAATTTCTCTTTAATCTATATTTTTCCCTTATTTGATTTATGAATATTAACATCCGGAGCTGTGCTATGTGTCCTGCAAAGGATCCCTTGAAAAACGTCGGCACTTAGCGAGGTCATTGCATCGTAAGATGCAATCGAGCTTAGTACCGCTACGCTTTTTCACGGAGCGGGAGCGTGTCCGTGCCAGGACATATTGCGCAGTGACGGATGTATATATTACAATACAAGGAGGTAAAAGAATGTACAGTAAAATTATATCAGGTGCCTTCGTGGGCATCAGCGCGTATCTGGTGGCGGTGGAGGTGGATGTGTCACCGGGACTTCCGTCATTTAATATGGTGGGTTCCTTAAGCTGTGAGGTGAGGGAGGCCAAAGAAAGAGTGTGGGCTGCTATGAAGAATGCAGGGCTTGACATACCGCCTTCTCATATTACAGTAAATCTTTCTCCCGCGGATTTGCGCAAGGAGGGTACTGCTCTGGATTTGCCCATAGCAGTGGGAATGCTGGAAGCCCTACAGTATTTTAGTGTGGGGAGAGCCAAGGATATCCTGTTTTTGGGAGAGCTTGGCCTAAACGGTGAAGTAAAGAAGGTGCGAGGTGTGCTTCCGGTAGTGCAGGAGGCGGTAAAGAAGGGAATAAAGGAGTGTATTGTGCCGAAGGCGAATGTGGCGGAGGGAGCAGTGATTCCGGGAATTATTGTAAGAGGTGTGGGCAGTATGCAGGAGCTGCTGCATTTTTTACAGGCAAAGGAAGAGGATAGAGATGTACTTTTGCCGCCACAGAGTATAAATGCAGAAAAGCTGTTTGAGAAGAAAAGAACTCCTGATGATGTAGACTTTTCGGAAGTGACAGGGCAGGAGAGTGCAAAGAGGGCAGCACTTATTGCAGCGGCGGGATTCCATAATCTCTTGATGGTGGGACCGCCGGGAGCAGGAAAGTCCATGATAGCCAAGCGGATTCCGGGCATCCTGCCGCCGCTTACGCTCAAAGAGAGCCTGGAGGTTACCGGCATTGTCAGTGTGGCAGGGCTTCTTCGGGAAGACCAGGCACTGGTGACGGAAAGACCATTCCAAAGCCCACATCATACCATTTCACAATCCGCCTTAACCGGAGGCGGTTCCGTGCCCAGACCGGGCATCATATCCCTGGCACACAGAGGTGTGCTGTTTCTGGATGAATTACCCGAATTTCAAAGAAATGTATTAGACAGTATGCGTCAGCCTATGGAGAATCATGAAATACAGGTGGTTAGGGTTAACGGTAATTTAAGTTACCCGGCGGATTTTATGCTGGTATGTGCCATGAATCCCTGTTATTGCGGCTATTACCCCGACAGAAACAGGTGCCGCTGCACCGAGTCCCAAATTAAAAAATATATGGGTAAGGTGTCGGGACCGATTTTGGACCGTATTGACTTGTGTGTGGAGCTTATGCCCGTGGATATTACGGGAATGCAGGGAAAAGCGCGAAAGGGAATGGACAGTGCAGAGATGCGAAATGCCGTGGAAAGGGCCAGATGCAGGCAGGAGAGGCGTTTTGCAGGTGCGGAGTATCGTTTTAACAGTGATATAGATGGTGCAGACGTGGAGAAATACTGCGTGCTTGGAAAGGCAGAGCAAAGATGTATGAAAAAGCTGTATCAGACCATGAAATTCAGCGTTCGGGTGTACCATCGGATTTTAAAGGTGGCGAGAACCATTGCTGATTTGGAGGACAAGGATAACATAACGGAAGAACATTTGCTGGAGGCGGCATGCTACCGTCCGGCTAAGGAATATTGGATATAAAAGGAGAGGCATATGAACAGGGAAGAAAAGGAATTTGCTTATTGGCTTTTAAGTATACCGGGAATCGGGGAAAAAACAATACGGCTTTTGCTTTCACGGTTTAAACGTCCGGGAAAAGTGTATACGGCTTCGGAGGCGGAACTTTCCGAGTGCTTAAGGGGAATGCAGCTTACACATGTTTTGGAGAGGCAAAGGAATTGGAATTTAAAGGAAGAGTATGAGAAACTGGATATAAAGGGGATAGGAGTTGTCTTTTATGGTGAGAAAACGTATCCAAAGCGTCTTTTAGAGATTCCGGATGCCCCATACGCTTTGTTTTACAGAGGGAGTCTTCCCAAGGAGGAGCCGCTTTCGGTGGCGGTTATCGGAGCAAGGGAATGCTCCGGATATGGTGAGTTTGTTGCCGCGCAGCTGGGGAGATATTTGGGTGAGCAGGGAATTCAGGTTATCAGTGGAATGGCAAGGGGAATTGACGGTATCAGTCAGACTGCGGCAATGGAAGCGGGCGGTACCTCCTACGGGGTACTTGGCAGCGGCGTGGATGTGTGTTATCCAAAGTCCAATCAAAGACTGTATGACAGACTGCTTAAGCAGGGAGGAGTATTGTCTGCCTATGTTCCGGGAGCGTTACCTGCCTCCGGGCATTTTCCGCCCAGAAACCGTATTGTCAGCGGACTTGCGGACGCTTTGGTGGTAGTGGAAGCAAGAGGGAAAAGCGGGACACTGATTACGGTTGATATGGCATTGGAGCAGGGGAAAGAGGTGTTTGTGGTGCCGGGGAGAATAACGGACAGATTAAGCGACGGGTGCAACAGATTGTTAACACAGGGGGCAGGCGTTTTTTTGACTCCCGCTGATTTCGTAAGTCAGTTAAGGGAGCTTACCGCCAAGAAGGGAATTGCGGAGACGGATGACGGTGAATCGAAAAACGAAGATGAAATAAAAGAAACCGTGATTGAGAAGCGGAAAAAACAGAATTTATTAAGTATTTCAAAGGAGTTAAGACCGGTATATAAGCAGTTGGAGATTTCACCAAAAACCATTGAACAAATTTTGTGCAAAATGCCTGCGGGATATCATCAGGGGCTTGTAAGTGCAGCATTGATGCGGCTTTGCATGGATGGATATGCAAAACAGGTGTCGCCGGGACAGTTTGTTTTGTCTTGAGTCAGGGGGCAAAGAGTGGTATACTTATCACTATCAGTATGTGAAAGGATTTGATAGGATGAGTTATCGTGATAATACAAAAGTAATTCAAATTGGAGACAGGAAGATAGGTGGAGGAAACCCTATTTTAATACAATCCATGACCAATACAAAGACAGAGGATGTGCAGGCTACCGTAGCGCAGATTTTGGAGCTTGAGCGTGCGGGCTGCGAGATTATCCGCTGTACCGTGCCTACCATGGAGGCGGCAAAGGCATTAGCAGAGATTAAAAAGCAGATACACATTCCACTTGTGGCAGATATTCATTTTGACTATAAGATGGCGATTGCAGCCATGGAATATGGCGCAGACAAAATCCGCATCAATCCCGGTAATATCGGAAGCATTGACAGGGTAAAGGCAGTGGTGGATGTGGCAAAGGAGCGAAATATCCCCATCCGCGTGGGCGTTAACAGCGGTTCCCTGGAAAAGCAACTGGTGGAAAAGTACAACGGAGTTACAGCGCAGGGCATTGTGGAAAGTGCACTTGATAAGGTGCATGTTATAGAAGAGTTGGGGTATGACAATCTGGTAATCAGTATCAAGTCCTCTGATGTATTAATGTGTGTAAAAGCACATGAGATGCTGGCAGACAAGACAGTATATCCTCTGCACGTAGGAATTACCGAATCTGGTACAGTAACAAGCGGTAATATCAAATCAGCCATCGGCTTGGGACTGATTCTTAATCAGGGTATCGGTGATACCATCCGCGTTTCCCTGACAGGTAACCCGGTAGAGGAGATTAAGTCGGCCAAATTGATTCTCAGGACGCTGGGGCTTAGAAAGGGCGGTATTGAAGTGGTATCCTGCCCTACCTGCGGCAGAACACAGATTGACCTTATCGGTCTTGCCACAAAGGTAGAGAAGCTGGTGGAGGATTATCCCTTAGATATCAAGGTGGCGGTTATGGGCTGCGTGGTAAACGGACCCGGAGAGGCAAAGGAAGCCGATTTGGGTATTGCCGGCGGTATCGGAGAGGGACTTCTCATCAAAAAGGGTGAGATTATCCGCAAGGTTCCGGAGGCAGAGCTTTTGCATGCGTTACAGGAAGAATTAGAGAATTGGAGTTAGATAGAGGTTCATGGGCAAGCCGTTTTTTGAAGTATTTCCTTCCCTAAAACTGAACAAAGGAACCAAGGATATTATGGAGCAGACAAATGTGGAGAAAATTTCCGCTACAAAGCGGAAGGATTTTTTGCGCATTTATTTGCATAGCACCAGACTGATTCAAAAGGACATCATTTTGTCTGTGGAGGAGGAAATTAAAAAGCAGTTATTCCCGGGTGCAGCTATGACCATCAAGATATATGAGAGGTTTGAATTGTCCTCCCAGTATAATCCGGAGAAGCTGATAGATATTTACAGGGACAGTATTCTGATGGAGCTTGCGGAGTACAGTCGCATTGAATATAATGCGTTTAAAAATGGTGAATTATCCTATCCTACAGAGGAGAAGCTTTTGCTTACGGTGGAGGATACCGTGTTAAACCGCGGAAAGGAAGAGGAGCTTGTCAGGATTTTGGAAAAGATTCTGGTGGAGCGCTGCGGTTTGAAAGTATCTGTCAGTGTGGATTATGTGGAGGCTTCTGAGTGCAGTTCCAAGGAGGATGAAGAGCAGAAAATCCGCATGAAGGTGTCTGAGATTTACAGACGGATAAAGGGTACAGGGGAAGAATTTACGGAAGGTATGATGCCTGTAACAGATGGGACTGCTCCTTCTGAGGGTGCAAAGGAAGCTCCTGAAAAGAAAGCGGTGGCAGAGAAGTTACAGGCACCCGCAAAGACAGCAACGAAAACCGGTGCAAACAAGGAGTTTAAGAAGGGAGACTTTAAGAAAGGAGAATTCAAGAAGGATTTCTCCAAGGCGAAGCGTTCCGACAATCCCGATGTGCTTTATGGCAGGGATTTTGAAGAGGAAGCCATTAAAATTGAAGAAATTATAGGTGAAATGGGTGAAGTGGTTATTCGCGGTAAAATCCTCAATATGGATAAACGCGAGATTAAGAACGAGAAGACCATTTTGATTTTTGATATCACAGATTTTACGGATACCATGACGGTAAAAATGTTCTGTCGAAATGACCAGGTGGATGAGATCGCAGAGGGGGTAAAAAAAGGAGCTTTTGTAAAGGTAAAGGGTATCAGCATGGTGGATAAATTTGACCATGAACTTACCATCGGCTCCATAGCTGGTATCAAGAAAATTCCTGATTTTACGGTAAGCCGTATGGATATGTCGCCACAAAAGAGAGTGGAGCTTCACTGCCATACCAAGATGAGTGATATGGATGGTGTTTCCGAGGCGAAGGATATTGTAAAGCGTGCCTATAAATGGGGACACAGGGGAATTGCCATCACGGACCACGGCTGTGTGCAGAGCTTTACGGATGCCAATCATACATGGGATGATTTGTGGAAGGAAGAGAAGAGCAAGCGCAAGGAAGCGGGAGATGAGAACCCGGACAAGCAGGATTTCTTTAAGATTATTTACGGTGTGGAGGGGTATCTGGTAGATGATTTAAGGGAGATTGTGACAGGAGATAAGGGGCAGGATTTGCTGGCGGACTTTGTGGTGTTCGATATCGAGACCACAGGCTTTTCTCCCGTAAATAACCGCATCATAGAGATTGGTGCAGTGAAGGTATCTGACGGTAAGATTGTGGAGAGATATTCAACATTTGTAAATCCCGAGGTACCCATACCCTTTGAGATTGAAAAACTGACGGGTATTACGGATGATGATGTGATAGATGCTCCCACCATAGATATTATACTGCCGCAGTTTTTAGAGTTTTGTGAGGGCTGCGTGCTGGCTGCGCACAATGCAACCTTTGATATGAGCTTTATCGTGGAAAACTGTAGGCGTCTTGGTTATTCCACGGACTTTACCTATATTGATACCGTGGGAATAGCCAGAGTGCTTTTGCCCGGACAGGCAAAGCATACTCTTGATGCTGTAGCAAAGAACTTGGGAGTCTCTTTGGAAAATCATCACAGGGCTGTGGATGATGCGGAGGCAACTGCACATATTTTTGTGAAGTTTATTCCTATGCTTCAGAAGCAGGAGATACATACCTTGGCGCAGGTCAACGCATTAGGAGCGTCCAGCCCGGAGCTGGTGAGACGCTTACCATCATACCACTGCATTATTCTGGCAAAGAATGATTTGGGACGAATTAATCTGTACAGGCTGGTATCACAGTCCCATCTGACTTATTTTAGCAGACATCCCAGAATCCCCAAGAGCCTGGTGATGAAATACAGGGAGGGACTGATTCTGGGAAGTGCCTGTGAGGCAGGAGAGCTGTACCGCGCACTTTTGGATGAACAGTCCGATGAACAGATTGCAAGGATTGTAAACTTTTATGATTATCTGGAGATTCAGCCTACCGGTAACAATGCGTTTATGATTGCCTCAGAAAAGGTGCGCAATGTAAATTCCGTGGAGGATATCCAAAATATCAATAAGAAAATCGTTGCTCTGGGTGAGCAGTTTCACAAACCTGTGGCAGCGACCTGTGACGTGCACTTTTTAGACCCGGAGGATGAAATTTACCGCCGTATTATTATGGCGGGTAAGGGCTTTGCGGATGCAGATGACCAGGCACCGTTGTATTTACATACTACGGAAGAGATGCTGGAAGAGTTTGCTTATCTTGGCAGTGATAAGGCAAGAGAGGTGGTTATCACCAACACCAATATGATTGCGGATATGGTGGAGACCATTGCCCCGGTGCGTCCCGATAAATGTGCGCCGGTGATTCAGGACAGTGATAAGACGCTTACAGACATTTGCTATAATAAAGCACATGAAATTTACGGACCGGACCTTCCGGATATCGTTGAGAAAAGATTACAGAAGGAGTTAAACTCCATTATAACAAACGGCTTTGCGGTAATGTATATCATTGCTCAGAAGCTTGTGTGGAAGTCTGTGGAGGATGGATATCTGGTGGGCTCCAGAGGCTCTGTGGGAAGCTCCTTTGTGGCTACCATGGCGGGAATTACGGAGGTAAATCCCTTAAGTCCTCATTACTACTGCAGTAAATGCCATTACGTGGATTTTGAGAGCGACGAGGTAAAGGCATACGCCGGAAAGGCGGGCATTGATATGCCGGATAAAGTCTGTCCTGTCTGCGGTGAGATGTTGCATAAGGACGGTTTTGACATTCCGTTTGAAACATTCCTTGGATTTAAGGGTGACAAGGAGCCGGATATCGACCTTAATTTCTCGGGTGAATATCAGTCCAAGGCACATAAGTATACGGAGGTTATCTTCGGCGCGGGACAGACCTTCCGTGCAGGTACCATCGGTACTCTGGCAGATAAAACAGCTTATGGTTATGTAAAGAATTATTTTGAAGAAAGAGGAAAGAGCAAGAGAGTCAGTGAAATCAATCGTATTACGGCAGGGTGTACCGGTATCAGACGAAGCACGGGACAGCATCCCGGCGGTATTGTAGTGCTTCCTTTGGGACAGGATATCAATTCCTTTACCCCGGTACAGCATCCTGCAAATGATATGACTACGGATACCATCACAACACACTTTGATTATCACTCCATTGACCACAATCTCTTAAAGCTTGATATACTGGGACACGATGATCCTACCATGATTCGTATGCTGCAGGATTTGACAGGGCGAGATCCCCTTACCATTCCTCTGGACGGCAAGGATGTTATGAGTCTGTTCCAGAATACAGAGGCTTTAGGTATTACACCGGATCAGATTGGCGGAACGAAGTTAGGGGCGCTTGGTATTCCGGAGTTTGGTACGGACTTTGCGATGCAGATGGTTATTGATGCAAAACCTCAGGCGTTTTCAGATTTGGTTCGTATTTCGGGACTTTCCCATGGTACGGACGTGTGGCTTGGAAATGCCCAGGATTTGATTATGAGCGGTGTGGCGACTATCTCCACGGCAATCTGTACCCGTGATGATATTATGACCTATCTGATACAGATGGGAGTGGAGCCCAGTCTTTCCTTTACCATCATGGAGAGTGTGCGTAAGGGTAAAGGGCTTAAGGATGATTGGATAACGGAGATGAAGGCTCATGATGTACCGGATTGGTATATTGACTCCTGTAAGAAGATTAAGTACATGTTCCCCAAGGCACATGCGGCGGCATATGTTATGATGGCGTGGCGCATTGCTTATTGTAAGATTCATTATCCTCTTGCTTATTACGGTGCATTTTTCAGTATCCGTGCCAAGGCGTTCTCTTATGAAATTATGTGTCAGGGACAAAAGCATCTGGAAAGCATTATGGCAGATTATAAAAAACGTTCCGATACCCTGTCAAACAAGGAAAAGGATGCTTTCAGTGATATGCGAATTGTCCAGGAGATGTATGCGAGAGGCTTTGAATTTGAACCCATTGATATTTTTAGGGCGCAGTCCAGATTGTTCCAGATTGTGGACGGTAAACTGATGCCTTCCTTAAGCAGTATTGACGGATTGGGAGAAAAAGCGGCGGATGCCATTGTGGAAGCGGCAAAGGATGGTCCCTTCCTCTCCAAGGATGATTTCAGACAGAGAACAAAGGTGTCCAAGACGGTTATCGATTTGATGGCATCCTTAGGTTTGTTGGGAGATTTGCCTGAAACCAATCAGATAAGTCTGTTTGATTTGGTAATGTAAAAGCGGCTTTCGGCCTCAAAATAGAAATTTATTAAAAAATTTTGAGGCTGAGAAGCCCGATAAACACTGGGTTTTTGATAAAAAATAAAAAAGTTGTATAAATTTTCAAAAAAGTGCTTGCATTTTTCTTCAAGATGTATTATGATATGCAAGTACCACAGATGTGGAACACAAATGGCTGATTGGTCAAGCGGTTAAGACGCCGCCCTCTCACGGCGGAAACAGGGGTTCGATTCCCCTATCAGCTGTTGACTATTTTATGAATAGCCCAACCCGAAGAGTGCTGAAGACTTATTTATAGGTCTTGGGCATTTTTTTTGTGTGAAAAATTTAGTTGATTTGTAAGTAAGCAGTGATTGTCTGATAATATGATTTTGCATGATTTTGATGCGGATGTGGGCACTATCTATTTTGAAATATATTAAAAATTCCCTTGCGTCCCAATAAATTTTAGTGTATAGTGTTTCACGATTGGCTTTATTGGACGTATATTAAGATCTGGGGAGAATAATATGGCAAAATATTTAGTGATTGTGGAATCACCTGCAAAGATTAAGACGATAAAGAAGTTTTTGGGATCAAACTATGAAGTGGTGGCAAGTCAGGGACATGTGCGTGATTTGCCCAAAAGTCAGCTTGGTTTTGACCCGGATAACGGATATGAAGTGAAATATATTACAATTCGCGGCAAGGGCGATCTGCTGGCAAGTCTCAGAAAGGAAGTAAAAAAAGCTGAGAAAATTTATCTGGCAACCGACCCGGACCGTGAGGGAGAGGCAATTTCATGGCATTTGTATTATGCTCTGAAGCTTGAAAACAAGAAGGTGTACCGCATTACCTTTAATGAAATAACCAAAAATGCGGTAAAAGAATCCTTAAAGAATCCAAGGGAGATTAATTTGAATCTGGTGGATGCCCAGCAGGCAAGACGAGTGCTTGACCGTATGGTGGGATACCGGATTTCGCCTCTTTTGTGGGCAAAGATTAAGAGGGGCTTGAGTGCAGGCCGCGTGCAGTCTGTGGCACTCCGTATCATCTGTGACAGAGAAGATGAGATTAACGCTTTTATTCCCGAGGAATACTGGTCTTTGGATGTACTTTTAAAGGCTGAGGGTGAGAAAAAGAGCATACATGCAAAATATTACGGTACCAGTGATGAGAAAAAGGCGCTTACCTGCAAAGAGGATGTAGATAAGGTGCTTTCCGAAATAGAAGGAGCTTCTTATGTAGTGAAGGAAGTGAAGAAGGGTGAGCGGGTGAAGAAGGCACCTCTTCCTTTTACGACCTCAACATTACAGCAGGAAGCAAGTAAGGTGCTTAATTTTTCAACACAGAAGACCATGCGTCTTGCTCAGCAATTGTATGAAGGTGTGGATATCAAAGGAGAAGGCACGGTAGGTTTGATTACTTATCTGCGTACGGATTCAACCCGTATTTCCGAAGAGGCACAGCAGAATGTAAGGACATTTATCGCAGATGAATATGGTGAGGAATATACGGTTGAGTTGGCGGAAGATAAGAAAAAGGGTCAGAAGATTCAGGATGCCCATGAAGCTATCCGCCCTACGGATCCAAGACGCATACCCATTAAGATTAAAGAACAGCTTCCCAGAGATTTATTCCGCCTGTACCAATTGATTTGGAAACGGTTTGTGGCAAGCTGTATGCAGCCGGCAAAATATGAGACCACCTCCGTTAAGATTCAGGCGGGCGGTCATATCTTTACAACGGCTGCATCCAAAATGTTATTTGATGGTTTTATGAGTGTATATGTGCAGGAAGAGGAAAAGGAAGAGGAGAATCTCCTTACGGGAGAACTTGAAAAGGGTGCAGAGCTCGCCCATCTTTCAACCGAACCGAAGCAGCACTTTACACAGCCCCCGGCTCATTTCAATGAGGCATCACTGGTAAGAGCATTGGAGGAACTGGGGATTGGTCGTCCCAGTACCTATGCACCCACCATTACCACCATACTTGCAAGACGTTACATTGTTAAAGAGAATAAGAATATCTATGTGACCGAGCTTGGTGAAGTGGTAAATAACATGATGAAGGAAGCCTTCCCTACCATTGTGGATGTGAATTTTACTGCTAATATGGAAGCCCTTTTGGATGGTGTGGAAGAGGGAAGTGTGAAATGGAAGACCATTGTTGAGAATTTTTATCCGGATTTGGACGAAGCGGTAAAAAATGCAGAGAAGGAGCTTTCAGAGGTAACCATTGCAGATGAGGTGTCCGAGGAAATCTGTGAGCTCTGCGGAAGACAGATGGTAATAAAATACGGTCCTCACGGAAGATTTCTGGCTTGTCCCGGATTTCCGGAGTGCAGGAATACAAAACCCTATTATGAAAAGATTGGAGTAAGCTGCCCTAAGTGCGGTAAGGACATTGTTCTTAAGAAGACGAAGAAGGGCAGAAAGTACTTTGGATGCATTGATAACCCGGATTGTGACTTTATGGTATGGCAGAAGCCGTCCGGCAAAAATTGCCCGGAATGTGGTTCCATGCTGGTAGAAAAAGGCAGTAAATTAGTGTGCATGGATGAGCAGTGCGGCTATGTCGAAAATAAGAAAAATGATGCTGAAAAGCAGTAAAAAATCAAATTGTCACATAAATTATAAAAAAACCAAATAAATTCGCAAATTATACGTTGAAATCTGATTTTATTTGTGTTACAATGTTACTGTAGTATAAAGATGGGGTAGGCATCGAAGTCACTTTAGTACAGTCTAGAATAATGGAGGCGGGCGTATGAGCAGTGTACAATTATTGGATAAGACAAGAAAAATCGGAAAGCTTTTGCACAACAATAATTCCAGCAAGGTGGTATTTAATGATATCTGTAAGGTGATGCGTGAGATTCTGGAATCTAACGTGCTGGTTATCAGCCGTAAGGGTAAAGTGCTTGGCGTAGGCAAGGCAGACGGTGTGGAAGCTATCACGGAGCTGTTGGATGATGCAGTCGGCGGATTTATTGATAATATGCTGAACGAAAGACTTTTGGGAGTGTTATCTACCAAGGAGAATGTGAATATGCAGACTCTTGGTTTTGAAAACATTGACACCAAAAAGTTCCAGGCAATTATTGCACCTATTGAGATTGCAGGAGAACGACTTGGTACATTGTTTATCTATAAGTGTGATGAGCAGTATGACATAGATGATATTATTCTGTGCGAATACGGTACTACTGTTGTAGGACTTGAAATGCTCCGCGCCGTAAATGAGGAGAGCGCAGAGGAAAGCCGCAAGATTGCGGTGGTAAAATCTGCAATCAGTACACTTTCTTTCTCTGAGATGGAGGCAATTACTCATATCTTTGATGAATTGAACGGCATGGAGGGTATTCTGGTTGCATCAAAGATTGCTGACCGTGTAGGTATTACCCGTTCCGTAATTGTCAATGCACTCCGCAAATTCGAGAGTGCGGGTGTTATTGAATCCCGTTCTTCCGGTATGAAGGGTACTTACATCAAAGTACTTAATGATGTGGTATTTGATGAGATTGAGGAGCTTAAGAGACAGAATCAGAGAAATTAGTAAATTTCATAGAGAAACGGATTTGAAGCGGCTGTTGCCGGTTGATAAAAGGATTTATTGAGAAATCAATAGGTCCTTTTTTGTTTCCGGGGGTGACGGTAAAACACAATATCATGTATTTTATGGAAAAAATGTAAAAAGATATTGTGTTTTTGTGGAAATAATTTATAATAGAATAAAGTGGGTCGATTATACCCGGTTTTTGTAGAAAGGAGCC
>CALYZQ010000002.1 GCA_945609985.1 uncultured Lachnospiraceae bacterium | reverse complement strand
ATCATTCTGGGAAGAGCAGAGAGCTATGCATATACCAATCCTCCCCTTCCTTCCTTCTTTGATGGTTTGGGAATGGGACTTGGTTTTTCCTTTGCGCTTACCTGTATCGGCGCAGTGCGAGAGCTTCTGGGTGCAGGAACCATATTTAACTATCACATTATGCCGGATTCCTTTACACCCATCAATATCTTTATCCTGGCTCCGGGCGCATTCTTTGTGTTGGCAGTCCTTACCGCTTTCCAGAATTATCTAAAGATAACCGGAGAGCGTGTCGGCAAGGATGTATCCAAAATTCAGTCCGGCTGCAGTGAGGATTGTATGAATTGTACAGACGGCGGATGCGCAAAGCGCTTCTATGATACAAGCGCAGAGAAGAAGGAAACAGAAGAACAGGCTTCACAAGAGCCTGCAGAAAACGACAAGAAGGAGGACAATTAAATGGATAGTGTAAAAGACCTACTACTTTTATTAATCAGTGCCTCCCTTGTAAGTAATGTGGTATTAAGCCAGTTTTTGGGATTATGTCCTTTCTTAGGTGTATCAAGAAAGATTAAGACGGCAGCCGGAATGGGCGGTGCGGTTATCTTCGTAATTACACTTGCCAGTGCGGTTGCAGGTGTAATATACAAATATGTGTTGCAGCGTTTCGGTATTGAATATTTGCAGACCATTGTCTTTATTCTGGTGATTGCGGCACTGGTACAGTTTGTGGAGATGTTTTTGCGTAAAGCAATGCCATCGCTTTATGAAGCGCTTGGAGTATATCTGCCGCTCATTACGACCAACTGTGCAGTACTTGGTGTGGCACTTTCCAATGTACAGAAGGAGTACGATATTCTTACCGGTGTTGTGAATGGTTTTGCAACAGCTTTGGGATTTACCATTGCAATCGTGATACTTGCAGGTATCCGCGAAAAGATGGAATACAATGACGTGCCGGAATCCTTTAAGGGCATGCCGATAGTGCTTGTGACAGCAGGACTTATGGCAATTGCCATCTGCGGATTTTCGGGCTTGTTATAAGGAGGAAGAGATATGAGTATGACTGGAATTCTTACAGCTGCGGCTGTGGTGGGAATCGTTGGTATCTTTATCGGTCTTTTCCTCGGTGTTGCAGGTATTAAGTTTAGGGTTGAAGTGGATGAAAAGGAAGAGGCTGTCCTTTCCGTACTTCCGGGCAATAACTGTGGCGGATGCGGATTTGCAGGATGTGCCGGTCTTGCGGCTGCTATTGCCAAAGGAGAGGCAGAGGTAAATGCCTGCCCTGTAGGCGGTGATGCAGTTGGTAAGAAAATCGCTGAAATTATGGGTGTCAGTGCCGGAAGCAGTGTAAAGAAGGTGGCTTATGTACACTGCAAGGGCGATTGCGACAAAGCAAATCAGGATTATGATTATTATGGCGTAAAGGATTGCCGCATGTTAAGCTTTGTGCCAAACGGCGGCCCTAAATCCTGTAACAGCGGTTGCCTGGGATTTGGTACCTGTGCACAGGTATGTCCCTTTGATGCCATAAAAGTAGAAAACGGTGTGGCTGTGGTTGACAAGGAGAAATGTAAAGCTTGCGGTAAATGTATTGATGTGTGCCCCAAGCATTTGATTTCCCTGATACCCTATGAGGCAAAGCAGGTTGTGGCATGTAGCTCTACAGACAAGGGCCCCATTACCATGAAGGCTTGTTCCGTGGGGTGTATCGGCTGCGGTATTTGTGTGAAGGCCTGTCCCAAGGAAGCCATCAAGGTAGAGAATTTCCACGCTATCATTGACCATGAAAAATGTGTGGGATGCGGACTTTGCGAACAGAAGTGCCCGAAAAAGGCGATTGTGAAGCTCTGATAAGATAATGAAGATACAAAAGTAAGGAGGTGGATTATGCGTTTACCGGATGATTACGATGACCGTCAAAAGCTGACGCCGACAGTTGTTTCGTCTATTTTAATCGTCACTTTATTTGTGGCGGCAATACTGGTTATTGTGCTTTTAGTGAACAGGCAGGATAATCATACGCCCAAGAAACAGAATGTTGAAGCGTCTGTGCCGACGCAGGAATCTGTCTCGAATGAACAGAAATATCCGGATACAGAGGATTTACTTTCAGGTAGTAAACTTACACCGGATGATTTGGATTTCTGGGATAAATATCCCGAGAAGACCGAAGAGGCGACACCACCTCCGGAGACAGAGGAGGAGCCGGTTCCCGAAAATGACCCGTCCACGGATGGAAAGCATACTTTAGTGAAATATGCGGACGGCAAGGAGGAGTGGGTTTTGATAAGTCCATACTTGCCTAAGCATGAATACGATTTTACCAAGCTGGTCTGCCAATCCAATCTGATGAAATATTATGTGGACGGCAAACAGGTGTCCTTTGTAGGAGTGAATATTTCTAAGTTTCAGGACTATGTAGATTTTGTAAAGCTCAAAAAAGCCGGTATTGATTATGTAATGCTACGTGTTGGTTTCAGAGGCTACAGCTCCGGACAAATCGTGCTGGATGATTATTTTTTGGATAATATCAAACGTGCCAATGATGCCGGACTGGAAGTGGGAGTATATTTCTTCTCGCAGGCGATTACCAAGGAAGAGGCTGTTGAGGAAGCCAATATGGTACTTCAAAATATCAGCGAATATGATGTGACATTTCCGGTTGCCTTCTATATGGAAAGCGTAGACAATGATTCTGCAAGAATTGATGCGTTGTCAAAAGCTGAAAGAACCACCATTGCGAAAGCCTTTTTGGATACTATCAAGGATGCAGGATATAATGCCACAATTTTTGGAGACAAAGAATGGCTGATTAAGCAGATAGATATGTCAAAGCTAACAGCATATGATATCTGGCTGTCCCAGATTGCAGATGTGCCGGACTATCCATACAAGTTTTCCATGTGGCATTATGGTAATGCCATAGTGGATGGAGTTGCGGGATACGCAGACTTAAGTATCAGTTTTATAGACTATTCCGAAAAATAAAGGAATGCCCATCACTCATTGAGTGGTGGGCATTTTGAAGTTCACTATTTTGGGGGAGATGGAAAGCTCGGAGTAGATTTCTGCATAAGCACGGGGAGATAAATCTTCAATGTAGTTGGTGGTAAAATTTTTGGTGACTCCGTTTTTCTTTAGGATATCCACAGCCTTGTTGTAAGCGATGGCGGCTTCCGTCTCAGTATCGTAACGACCTACGATATAATTCCCTTTAAGGTGTATGCGGGTAGTATAAACGGTCTTTCCTTTGTGTGTATCCTGTCGCACGCCGTGGTAGGTGTTAAGAATTTCCAGGTTTTCACGGCGAAAATCTGTAGTATCACCGTTTAAAAATTCAAAATCCACGCCGGGAACGGCATAATTTTTGATACCGTAGCGGCTGGCAATATTGATCTGCATACCGTAATCCGCAACAAAATAATGGTTACCCCTCTGCATGATTTTGTGAGAGGAATAATAGAAAAGGTCGTCCAAATCAAATTTCAATATATGAGTGGGTGACATGTAATAATAAAACAGTCTCTGTCCCATGTAGATGGGATTGCCAAAGTAAATACCATTATCCCTAAAGTTGAGAATACATATCCATTTTTCAAAGGAAAGAGGAGAGGATTTACGGTAATCGTGTATATCCAGTTCCGTTTCATTTATAATGCGAGTGCCTTCCAAATAGGCTGCATGTGCTTCGGAAGCTGTGGCAAAGCTGCCAAGACTGATGTGTTTTTGACGATAGGTAAGGGACGCACGAAAATAAACCTCGCCACTTTTCTTTGTGGCGGGGAAGACTCCGGGCAGATGATTTTGTTGTAATTCATCCTTCTTTTCCATATCGCACCTCACAGTTAAGAGTATATCATAGCATGAAAAAAATTACAAATTCAGATATATTTTCCGGACAAGCCTCATAAAATAATATATTGAAAAGGTATAACCCCGCATGGAGGAAAGATTATGTATAAAAAAGCGATAGGCGGCTTAGTAATAATATATGTGATGATACTGTTTGCGTTTTTGTGTATTGTGGGTGTGCAGAGCAACACGGCACAGGCACAGAAAACGCAGAAGCTGCTCTCCACGGAGAAAAGCAGTACCATGGGTATCGCGAGGATTACCGCATCCGGACAGCGGGTAGAAGATTGCAGTACGCTGGAAAGACAGCTTGTCTATGATATAACTGAGGAAGAGGTGGACATCCTTCATAGGATTGTGGAGGCCGAGGCAGGAGGAGAGGATGAGGAAGGTAAACTTTTAGTCGCTAATGTAGTACTGAATCGGGTAAACAGTGACCAGTTTCCGGATACGGTGAAGGAAGTGGTACTACAGCGCTCTGAGAGAGTGACGCAGTTTTCACCGGTGGCAAGCGGCAGAATCTGGCGGGTAGAAGTTTCTGATGAAACCATAAGAGCTGTGGAGCGTGCATTAAATGGAGAGGATATTTCGGAGGGAGCTCTTTTCTTCGCGGCGAGAAGAAGGGCGAACCAGAACAAGATGAGATGGTTTGATACCAGTCTGACCTATCTGTTTAGACATGGAGGACATGAATTTTTCAAATAATCAGCAAATCTTAATCAGATTTGCTGATTGCACATCATGGAAAATTGTGCTATACTATCGTAAGTTTCAATACATACAAGTAAATTCAATGTGCCTGTCGGGTACATGAAGGGAGATAATATGGAAGTTTTATACTACAGTACCAGAAGTAAAAGTGAACCTGTAAAGGCATCAGAAGCTATTTTAAAGGGCCTTTCCGATGATGGCGGATTGTTTGTGCCTGCGCAGATTCCTGCCCTTGATAAGAGCCTCAAGGAGCTTGCTGCAATGGATTACAAGCAGGTGGCTTACGAGGTAATGAAGCTGTTTCTTACAGACTTTACCGAGGAAGAGTTAAAGAGCTGTATTGAGAAGGCATATGACGAGAAGTTTGACACAGAGGAAATCGCTCCCATGGTTGAGGCATGCGGTGCATACTATTTAGAGCTGTTTCACGGCTCCACCATCGCGTTTAAGGATATGGCACTGTCCATCCTGCCTCACCTTTTGATTACCTCTGCAAGAAAGAATAAGATTCAGAATAAAATCGTGATTCTGACCGCTACCAGCGGTGACACCGGTAAGGCAGCACTGGCAGGCTTTGCAGGAGTAGAGGGTACAGGAATCATCGTATTCTATCCCAAGGACGGCGTAAGCCCCATTCAGGAGAAGCAGATGGTAACCCAGAAGGGTGACAATACCCTTGTAGTAGGTATTCACGGCAACTTTGATGATGCGCAGACCGGTGTAAAGATGATTTTCTCCGACAAGGAGCTGGCAAAAGAGATGGATGAGAAGGGCTTCCAGTTCTCCTCCGCAAACTCCATCAATATCGGCCGTCTGGTGCCTCAGATTTGCTATTATGTATATGCATATGCAACCCTGCTTAAGGAGGGCAAAATCAGTGAGGGCGAGACCATCAACGTGGTAGTGCCTACCGGTAACTTCGGTAATATTCTGGCAGCCTTCTATGCAAAGAACATGGGACTTCCCATTGGCAAGCTGATTTGTGCTTCCAATGACAACAAGGTACTGTACGACTTCTTCAGCACAGGAACCTACGACAGAAACAGAGAGTTTGTACTGACAACCTCTCCTTCCATGGATATTCTGATTTCCAGTAACTTAGAGCGTTTGATTTACCGCATTGCAGGCAATGACGCTGACAAGAATAAGGAACTGATGGCAGCACTGAGCGGTCAGGGTAAGTACGAAATCACCGAGGAGATGAAGGCACAGCTTGTTGACTTCTACGGCAACTATGCAAGTGAGGCTGAGACTGCCAAGACTATCAAGAAGATTTACGAGGATTGCGGCTATGTGATTGATACCCATACAGCAGTTGCAGCAGCAGTGTATGAGAAGTACAAGGCAGATACTAATGATACTGCGAAGACCGTGATTGCATCCACTGCAAGCCCCTTCAAGTTCACCAGAAGCGTTATGAATGCCATCGATACCAAGTATGATACCATGGGCGACTTCGAGCTTGTAGATGAGCTTTCCAAGCTTGCCAATGTAACGGTTCCTCAGGCTATCGAGGAAATCCGTACCGCCCCCGTGCTTCACGACAAGCAGTGTGATGTGGATGAGATGAAGGATGTTGTAAGAGAGTTTTTACATATTTAGATTGAAATATAAGGAAATAATAGAACCGGCAGTACCTGAATGGGTGCTGCCGGTTTTTGAAGGGACTAATTAACTAAATATAAGTATCCTTTATAGGTTGCGATTGTTTTACCGTAGAGTACTTGATCGATGCTTAACGATAAACTCCCTGCATATATATGTTCACCAATTCGTTCTGCAAAATACCATGTTTTGGGTGGTTGAACATTGCCATCAAAACGAATTTCTCGAACAACATACATCTGTGTAGCTGCCCTTTGCAAGCTCATGACAGTAGGGCTTGCAGATGTTGGAACATCATAAATGGTGTAATGAATACCTTCGGCGGTATAGCCTTCTGTCAGGTACTGATTGACACCTATTTCTTTTGCATGTGTGGTTATGGGATTATACATGCAAAGACATAATAGGAAACATAGGATGGTAAAGTTAATTTTTTTCATGAAAGTCAATCCTCTCTATAAAAATATATTGAACTGAATGGAGCTTGCCATTCTGCAGCAGCATATTCATCATTATAGAAAGAAATTTTAAGAGTATCAATATCCTGTGGTACATTAGGATCAGAGAGCCAGTCTTTACAGATGACCTGTACAAAAGGAGAATCAGTATAATAGTCAAAAGCACCGGAATACAGATAGACCATTTCATAAACAGGAACATTGCGTTCCGTATCGATACAAGTGCGTATACCGTAAAGGCTGCAATTCTGTGTTTCGGAATCACTGTCTTTATTTACAATGACTAATGTTATCACAACTCCAAGTATAATCAGTATGCCGAGAATTGGTAAAAGAAACTTTTTCTGATACCATTTCTTTTGAGTGGGCTCCGGTTCGGGAGCGGCTTCTGTTATTGTTGTTTCGGGAGTTTCAGGAGCTGCCTCTAAGGTGCCGTTTTGCAATCGCTCAATGGTTTCAGTCGGATTGAACAGCTCATCGAGAGTGAGGTCAAAAAACTCACAAATCCGTGTGACCACAGGGGTATCGGGAAGATTTTTACCGTTTTCCTATTTGCTGACAGCAGAAGTAGTAACACCCAATTCATCAGCCAATTGTTGTTGAGTCATACCCTTTCTTTTTCTTAATGTAGACATCAGCTTGCCAAAATTCGCATTATCCATTATTGTTCCCTTTCATTTTACAACATATGACTTAATTTTACTATGGAGCAGATGGAAAATCAAGTTGAGAATTGCTCAACTTGGAATATTTTGTGCAAAAAAATGTTGAGCGGAAGGAAACATGTGGAGAATTTGGAAACATTGGGAATAACGGTTGACAATGCTAAAGACAATTGTATAAACTTGGGGTGTCGTGATGCGCAGAACGATTACAACTGAATAATTGATAATATTATTTTACAAGGAGAAATCTTTCAATGAAAAGATTAAAACGTTCTTTAAAGATTTTTGCATGCTGTATGGCATGCTGTGTTGCGGTAATTAATGGCTCTAGTCTGAAGGCTGAGGCGGCAGTGAATCCATGGTCTTGTGAACATAATTTTGTTGAGATGGTATCAGTAGTGGGGCATTACACTGACACCCATGTTATATGTGAGTGCTGTAATAATGTATGTACAAGGTACCACGATGTGGTAAGGATAGCCAATTACTGTACTAAATGCAATTATATAGAGAAACAGTGGGTGGAGGATATTGTTCAAACGCATTCATCTGCTGTATGCAAAGAAATACTGGGACAGAAATAATTGTAATAAGACGAAAATAAAATCAGGTGAAAGATTATGACGAAAATTTCTTTATTTTCCAAAATCAAATACATATTAACTACATCAGCCATCTTGTTTGGTTTAATCGGCTGCGGTGAACCCGCAAACCCTGCACAAGCGGAGCAGTCCAATACTACCATCATGCAGGTGTCAGATCAGTTTGATGTAAGACAATCTGAGTGGAAATGCGATGAACAACTGTCGGAGGCACAAATCCTTCAGGTGGACGGCTTCCGTTTGTTTTACCATGATGAAAGCGTGGATTGGGAGGAACAAAAGAATGTAGTAGGAGGCTCCGCAATGCTTGTAGGAGATACGGTGTATTCCGTCTGTCTGGAGCATGCCCACGACAAGACAGACTTAGCGTTCCATCTACACAAAATGACACCGGACAGTTCGGAAACCTTTGTGACCAGCCTTCATCATGAGGAAGGACAAGAACTGATGAATGCACAGATGCTGCCGGACGGAAGGTCGGTAGTGTTGTTGGTTACCAAGGAAGCTCTGGAGGATAAGAAAATCATTACCGGTTGTGAGGCATTGATATTGGATGAGACCGGAGTATGCGTAAAACAGTTTGATGTAACAGAGGCTTTTTTACAGTCCGGAATGCTGAAAGACGGAATGCTTGTGGGAAATTATTTTTGTGATAGAGATGGCTTTCTGTATGTATTGGAGCAGGATAATCAGTTAAATGTTCTTCATGTAATAGATACGGAAGGGAATGTGATTGCAGATACATCTCAATACAGTGGTACGATTCAAACTCCTGCATTGGATGAAAAGGGAGAATATTCCTTCCTGCTAAAAAGAAAAGAGAGTGGCAACAGTATCTTGTGGTTTGATAAGGAAAATAAAGAGTTTCGTCAGATGTCTGCACCTGAGAAAGAGAGCATAAAACAGCTGCTCGGGTTTTATCACAACTATCTGTATTATTTGAGCGGAGACAGGGTGACGCAGTGGAATTTGGAAACAGGAGAACGCAAAAAGATACTTTCCTTGGAACAGCTTGGAGCAAATCAGATAGACAGAATCACAGATAGCAGCTTGGATTATCAGATGAGTGTATGTTCTGATGGAAGACTGCTCTTTATGAAAGATGGGTATAGGGAACAGTATCTTGCTATCCTTGCTAAGGAGCTGACACCTAAGGAGCAGTTGAAAGTCACAGGTCTTATGGAGAATAATGATCTGGATTTAAAGTCTGTCACGGCAAGGGTCAGCAGGGAAATGGAACAGTATCATGTGGAATATACCAAGACGGATGCCGCACAAGAGGATTATCGAAATCGTATGATTGCAGATATGGTGGCAGGAGAAGGAGCGGATGTCCTGTTTGTAAGTGAAGAGGATATGCGGATTTTGCAGGAAAAAGGATTGCTGGCAGATATCAGAGAGTTTTTACCTGAGGATTTACTGAATAAGTTGCGAACTAATATTATGACTATGGGTGAAAAGGAAGACATGCTGTGGGGTATTCCCATGGGGGTAGAGGTGTCGACTTTGTTTGTGAATAATCATATATGGGAGGGAGATTCATGGACGATTAAGGATGTACTTGAATTGGTGGATGCATGGCAGAAGGAGTATTTATTAACTCATGGACATGCTCCTGCGAATGTTATTTCTATGTTACAGGCATTGGCGGGTGACGGACTGGCCGGCTCGGATTTTGTGGATTTGGATAATGGTATCTGTCGGTTTGATTCGCCGGAGTTTATAAAAGTGTTGGAAATATGTATGAAGTATGCAGAGACACCAATCAATTATAACTTGGATTCAATGGCTGACATGATAAATAACGGAGAGTATATAGGATTTATTGCTGCAGATTGTGATATGAAATCTCTTACACATTGGTACTTGGAACACGGCGACAATATGCACACAGTGGGGTATCCGAGCGAGAGAGGGACTGGAAATTATTTGACATGTCAGGGTATGCTGGTGGTAAATAAGAATTGTAAGAGCAGGGAAGCGGTACAGGAGTATTTGGAAAATATATTAAGTAAAAAGATGCAGAAAATTTTGAACGAAAGTAGTATTCCTTTGCGAAATGATATGGAACAGAACGATTTTGAGTATGAAAAAGAGTATGATGCATATTTGAAGGCAGAGGAGCTGATAAGTAAGAGTGTAGCTTGCGATAGCAGGTATGATAAAATAAAAGAGATGATTTTTGAAGAATGCATGCCGTATTTTTATGGGGAAAAAACTGCAGAGGAGACGGTTAAGGTTATTCAAAACCGTGTACAATTATATTTGGATGAGCAGAAATAAGTAAAAAGAGGGTAGTTCAACTATTACCGGATAGTCTATGAAAACTATCCGGTTTTTTTTAATTGTAAGAAATTTGTAAGAAAAATGTCAATTGTTTTGTAAGAATTGTTTGCTATGATATAGGCGTACTAAAATAGTAAGCAGCGGAGGGAAGCGGTATGAAGGGAATTGACATGAAGAAAATAATTGTAAAGATACTTTAATTATTAAGTTGTATTTTATTAATCGGGTGTGGACGAGAAATATCGAATCAGAGACCGGATGGCGTCGATATGGAGGTTAAGAAAAATGTCCCCAAGGTGACGCAAACCAAACAAAAGCAGGAGATTACCATAGCGCTGGATTATTGGGTCGCCCAAAAATACAATGAAATCATTGAAAACTTTAATGCTTCAAGTGAAGAGTATGTTGTCACTGTAATGACTAACAAGGACGATATGAATGCATTTAGAGATAGCATCATAAAGGATATGGAATCGGGAAAGGGGCCGGATATTATTGACGGCATGCTAATAAATAATATTACAGCTATTCAAAAGCAATATGTACAGCCCTGGGGCGAAGTGTTTTCGGAGGAGGAAATAGAGAAGAACTTCTTTCCGGGAGTATTTGATACGGGAACATATGAGGAGGCCCTGTACGGTATTCCTTATGAGTGGACAGGCTATATTTTGGTAACCACGAAGGAGCGATGTAACGGTTTAGATACCTGGAACCGGGAACAGATGATGGAATGGGTAAGGGCAAGTGGTGCAAAGAACGTGGCTGCCAATGTTCCTGACTGGCAATTGTTGGTAAATGGTATGTTGTATGATAAAACAGGCACGGACATTATTGATTGGGAAAACAAAACCTGTAATTTCATGCAACAGAAGGTTTATGACTATTTGAAATTTATAAAGGAATACGGAAGCAGCATAAGCTATTCGGATAAGTCAGAAAAAAAGGCAAAAACAGGGGAAGACTTTGCGTGGTATGATTTCCTGTTTTTAAATGATATGAATTATTATGAGGCGATTTTTGAGGAAGAGATTGTTTATATCGGTTTTCCGGCGGAGAAGGGGAAGTCCATTCCTACCTATACGGAATTGCTGTATCTGAATAGTGCCTGCGAGAATAAAGAAGGGGCTATATCCTTCATCAAGCATCTTCTTTCCTATGAATCACAGAATATTCGGGTAAAGAATCTGGTAGAAATGCGAACCAGCGGTGCGTATTCCATCAGAAAGGATACCATGGATTATCATATAGAACTGGAAAAGAATGCAAGAGAAGGCAGGCATGCATTTGAGCTTTATGGAGAACTTTATGGTAATCCCAGCATGACGGAGGAACAGGAAAAACAGGTGCGGGATATGCTGGATAATCTGGTTTTTACAAATTGTTACATGGAAGAACTGGCGTATCGGAGAGTGTTGAATGCTCTGGATGGGTATCTGAATGGAACACAGACAGAGGAAGAAACGGCAGCTTTGATGCAGAGGGAAGCAGAGGAATTTTTTGCGGATATGGATCTTACAGTAACGAATATGCATTAAGGAATGGAGAAGGATATAGATGAAGTCGGGAGTAAGGACCATAATAGGTTTGACAATGGTATTGATGCTGCTTGGTTTTACGGGGTGCGGTGACAAGAAGGAAAGCGGCGGAAAAAAAGAACTGGTGATTCTGGCCACAGATTCCATGGAGAACTTATTAGAGGAATTTATTGTAGAATACAACAAGCAGAGTGAAGAGTATTATATCACCTACGAGGATTTCGGGTGGATGCCCGGGGGACCGGAGGTGCTGTCAGATAAAATCAATGCCAAAATCGTTTCCGAACATTGTCCGGATGTGGTGCTGATAAACTATAACCTGTATCAGGTCTATATGGATGCCGAAGCGCTGGAGGATTTGACTCCTTACGTAGAAAACAGCAAGAGCATTGCCACAGAAGCGTTTAAGGAACCGGTAATAAAAGCCTTAGAGAAAAACAATGCCTTATATGGTATTCCCAGGAATTTTTCCATTACGGGCATGGCGGGAAGAACAGATCAGGTGGGAGAATTACAGGGGTGGAATATAGATGAATTCATCACTTATTTTGAACAAAATCCGGATGTAGTACTTGAATGGGATGGTGATGATTACGGCATATTAAATTTTTGCCTGCGGTACGGACTGGAGAATTATGTGGACTTTGAAGAGGGAAAATGTTATTTTGACACAGAGAAGTTCAAAACCCTATTAACCCGCATAAAGGCACTTAACCGCGAGGATTCACATGTAGATAATTTTCGGGAGCATGTGGAAGATGGTGGTAAGTTTTTACTGGATTTATCTGTAAATTCATTTGATGAATATAAACGTATGGAGGCAGAGTATCAGGATTCGTTCACCATTTTAGGGTATCCCGGCAGTGTAGGGAATGCAAACTGCAGACTGCTTCCGGAAAATGCCATTGGCATGTTTGCTAACAGTAAGAACAAGAAAGCAGCAGGGGATGAGATTGAAAAATATATGGAATTCGATTTTGGATTTGAAGAATATAGTTTTTCTGCAATAGAAAAGACTTTCAAGGAACAGTTAACATTGGCCAAGGAGGAGCAGCAGGTGACAGAGCATAATATTACCACCAAGATGGAAGCCCTGACCTATGAACAGGAGCTTCAGATACTGCGTGCCATTGAGAATGCCGTGCCTGACAATACAGTATGGGAGGATATACGATACATGGTGCTGGATGAGGCATTACATTACTATTTGGATAAGAAGAGCCTTGAGGAGACTACGGACATCATACAGAAGCGTGTGCAGCTGTATTTGGAGGAAGCGGCATTATAAAAAAACATTGAAAATATATCTGTTTTTGGTAATACTGTGCCATTATGTGCATGTGGCAATAATAGTACAAAATCATAAATAAATGAGCATGGTAAGGAAGAAATCCGGTTGTGTGTGGGAGTCTATGTCGAATGGTTGAAGGAGACTGTGACAGCATATAATGAGCAAAGCAGTAAGTATGAGATTGTAGTACTGCAGCATAAAGAGGATGAGAGGATAGAGGATTATCGCAGCCGGATGAAGCAGAAGCTGGCATCAGGAGTCGGTCCAGACATTATAAGCTATGGTGCATTGGAAGACGTGGATATGAAATCCTATGCAGAAGCAGGGGTTTTTATGGATATGCCAGATTTCCTTGTGAGCAGGGAAGGCCTTTGCGACAAGGCAGTAGAGTTTAATCTGGTAAAGGGTAAGCTTTACGGAGTTCCGGTTTCTTTTACCTTTGATACTTTTACTATTGAGAGGAAGGAAAATCAAGTTGAGAAATGCTCAACATATGATAAACTTTACAGAGAAATGTTGAATTTGAGTAAAAATTTAGGTGAAATGATGTTGAGTGAAAGGAAACATGTGGAGAATTAGGAAACATTGGGTAAAGTGATTGACTGGATAGAGAACGTTTGTATAGACTTTGAGTATCGTGATGCGCAAAACGGTAATTTAGATGAAAGAGGGTGCTTCAAATAAAATAAAAGATAATAATAGTAGATTTTTAAGATAATCATAAAAATATTGTTTTAGTGCGAGGTTAATTACAATGAATTATAGAAAAAAGGTTTTATCTGTTTTAATCGTTATGATATTATCAATTGGAATTACAGCAAAGGCAGCGACATGCCCGGCATGTGATGCAAGTCATGTTCATGCAGAATGTAGAAAGATGGGGCAACTTTTAAATAGTAATACTTATCAGCATTCTAAAGCCTATTCGGAAGGTGGAGTATTAAAGTATAATAGATGTACCGTAGTGTGCCTTGAGGAAAAGGTATCATGGGTATGCCCGTACGGACATGGTATAATTTCGACAATAACTCATTATCAGGAAATGCATACTTGTAGTTATTGTACAGATTTAGATTATTATAAGTAAAAGATTATTGAGGTTAAGGCGAGTGTGCAATCGTAAATAAAGGATAGCATTTGCTCGCCTAAATCTCAAAGGAGGTCATATGAAAAAGTATATAACAGTTTTAATTTTACTGTTATTTATGCTTAGTGGTTGTAGCAGTAAAGAGGAAAATATAGCAAATAAGAAGATAGAGACGTTTCACGAACCCGGAAAGGTTACGATGAACCGGATGCTGTGGACGGAAGAATTTCAACTCTGGGAGCATGACGGGATAGCACATCTTGCTTCCGGGGCGTGCGGTGATACATTATGGTATTTTGGCACAAGAATCGGTGATGACGGATTGTATGTGTCGGGGATCGATGGTGAATATGTATTGGAGCTATACGACAGCGTAGCGGAAGAATATCAGGTAAAAGAATTCACTCCTGCAGAGCTCAATCTGGACGGGGAATTGGGATATTTATTGGGTATGGATATGACAGATAAGGAGTCCTATATGTTCCGTTGGGCAGGATATACTAAGGATTCGGAGGGAATGTATAGTCAGACCTCCGATATTATCGTGTTTTCCAATTTGGCAGGAGATAACTTACACGTGGATGTCAGAGACTATTTTGCACAGGAGAAAATAGAAGCGTATTCTTCTGAAATATTACCGCTATGGCCCTATGAGGAGTGTCATGCAACCGGAGAAAACATGATTTGGTTGCTACAGACAAGTGGCGGAGCCCCTGTTTTTTATCTGATTGATAAAGACGGGAAGCCGGTGATGCAATATGATGGGGATGGAATGCTGATGGCAGGTGATCCTATATGTACCCGGGAGGGCAATGTGATTCTGCCTTTTTATTGTTATGCAGAAAAGAAGTATGAATTTAAAATGGCAGATATTGCAAGTAAGAAAATGAAAACATTAGCCACAATGGAGGCACAGCCCCCCTTTTTATCACAGGTGTACGGATTGTTTGGTAAGGAACTTTATTATAAGAGCCAAAATCCGGAAACCGGCATTGGCGAAGGGATTGTAAAGTGGAATATTGAGACCGGCGAACAGACCTGGATATATGAGTTTCAGATTGGTGGTCTTTCAGCATATGAAACCATGCTTGCGGTCACGGATGAAAGTAAACTTGCGATGCGTCTGTTAAAGCTTACAGGGAATCAGGCAAGGGATTGGATTGTTCCCTTGGGAGAAGAAGTCGCCGCAGAAGCGGGAGATATCTGTATTGCTGACCTTACGGGGCAGGGTGAGGCACTTGCTATGAGTACTTCAAAAGCATCCATGGAGATACCGTATCTTGAATTTACATATGAGGATGAGTCGGCAGAGGAGAACCGGACCAGAGTGCTTACTGAGTTGGCGAAAGGAGAGGGACCGGACATTCTGTTTGTGTCCGAAGAGGACTACGCTACTTTGGCAGAAAAAGGGCTTTTGTCAGATATAAATACGTTGTTGGATGAAGAATTCCGCAAGGAACTGTTGCCCGCTGTGTTAGAAATGGCAAAAGTGGATGATACGCTGTTAGGGTTGCCCGTGGGAGTTCGTGCAGAAACCTTTGTAATGGACCATCAGAATCAGTCGGAGTGGAGCGGATTCATTTATTCACCTTACGTGTTGAAGGGTTATCTTTCTCCTCAGGTTACCATGCAAAAGATTATTAATTACAGTCAGGAGGATTCCTTTCTGATTGATTGGGAGAACGGAAAGAGTCACTTTGATGATGAAAGGTTTGTAAATCTGTTGAAGCTTACAGCAAAGGATAGAAGCAAAGAAAATGCAGAAAATTATGCGGAAACAGATTATGTTTGGGGATATTTTTTATACGAAAGCAATTTACTAGACTTCTTTAGCAGTTGGGATGCGAATGATATTGAAGGATATCTGTTGCCGGAAGGTGGATTGGTAGTGGTAAACAAGAACACTGTAAATAAGGAAGCAGTCAGCCTTTATTTGGAATTTTTGTTTGGTGAGGAAATGCAAACAGAGACAACAAAGCATTGTTTAAGTGTACGAAAGCTTGTACCGGAGGATTACTTGGTTACGAATGATGCAGGGGAACCGGTATTTATGGGAGGTACGAATGCGAATAAAGTGCCTGTGTATGAGGATGGAACTACACCGCTTCATACGGCGGCAAAATTTTTGGAAAACTGTCAGCCGGCACCTCGTACGCATTATCAGATCAGTCAGATTGCAGCAGAGGAACTGACCCGGATGTATGCGGAGGGTAAGGATGCTCGAGAGGTTTCAAAGATAATCAATAACCGGGTACAGCTGTATCTGGATGAACAGAAATAAACAATTTACGATATATGGGAACATGGCAGACCGCAAATTAGGTCTGCTATGCTCTTTTTAATAGGTATCAAGTTAAGATTAGTCGAAGTAATGGAGATGTAAGTTTCAATACATACAAGTAAATTCAATGTACCTTATGGTACATGAAGGGAGATAATATGGAAGTTTTATACTACAGTACCAGAAGTAAAAGTGAACCTGTAAAGGCATCAGAAGCTATTTTAAAGGGCCTTTCCGATGATGGCGGATTGTTTGTGCCTGCGCAGATTCCTGCCCTTGATAAGAGCCTCAAGGAGCTTGCTGCAATGGATTACAAGCAGGTGGCTTACGAGGTAATGAAGCTGTTTCTTACAGACTTTACCGAGGAAGAGTTAAAGAGCTGTATTGAGAAGGCATATGACGAGAAGTTTGACACAGAGGAAATCGCTCCCATGGTTGAGGCATGCGGTGCATACTATTTAGAGCTGTTTCACGGCTCCACCATCGCGTTTAAGGATATGGCACTGTCCATCCTGCCTCACCTTTTGATTACCTCTGCAAGAAAGAATAAGATTCAGAATAAAATCGTGATTCTGACCGCTACCAGCGGTGACACCGGTAAGGCAGCACTGGCAGGCTTTGCAGGAGTAGAGGGTACAGGAATCATCGTATTCTATCCCAAGGACGGCGTAAGCCCCATTCAGGAGAAGCAGATGGTAACCCAGAAGGGTGACAATACCCTTGTAGTAGGTATTCACGGCAACTTTGATGATGCGCAGACCGGTGTAAAGATGATTTTCTCCGACAAGGAGCTGGCAAAAGAGATGGATGAGAAGGGCTTCCAGTTCTCCTCCGCAAACTCCATCAATATCGGCCGTCTGGTGCCTCAGATTTGCTATTATGTATATGCATATGCAACCCTGCTTAAGGAGGGCAAAATCAGTGAGGGCGAGACCATCAACGTGGTAGTGCCTACCGGTAACTTCGGTAATATTCTGGCAGCCTTCTATGCAAAGAACATGGGACTTCCCATTGGCAAGCTGATTTGTGCTTCCAATGACAACAAGGTACTGTACGACTTCTTCAGCACAGGAACCTACGACAGAAACAGAGAGTTTGTACTGACAACCTCTCCTTCCATGGATATTCTGATTTCCAGTAACTTAGAGCGTTTGATTTACCGCATTGCAGGCAATGACGCTGACAAGAATAAGGAACTGATGGCAGCACTGAGCGGTCAGGGTAAGTACGAAATCACCGAGGAGATGAAGGCACAGCTTGTTGACTTCTACGGCAACTATGCAAGTGAGGCTGAGACTGCCAAGACTATCAAGAAGATTTACGAGGATTGCGGCTATGTGATTGATACCCATACAGCAGTTGCAGCAGCAGTGTATGAGAAGTACAAGGCAGATACCAACGATACGGCCAAGACCGTGATTGCTTCCACCGCAAGTCCCTTCAAGTTCACCAGAAGCGTTATGAATGCCATCGATACCAAGTATGATTCCATGGGCGACTTCGAGCTTGTAGACGAGCTTTCCAAGCTTGCCAACGTAACCGTTCCTCAGGCTATCGAGGAAATCCGCACCGCACCCGTGCTTCACGACAAGCAGTGTGATGTGGATAAGATGAAGGATGTCGTAAGAGAGTTCTTACATATCTAAGATTGAAATATAGAAAATAATAGAACCGGCAGCGCCCGAATGGGTGCTGCCGGTTTTTGAAGGGATGATATTTAGTTTACTAAAGTTAAGTATCCTTTATAGGTTGCGATTGTTTTACCGTAGATTACTTGATCGATGCTTAACGATAAAGTACCAACATATATATGTTCACCTATCCGTTCTGCAAAATACCATGTTTTGGGTGGTTGAACATTGCCTTCAAAATGAATTTCTCGAACAACATACATTTGTGTAGCGGCCCTTTGCAAGCTCATGGTAGAGTGGGTAACAGATGGTTGAACAGCATAAATGGTGTAATGAATACCTTCGGCAGTACATCCTTCAGTCAGGTACTTATTGACACCTATTTCTTTTGCATGTGTAGTTACGGGAGTATACATGCAAAGACATAAAAGGAAACAAAAGATGGTAAAACTGATTTTTTTCATGAAAGTTAATCCTCTCTATAAAAATATATTGAACTGAATGGTTCCTGCCATTCTGCTACAGCGGCTTCATCATTATAGAAAGAAATTTTAAGAGTATCAATATCCTGTGGTGCATTAGGGTCAGAGAGCCAGCACTTACAGATAGTTTGAACAAAAGGGGTTTCAGAATAGTAGTCAAATGCACCGGAATACAGGTATGCCATTTCATAAACAGGAGCATTGCGATCTTTATCAATACACGTGCGTACACTGTAAAGGCTGCAATTCTGAACCTCATCGCTGTCTTTATTTATAATGATTAGTGCTATAACAACTCCAAGTATAATCAGAATACCAAGAAGTGGTATAAGTATCTTTTTTTGATACCATTTCTTTTGAATGGGTTCCGGTTCGGGATCGGCTTCTGATATTGTTGTTTCAGGAGTTTTAGGAGTTGCCTCTAAGGTGCCGTTTTGCAATCGTTCAATGGTTTCGGCCGGATTGAACAGCTCATCGAGCGTGATATTAAAGCATGTACAAAGCTTTGTCGACATAGCGGCGTCCGGCATATTTTTACCGTTTTCCCATTTGCTGACAGCAGAAGTAGTAACGCCCAATTCATCAGCTAATTTCCGTTGAGTAATACCCTTTCTGTTTCTTAATATAGATATCAGCTTGCCAAAATTCGCATTATCCATTATTGTTCCCTTTCATTATACAGAATATGACAATATTTTACTATGGAGAGGATGGAAAATCAAGTTGAGAAACGCTCAACATTTGACGAATTTTAGGGAGAAAGATTGAGTATGAGGAAATATTGGGGTAAAATGAGGTTGAGCGAAAGGAAATATGTGGAGAGTTAGGAAACATTGTGACTTGTTGTTGACATTGCGAATGGTGATTATATAAACTTTGGGTATCGTGATGCGCAGAACGATTATAACTGAATAATTTTAAATTTTTTTTTCAAGGAGGAATCTTTTTAAATGAAAAGATTAAAAAGAAGTTTAAAAATTTTTGTATGCTGTCTGGCATGCTGTGTTGCAATGGTCGGCTTTGCCAGTCAGGAAAATGCGGAGGCTGCAGTGAATCCGAGAGATTGTAGACATCAATGTTTAGTAACAGGTTATTCTATAGTTGGTCATTACACGGATTATCATGTTCCATGCTCGAATTGCGGAGATGTATGTAAACGTGAACACAATATAAGAAGAACACACATTTACTGTAATAATTGTTATCTGTCAGATTATTATGATGAGGATATAGTTTATTCACATTCAGCTCAAATTTGTAAAGACTTACTTAAAGAATTACAAAATCAATAGAATAACATGGTGAATTGAAATGACGAAAAATTCTTTGTTTTCCAAAATCAAATACATATTAACTATATCCGCCCTCTTGCTTAGTTTTTCCGGCTGCGGTGAACCCGCAGACCCTTCACAAGCAGAGCAGTCAGATGCTCCTATCATGCAGGTATCAGCACAGTTTGAAGTACGAAAATCTGATTGGGCATGCAATGAGCAATTTGCAGAGGCGCAAATTCTACGGGTAGATGGCTTTCGTGTGTTTCACCATGATGAAAGCGTTGACTGGGAGGAGCAGAAAAATGTGGTAGGCAGCTCAGCAATGCTTGTAGGTGATACGGTGTATTCAGTATGTCTGGAGTTTGCACATGATAAGACAGATTTGGAGTTTCATATGCACAAAATGACACCTAATGGTTCACAAACAGTCGTGTCAAGTCTTCATCAGGAAGAGGGACAGATTTTGAGAGCAGCACAGATGTTGCCTGACGGAAGGGCTATTGTGCTGTTGGCATCAAAGGAATATACAGAGAATGTGGTAACCATTACCGGCTGTGAAGCATTGATATTGGAGGAGAACGGAGAATGTGTGAAGAGGTTCGATGTAACTGATGCTTTCTTACAGTCTGGAATGTTAAAAGATGGATTATTTGTGGGAGAGTATTTCTGTGATAAGGATTGTTTTCTGTATGTGTTGGAACAGAAGGATGAATTAAATGTGCTTCATGTTATTGATGCAGAAGGTAATGTGATTGCAGATACTTCTAAGTACAGCGGTATAATTCAACATCCTACATTGGATGAAAATGGAGAATATTTCTTTCTGTTCAAGGGAAAAGAAAGTGGAAATAGTATCCTATGGTTTGATAAGGAAAATAAAGAATTTCGTCAGATGTCTACACCTGAGAAGGAAACAATAACACAGTTACTTGGTTTTTACCACAACTATCTGTATTATCTGAGCAAGGACAGAGTGACGCAGTGGAATCTGGAAACCGGTGAGCGTAAGAAGATACTTTCTCTGGAACAGCTTGGCGCAAATCAGACAGACAGAATCATGGAATATGCTTCTGATTATCAATTAGGTGTGCGCTCAGATGGAAGACTGCTTCTTATGAACGAAGGTTACTCGGATAGATATATTGCAATTTTGGCAAATGAGCTGACCCAAAAGGAACAATTGACGGTCACCAGCCTTATGAATGCAGATAATCTGGATTTAAAGTCGGTTACTGCAAGAATAAGCAGGGAAATGGAACAGTACAATGTTGAATATACCAAAACAGATGCATCGCAGGAGGATTACCGTAACCGTATGGTGGCGGACATGATTGCCGGAAATGGTGCAGATATATTGTTTGTAAGCGAAGAGGATATGTGGATTTTACAGGAGAAAGGACTCCTGGCAGATATAAATGAGTTTTTGCCGAAGGAACTTTTACAAAAATTGAAGCCAAATGTAATGTCCATGGGAGCAAATACGGACGGCACATGGGGAATTCCAATGGGTGCAGGAGTATCGACACTGTTTGTGCAAAATAATATATGGGAAGGCGATTCATGGACATTTGAAGAATTACTTGGTGTGGTGGATGAATGGCAGGGTGAGAAATTAATGGTCTTTTCTCATGGAGCTGCTAATGCAGCGGTATTACTACATGCATTGATTTGTGATGGATTGCCCGGTTCAAATTTTATTGATTTAGACAAAGGAACATGCCGATTTGATTCGCCTGAATTCATAAAAGCATTGGAACTATGTATGCAGTATTCAGAGAATAGGTTGAGTTCTAATAATGCAGAAACCATTTCTATGATGCAAAATGGAGAATATTTGGGATATATTTCCAGAGGCTATGATTATAGAGCTCTTTCAGATATTTATTTGTGGTATGGAGATATTTTACATGCGGTAGGCTATCCAAGTGAAAGCGGTAACGGAAATTATCTGAAGTGCAGTGGGATGCTGGTAATAAATAAGAATTGCGAGAATAAAGAAGCAGTTGGGGAGTATTTGGAAGGTATATTAAGCAAAAGAATACAAAATATTCTAAGTGAGGGCTGCATCACTTTGCGAAATGATATGGAGCGGTCTAATTTTGAGTATGAAGAAGAGTATAAGGCATATCTTAAGTCAGAGGAGTTAATAAGTAAGTGTGTGCCTTACGACAGCTGGTATGATAAGATTATAGAAATTATTGATGAAGAACGTTCTCCTTATTTCAATGGCGAACGAACGGCAAAAGAAACTGCTAAGATCATTCAAAACAGAGTACAGCTGTATCTGGACGAGAGGAAGTAAGTAACATAAAAAATACACACAAAGCAGCCCGATATTAAGGACTGCTTTGCCTGTGTTTCTAAGGAAAAATAAACTGGGGAGGTTTATTATATATGTTTAGAAAAATTTTCAGTGTTTTAAGTGTGAGTATTCTGCTTGCTATTTCCGGCTGCGGTGAACCCGCAGACCCTTCACAAGCAGAGCAGTCAGATGCTCCTATCATGCAGGTGTCAGCACAGTTTGAAGTACGAAAATCTGAGTGGAAGTGCGATGAACAAATGTCAGAGGCACAATTGTTGCAGGTAGATGGCTTTCGTGTGTTTCACCATGATGAAAGCGTTGACTGGGAGGAACAGAGGAATGTGGTAGGCAGCTCAGCAATGCTTGTAGGTGATACGGTGTATTCAGTTTGCTTAGAGCACAACCATGAAAAGACAGACTTAGCGTTTCATCTGCACAAAATGACACCTGACGGTTCGGAAACCTTTGTGTCTACACTTCACCATGAGGAAGGACAGGTGTTGATGGATGCACAGATGTTGCCGGACGGAAGGGCGATAGTGCTGCTGGTTACAAGAGAAACTGTGGCGGAACAGAAATTAATTACTGATTGTGAGGTATTAATACTGAATGAGAACGGAGCTTGTGAAAAACAGTTTAATGTAACGGATGCATTCATACAAGCAGGAAGGTTGAAAGATGGAGTGCTTGTGGGAGAGTTTTTCTGCGATATAGATGGATTTCTCTATGTATTTGAGGAGAATGAAACTACTAACGTACTTCATGTGATAGATGAGGAAGGAAACTTAATTGCAGATACTACACAATACAGTGGCATATTTTGTTATCCTACGTTGGATGAGAAAGGGGAGTTTTATTTCTTATTCAAGGAAAAAGAAAGTGGAAACAGCATCTTCTGGTTTGATAAGGAAAATAAGGAATTTCGTCAGATGCCTGCGCCGATGAAAGGGAACATAAAACAGTTGCTTGGTTTTTACCATAATTATCTGTATTATCTGAGTGGTGAAAACATAACTCAATGGAATCTGGAAACAGGAGAACGCATAAAAATTTTATCTCTTGATCAGCTTGGTGCGAATAAAATAGACAGAGTTTTGGAGTCGGGTTCCGATTATCAGTTGGGTGTACTTCAGGACGGTAAGCTGCTTCTTATGAATAAAGGATAAGCAGATCAATATATAGCAATTTTGGCAAAGGAATTGACTCCTAAGGAGCAATTAGCAGTAACCAGTCTTATAAAGGATGATATACTTGATTTGAAAGCAATCACTGCAAGGATAGGCAGAGATTTAGAAAAGTATGATGTTGTTTATACGAAGACTGATTCTGCGCAAGAGGATTATCGTAACCGTATGGTGGCGGACATGATTGCCGGAAATGGTGCAGACATATTGTTTGTAAGCAAAGAAGATATGTGGATTTTGCAGGAGAAAGGTTTGATAGCTGATATAAAGGAGTTTTTGCCTGAGGATTTAATGCAGAAGCTTAGGCCAAATGCAATGTCCATTGGAGAAAATGCAGATGGTATGTGGGGAATCCCTATGGGAGTAGAAGTATCAACCTTGCTTGTGCAAAATCATGTCTGGGAAGGTGATTCATGGACATTTGAGGAAATGCTTGCCACGATAGAAGCCTGGCAGGGAGAAGAGTTGTTTGCTAATGCCTTGGGAGACTCAAATGTTGCATTATTGATGTATGCAATGGTTTACATTTCATTGGCAGGGTCAGATTTTGTTGATTTGGACAAGGGTGTATGCAATTTTGACTCACCGGAATTTGCAAAGATATTGGAAATATGTATGAAGTATGCTGATGAAAAGTATTATCCGGATACTGCAACAACTGTTTCAATGATGAAAAAGGGAGAGTATATGGGGTATATCTCAGGAGGCGTATATAATGAAGATTATATGGATACCTATCTGCGGTATGGAGAAGTATTGCATCCAGTAGGTTATCTGAGTGAAAATGGTGCAGGGCACTATTTGTTATGTGACGGAATGTTGGTTATTAATAAAAATTGCAAGAACAGCGATGCCGTAGAGCAGTATCTGCAAGGGATAGTAAGTAAAAAGATTCAAAACATCTTAAGTTGGGATGCCATTACCTTGCGGAATGATATGGAGCGTAATAACTTTGAGTATGAAAAGGAATATGAAGCCTATCTGAAGTCGGAAGAATTAATTAAAAAATGCGTGCCATATGATAGTCGATATGACAAGATTATAACAATCATTGAGGAAGAATGTATACCATTTTTTTACGGTGAAAGAACTGCACAGGAGACGGCGAAGATAATCAATAACAGGGTACAGTTGTATCTGGATGAGAGGAAATAATGATATGAATAAGGTATTGTCATTAATAGGTATAATGGTGATTTTGTCTTGTTCAGGGTGTGGTGGCAAGACAGAGGAGGTTGCAGATACGGCAACCGAATCGGAAGTCTTAACTGAGGATGCGATGCAGGAAACTTCGCCTGAATCGGAAGTGATAAAACTTGATATGCTGCGTGGGGAAGAACGCACACTGGTAAAGGAATTGGCAACAATACCGCAAAATGTGAATTTAGTTGGAATGCTCCCCGATAAACCGGAAGATTTGCCTGGAAATAGTTGTTTTGTGACAAATGATAAAGGTGCGTATTATGTAAGCGGTTTTTCGGAAGATATGGCACAGTATAGGTACGGTTTGCATATTTGTCATTATGACTATATTTCAAAAACGCATGAATTATTATATAGTGTAAAGGATGCCAACTATATTAGTGAACTGCGTGTTACAAACACACACTTAGCTTGGGTGGAGCAGATTCCTAAAGAAGGGTATAAGTTGGTACTGCATGAATTGTCTACAGGAGCAGTGAGTGATTTGGGTACATATGATCAGGATATCTGTATTGAGATGTCAAACCGGTATATCGTTTGGAATGATTCTGATAAAATCATGATTTATGATATAAGTAAGCAGGCGTGCAGTACGTTGGAGGAGAAGGTCATTCCGCAGGTGCGTTATAAAATTGTAGATAACGGAATCACCTATTTTACGGAAGAAGATGGAGAAAGATATGTAAAACGCCGTGATCTGGAGTCGGGAGAAGTGTTTTCCTATCAATTGGATAAAGGACAGAAAATAGCAAGTTGTTTTTCCAATCAGGACTACATCGGTTGGTTTAGTGAGTATTCGGATGGCATTATTCATATTTTGGAAATAAACAGCGGAAAATGCTATAAATTAAATACAGAGTCAGAACTGAATTATTTTGATGTTATGTTGTACGACAAACTCTACATCAATGACCATAAGAGCAATTGTATTTATATTTATGATTTTAAGACACAAACATCGTGCTATCAACACTTTGAAAATGCATATATAGGTGCCTTTTATAATGCGGATAAGGAACGTGCAAATGTGAATGTGGAGTTTGAGGACAGAGATGGTATGACGATTATGGAGTTTTAAGATAATTGTAAGAAATTGTAAGATGTTCTTAATGGCATTTAGAGACATATCTGTTATAATGTCTATATAGTTAGCGGGGTTCGGAGTATGAAGGAAAAACTATTAACAATCTTAATTTTATTTTGTATGTTCTTTACAGGCTGCGGGGAAGAATCCCCACAGCCTGATGAGGTGGAAGAGAAGGAAAAACAGGAAATCACAATCGCTGTGGGTGATACATTATCCTTACTGTACAGTGATGTGTTTGAAGGCTTTAATGAACAGAGCACGGAGTATTACATTACCGTACTTTCGGACAAAAGTGATTACAATGCTTTTAGGGAAAAGATCATGAAGGAAATTGAGTCCGGTAAAGGGCCGGATATCATGACGCTTGATTTTTTGAATGTATTTGATTACATAGCTGCGGGATATTTACAGTCGTGGGATGGTGCCTTTTCAGAGGAGGAGAAGGAGACGCTGTTTCTTCCCGGAGTGTTTGGGTACGGTATGTATGATGACAAGCTTTATGGTTTTCCCTATCAGTGGACGGTGCATGTGTTGATATCCTCAAGTGAGCGGTGTAATGGTTTGGAGGAATGGGATATTAAGCAGATGCAGGAGTGTGTGAAGAACACGGAGGCGAAGTGTCTCGCAAGCAGTCTAAATGGTATGGATTTGGTGAATTCCGCAGTACTGTGTGATAAAACCAATCAGGATTTTATCGATTGGGATAAGAAAACCTGTAACTTTATGCAACAGGAGTTTTACGATTTTTTGAAGTTTGCCAAGACGTATGAAGCGAAGCAGGAGAAAACTTCTTTTTTTGATGATAAAACGGGTGTTAATAACGGTGAAGAATTTGGTTGGTATGCCAATTTTGCTTTCTGCAATATGAATTATTACGAAGCTGTTTTTGGCGGCGAAGTAACGTATATCGGATTCCCTACCGGCTATACAGAGAATTTATTTTTGAACAGCAGCTGTGAAAACAAGGACGGAGCTTATGCATTTCTGCGCTATCTTTTGTCTGAGGATGTGCAGAATATGTTAGTAAAGGAGCAGGTTGACAGTGGTGCAATGGGCAGCTTTTCCATCAGAAAGGATACCATGGATTATCACATCGAATTGGAAAGGACAGCAAGACAAAAAATGTCCGCGTTTGAACTGTTCGGGGAATTATATGGCAATCCTGCCATGACGGATAGGCAGGAGGTACAGGCAAGAAAGCTTATTGAAAATGTTGTTTTCTACGATCATGAGATGAGTGAAATCTATGTATGTACCGCAAATGCATTATACGGATATTTTTACGGGGAACAGACGGAGGAGGAGACGGCTGCATTGGTGCAACAGGCAATGGAGGAGTATTTGAGGGAGTAACGGACTGATGAAGAAATGGATAAGAGTTATATTGCTTGTAGGATTGTTTATGTTAGTCGGATGCGGTGCGAAAAAGACCGAGGGCGGAAAGCAGGAAATCGTAATCATGGCTACCGACAGGGTGGAGAATTTATTGAAGGAGTTTATCGTCACCTACAATAAGGAGAGCGAGGATTATTTTATTACATACGAGGATTTTTCAGAGGATATGGCGAACTATGACAGAATGGTTTCCAATATCAACGCAAGAATTGTCTCTGACAGATGTCCTGATTTGGTATTGATTAATTATAATTTTTTTCAGACCTATATGGATGGGAAAGCGCTGGAGGATTTAGAACCTTATCTGAAAAAAAGTGAAGTGCTGTCCGAAGAGGATTTTCTGCAACCTGTGCTGGATGCTATGAAGAAAGAAGATGCAGTCTATGGTCTTCCTAAGTATTTCAATATGCAGGTCATGGGAGGACGTACCTCCAAGATGGGGCAGAAGCAGGGATGGAGTATAGAGGAGTTCATCACTTATTTTGAAGAGAATCCGGATGTGTTACTGGAATGGGATGGTGATTCCTACGGAATTTTGAATTTCTGTATGCGCTACGGTCTGGATGAATATGTGGATTTTGAGCAGGGGAAGTGTAGCTTTAACGGAAGTGAGTTTAAGGAGCTGTTAACCAAAATCAAGGCATTAAACCGTGATTCCTCTCACACGGAGAACTGGAAGAGTATTGTGGAAGAGGGCGGCAACATCATGCTGGAGTTTTCCATTAATTCCTTCAATGATTACATGCGTATGGAAGAGGAATATCAGGACGAACTGACAGTGCGCGGATATCCTACCGGACAGGGAAAATTTAAATGTAGACTTCTTCCATCAATGTCCATGGGAATTTTGGCAAAGAGTAAAAACAAGGATGCGGCATGGGATGTTCTGGAGAAATATATGGCGTGGGATTTTGGAAATATGGAATTTTCAGCCATGCGTGAAAGCTTTGATGCGCAGCTGACAGAAGCCAAGAGAGAACCGGATGAATCGGATAATCCCGTACATGATGGTATAATGATGGAACTTCCCAAAAAGCTTGTGCTTACAAGGAGGCAGGAGGAGCAGATTATGCTTGCTTTGGAAAATGCTGTTCCCGACAATATAATGTGGGATGAAATCAGGGAGATGGTTACTCTGGGGGCACTGGAATACTTTAACGGGAAAAAGGATTTGGAGGAAGCTGCAAATATGATACAAAGCCGTGTGCAGTTGTATCTGGATGAGCAAAAATAAAGTAGTGGGCGGAACCGAAACAAGTGGGTTCCGCCTTGTTTTTTTGCGGTAAACGTATTACAATCTAGAGTGAGAAACGGACATGTCAGTATATTGTGGGATGAAGTGTCCTGAGATTGGAGGAGATGCATCATGAATGCAAAGGAAATGTTACAAAAGGTAGATCATACACAGTTAAAGGCGTTTGCCACATGGGAGGATATTCAGGTACTTTGTGAGGAGGCAATTGCGTATCAGACAGCCAGTGTCTGTGTGCCCCCCTGCTATATTAAGAGAATTCACGATACCTACGGTGAGAAAATCAATATTTGTACAGTGGTAGGCTTTCCCTTGGGCTACAGTGTAACTGAGGCGAAGGTGGCTGAGGTAGAGCAGGCGCTTAAAGATGGCTGTAATGAAATTGATATGGTAGTAAATATCAGTGATGTGAAAAATGGTCTTTTTGACAAGGTGGAGGAGGAAATCCGCACCTTGAAGGCGGCTTGCGGTGAACATATTTTAAAGGTAATTATTGAGACCTGTTATCTTACGGAGGCAGAAAAGATTGCACTCTGTAAAGCTGTTACCAATGCGGGTGCAGACTATATCAAAACCTCTACGGGTTTTGGTACTGACGGTGCAACCAAAGCGGATATCGAGTTGTTCAAAAAGCATATCGGCCCCGATGTAAAAATGAAGGCGGCAGGCGGTGTTTCCACTGTAGAAGATTTGGAGATGTTTATCAATCTTGGCTGTGACAGAATCGGTACCTCAAGGGCAGTCGGTTTGCTGAAGGGCGAGGAGACACAGGGCTATTAAGAGAGGTTTTGCATGGAAAATAAAGTGATTTTGGAGAGGCTTGCACTTCTGCGTCAGTGCATGGCTGACAGAGGGATTGATTACTATATGATTCCTACCGCAGATTTTCACAGCTCGGAGTATGTAAATGATTATTTCAAGGTAAGGGACTATTTCTGCGGTTTTACAGGCTCTAACGGCACACTGCTGGTATGGCAGGAGGGCGGCGGACTCTGGACGGACGGAAGATACTTTATTCAGGCTGAAAAGGAGCTTGCCGGTACCGGCGTGACTCTTTTTAAGATGCTGGAAGAAGGGGTTCCAACCATAGAAGAGTTCCTTGAGGAGCAGATGAAGCCGGGTCAGACTCTCGGCTTTGACGGAAGGGTGCTTCCCATGAGTACGGGAAGAAAGTATGAGAAGCTTCTTAAGGAAAAGCAGATTACAATTTCCTACCAAGAGGATTTGGCGGATAGTCTGTGGAAGGAGCGTCCGGCATTTCCGGCAGGAAAGGTTTGGGCACTTACCGAGGAGCTTGCAGGAGAGAGTGTGGCATCAAAGCTTGGACGTGTTCGTGAGAAGCTTGCTGAGGCAGGTGCGAATGCGATGTTTCTTTCTAAGCTGGATGATATTATGTGGCTTTTTAATATCAGAGGCAGTGATGTGGAGTGTAATCCTGTGGCAATGTCCTACGCCTATGTGACCGAGAAGTTAGCTGTGCTGTTTGTGCAGAAAAAGGCGGTGGAAGAGGCTGCTTTTACGGCACTTTCTGAGACTGGTGTAAGGATGGAGGAATATGACAGGGCGGAAGCGTTTGTGAGAGGCATTCCGGCTGATGCTAAAATCCTTCTGGATAAGCGTTATGTCAGCTACACCTTTTATAAGCTGTTTGGAGAAAGCTGTACTATCGTGGAAAAGAATAATCCAACGGAGCTTTTGAAGGCGGTGAAAAATCCGGTGGAGCTTGCACATATGGAGGAGATTTATCTAAAGGACAGTGTGGCGGTAACCAAGTTCATTTATTGGCTCAAGCAAAACATCGGGAAAACAGAAATTACGGAGGTGACTGCGGCGGAGTATCTGGATGGTCTTCGCAGGCAGATACCGGAATTTCTGGATTTGTCCTTTCCCACTATTGCAGGCTATAAGGAAAATGCTGCAATGATGCATTATGAGGCGACTGCTGAGAATCATGCGGTACTGAAAGCGGAGGGGATGCTGCTTGTGGACTCCGGCGGACAGTACATGGGCGGTACGACGGATGTGACAAGGACCATTGTGCTGGGTCCCATATCGGAGGAAATAAAGCGTCATTACACCGCAGTTGCTGAGGGAATGCTGCAGATGACGGCGGCAAAATGGCTTTACGGCTGTACCGGAAGAAATCTGGACATTCTGGCGAGAAAACCACTGTGGGATATGGGACTTGATTACAAATGCGGTACCGGTCATGGCGTTGGTTATCTTCTGAATGTCCACGAAGGTCCCCAGTCCTTACGATGGCGTTATGTGGAGGGAGCAGGAGAGGCAGTGCTTACCCACGGTATGGATGTGACCAATGAGCCCGGTGTTTATGTGGAGGGCAGTCACGGTATCCGCATTGAAAATGTGCTGGTTGTAAGGAATGGAGAAAAGAATGAATATGGTCAGTTTATGCACTTTGACACGCTGACATGGGTTCCCCTTGACCCGGAAGGTATTGAGGAAGGTCTTTTTAGGGAGGATACAAAGAAGCTTTACAGGGTATATCAGAGTATGGTTTATGAAAAGATTTCCCCTTATCTTACCGCGGAAGAAGCGGACTGGCTTCGTCTTGAAACAGGTGCAAATGAGCAAATGTAAATTCCATATAAAATTTGGATACTGTTATTGACTTTTTTTTGAGTATTTGAGATAATACAAGGGAATTTGGCAATTTATCAGAGTCAAATTACACGACATTGTCAAAAGGCAGTTTCGTGGTAAAAATATATTTTTTAAGGAGGACGTAATATGTCAACAAAAGCTTATTATCCGATTTCTGAAATCGGCGCTGGCAAGCCCGGATTTTCCAAAACACGTTCTATCATTGAAGCGGCTTTCTATGGTAACAACGTAGTTAAGGTTAATACTTTAAAGGAAGCTTATGAATTAGCTAAGAATTCTCCCGGTACCATCGTTACCGATATGCCTGTTTACAGAGCAGAGGAGATTGGTCTTGAGAGAGACGCAAAGGTTTTATTATTCAATGATGGTGCTGTAACCGGTCGTTACGCAGACGCTCGTCGTATTAAGGGTGAGCCCGGCGTAGATGCTGCAAAGCTTGACAAGGTTATTATGGATGCTATTTATAAGACCCGTTGGAATACTATGTATCATGTAGAGTGCTACATCGGTCTTGACCCTGAGTTCATGGCTAAGGCACATCTGTTAATTCCCGAAGGTGAAGAGAACATCATGTACAACTGGATGCTGAACTTCCAGTATATGTCTGACAGATATGTTGAGATGTACAAGAATTCCAAGCCCATCGGTGATGGTAAGGAGCCTGATATCTATATCTTCTCCAATCCTCAGTGGGTACCTACCGACAGCCCTGACGTTGATTACAGCTGCTTGAGCGATCCTTTGACTCTTTGCTACTTCGATACTGACCAGAACTGCGCAGCAATTCTTGGTATGAAGTATTTCGGTGAGCACAAGAAGGGTACTCTTACCATGGCTTGGGCTATGGCTAACAGAAACGGTTACGCTTCCTGTCACGGTGGACAGAAGGAATACATCCTTGCAGATGGCAGCAAGTACGTTGCATCTGTTTACGGTTTGTCAGGTTCCGGTAAGTCTACTCTTACTCATGCTAAGCATGGCGGCAAGTATGAGATTAAGGTTCTTCATGACGATGCATTCATCATCAACACCGATACTTGTGCATCTGTAGCGCTTGAGCCTACATACTTCGATAAGACAGCAGATTATCCTACAGGCTGCCCTGATAATCAGTACTTACTTACAGCTCAGAACTGTTCCGCAACTCTTGATGAGGACGGAAAGCTTCAGCTTGTAACCGAGGATATCAGAAATGGTAACGGACGTGCTATTAAGTCCAAATTGTGGTCTCCTAACCGTGTAGATAAGATTGACGCTCCCGTTAATGCTATCTTCTGGATTATGAAGGATCCTACCATTCCTCCCGTAGTTAAGCTTAAGGGTGCTGCACTTGCTTCTGTTATGGGTGCAACTCTGGCAACCAAGACCTCTACCGCAGAGCGTGTAGCTGCAGGTACCGATATGAACGCACTTCGTATCGTTCCTTATGCAAATCCTTTCAGAACCTATCCTCTGGTTAACGACTATGAGAAGTTCAAGAAGCTGGTAGAAGAGAAGAACGTAGATTGCTACATCGTTAACACCGGTGATTTCATGGGTGCAAAGGTTAAACCTGCTGATACTCTTGGTATTCTTGAGACTATCGTTGAAGGTAAGGCTAAGTTCGAGCAGTGGGGACCTTTCTCTGATATCGAGATCATGAATGACTGGTCCGGCAAGACTGGCGACTTTACTCCTAACCTTGCTGACAAGGCATATACCGAGGCTCTTAAGAACGCTATGCAGAATCGTGTAGATGCAGTAGAAGGCTTCGCTACCAAGAAGGAAGGCTATGATAAGCTTCCCGATGAAGCATTGGCTGCTCTCAAGAAGATTGTTGATGAGGCTGCAAGCTTATAATTTTAAGACAATAATTTGATGAATGACGGCAGCAAAGAGAAATCTTTGTTGCCGTTTTTATCTTCATTTGGTGATTAACTCAGAGGTTGTGGAGATACATAAGGAAACAAAACGTCGGGCTAAAGCTTGCGTATTTTGCAAGCTTTGTACCGCTATGTTTTTATACGAGCGAGAGCGTCCCGTAAAAGAACGGGGTAGTATTCTTACTTACGTAAACCTATTTATTCCTTTTTCTTTTACAAGTCTTTACATTTTGCCTCATTTATCGTATACTCAAAAAAGGTGTGTCTGCTTGCAGAATACATATGTTTTCCTCATAAAAATGAAATGTAGATTTTGTACGCGACACAAAGACTTTACCGGAAAGGAAAAAAGAAAATGAGAACTTTAACAGAAATCCGTTGGCACGGCAGAGGCGGACAGGGCGCAAAGACTGCAGCTTTGTTGCTTGCTGATGTGGCATTTAATATGGGTAAGCATGTTCAGGGATTCCCTGAGTACGGCCCTGAGAGAATGGGTGCACCGATTACTGCTTACGATAGAATCAGTGATAATCCTATCAGAGTTCATTCCAATATTTATGAGCCCGATTTTGTAGTTGTAGTGGATGAGACATTATTACATACGGTTGATGTAACCAATGGTCTTAAAGAAGACGGAGCGATTTTGATTAATACTTTGAAGGATAAAGAAGAAATCATTCCTTTGTTAAACGGCTATAAAGGGAAGGTGTTTATCATCAACGCAAGAAAGGTATGTATGGAGACCTTGGGAGCTTATTTCCCCAATACTCCCATGCTTGCAGCGATTGTAAAGGTATCCGATCTCATGGAGGAAGAGGTATTTTTACAGGAGATGGAGAATTCCCTGAAACATAAATTTGCGAAAAAGCCTGAGGTTTTGGAGGGCAACATGAAGGCTCTTAAGATGGCTTTTCAGGAGGTGCACTAATGGCATTAAAGGCAGGACAGATTAACGAAAAAACAGTTTGGCAGGATTTAACGGAAGGCTTACAGATTCACGAGGCTGCCACCTCAAAGCTTTTTGAGACAGGTGAGTGGAGAACCTCTACACCCGTATTCGATAAAGAGAAGTGTAAGCAGTGTCTTCTTTGCGTACCTTATTGTCCGGACTCCTGTATTCCGGTAGAGGGAGATAAGAGAGGCGAATTTGATTATGCACATTGTAAGGGCTGCGGTATCTGTGTGAAGGCATGTCCTTTCGGTGCAATTACCATGAAGGAGGGCAATTAAATGGCTATCAAGGAAAGAATGTCAGGAAATGAAGCAGTTGCCCATGCAATTAAGCAGATTAACCCGGATGTAATGCCGGCGTTCCCTATTACACCTTCAACGGAAATTCCTCAGTTTGTATCAACTATGATTGCAAACGGTGAGATTGATACGGAATTTATCCCTGTGGAAAGTGAGCACAGCTCCATGAGTGCGGCAATCGGAGCAGAAGCAGCAGGTGCAAGAACCCTGACAGCTACCTCTTCCTGTGGACTTGCTCTTATGTGGGAGGTTTTGTATGTTGCGGCGTCCAATCGGCTGCCTCTGATGATGGAGGTAGTAAACCGTGCTCTGTCAGGCCCCATCAATATCAATGCGGAGCACTCCGACAGTATGGGTGCAAGAGACTCAGGTTGGATTCAGATTTATGCTGAAAACAATCAGGAGGTTTATGACAATACTATTCAGGCATACCGTATTTCTGAGCACAAGGATGTTATGCTGCCCATTATGATTTGTCAGGACGGTTTCATCACCAGTCATGCAGTAGAAAATATTACTTTGATTGAGGATGAGCCTGTAAAGAAGTTTGTAGGCACCTATGAGCCCGAGCATTATCTTTTGAATGCACAGGAAAAGATGTCTGTTGGACCCTATGCAATTTCCAGCTACTGTATGGAGGCAAAGAGAGCCCAGGCAGAGGGTATGCGAAACGCAAAGAAAGTAATTCTGGATGTGGCAAAGGAATTTGAGGCAATTTCCGGCAGAAGCTACGGCTTTTTCGAGGAATATCAGCTTGAGGATGCAGAGTATGCAATCGTGGCTATCGGTTCCGTGTGCGGTACCATTAAGGATGCCATTGACAAGATGCGCAGTGAGGGCAAGAAGGTAGGTCTTTTGAAGGTTCGTGTATTCAGACCCTTCCCCGGCGAGGAGATGGCAGAGGCGTTAAAGAGCTGTAAGGCGATTGCCATTATGGATCGTTGTGAAGGCTATAACTCTGTGGGAGGTCCTTTGGGCGCTGAACTTACGGCAGCTTTATATCGTGCGAAATCCACTGCAGAGACCGTGAATATCATTTACGGTTTGTCCGGAAGAGATGTGAAGACCTCCGATGTAGAAGATGTGTATGACAAGCTTCAAACACTGGCTGCAGGTGAAGATTTGTTTGGTGAATATCCTTATTTGGGTCTTCGTAGCGCAGAATAAGAGAGGGAGACATTCATGGAACAGAAAAATACATTTAATTTTAAAGAAATACAGGCGAGAGAGGAAAGATTGGCTCCGGGACACAGAATGTGTGCAGGCTGCGGTGGTACCATTGCAGTTCGTAACGTGTTAAAGGCACTTCATCCCGGGGACAAGGCGGTTATCGGTAATGCAACCGGCTGTCTTGAGGTATCTTCCTTTATGTATCCTTATACTGCGTATGAGGATAGCTATATTCACAATGCTTTTGAAAATGCGGGAGCAACACTTTCCGGTGTTGAGACTGCTTATAAAGCACTTAAGAAGCGTGGTAAAATCAGTGATGAGTATAAGTTCATCACCTTCGGTGGTGACGGCGGTACCTATGATATCGGTTTCCAGTCTCTTTCCGGTGCAATGGAGAGAGGTCATGACATGGTATATGTATGCTACGACAATGGTGCGTACATGAACACCGGTGTACAACGTTCTTCTGCAACCCCCATGTTTGCAGATACAACCACGACACCCAGCGGTAAAGAGTCTGATGGTAAGATGCAGAGCAGAAAGGATTTGGCTTCCATTATTGCAGCTCACAATGTACCTTATGTGGCACAGACTACCTTTATCAGCAATATGAGAGATTTGTACTTAAAGGCTGAAAAGGCTATCTATACTCCGGGTGCAGCTTTCTTAAACATACTTGCTCCATGCCCCAGAGGCTGGAAGTATGATACACCGGATATTATCGATATCTGTAAGCTGGCTGTGGAAACCTGCTATTGGCCTTTATTCGAGGTAATCGACGGCAAGTGGATATTAAGCTACAAGCCCAAGAAAAAGCTGCCTTTAGAGGACTTCTTAAAGAAGCAGGGACGCTTTAAGCATCTGTTTAAGCCCGGCAATGAGCACCTCATTGCACAGTTCCAGGAAGAAGTGGATAAGCGTTGGGAAGAACTGTTAATCCGTTGTGGTGAAAATTATCTTTCAAAATAACTTTTCCAAAAATTTCAGTTGTATTATGAGGACAAATCAGATATAATAATAGTAACCTGAGATGCACGATAACTCTTGTTAATTTTGAACCTACATTTACTTTAAACGGGATTCCTATATTGCCAAGTGGCTGTCAGGCCCTCACTACAGCTTGCTGTAGGATCGCAAGGGAAGGCAAAAGGTTGGTTGCGGTCACCCACCTAGCATAGCTAGGAGTCAAAAAACAAGGGGCGGCATTTTGGGCATATATATGAATATTACGAAAGATAAAGGGCAGCCTGATTGGCTGCTCTTTTTGCATGTAACGATATGAAAGGGAGATATGCATGTGAATTGGGGAGAATTAAAACAATCGCAGAGGATGCAAATAAAGACATTGATTTGTGTGCTGGGAATATTATTATTGTTGCTGTTACTTTTAGGTGAGAACTTTTTGGGGGAAGAGAACGGAGGAAAAAATAAAAAGGGACAGTTAAAGTGGTTACATATACCTGTGGTAGAAACCTATAAAAATGTTTGGGTAATGGACGTTTATGAAGACGGAATTACAATTTTTCATGACGGTAAGCAGGAAAAATAACAGTTTTGTAAGGAATATTCGGACAGGGATAAAATTCAAAACTACAGGGAACAGATTGCGGATATTACATTAAAGGATGGCGAAGTGGAGAGCGTTATCCGTAAAACGGATAAGATATCGGGTGTGGTGCTTGGTGCGGATGAAACCTATGTGGAACTTGAGGGATATGGTAAAGTGCCCCTTGCCAAAAATTATAAAGGTTATCGCACCTTTGGAAGCTTAAAAATGTGTGACTTTAAGGATATATCCTTTGGATATGCATCCGCGGATTTTGTTCTGGAAAACGGTAAAATATGCGGAATTCTTTTGGCCAGAGAGCAGGCTATGGAACAAATACGTGTTTTGATAAAAACATCTGATTATGCAGGATTGTATCATGATGAGGTAATCCTTTCGGGCGATTGTGATTTGCTGGTAGACTACGGTCCTGATAATGACAAAAAGAGCGTAGAACTTACAGCGGGGGAGAGGTTACTCCTTGAGGAAAACAGTAATTATTTTGAAGGTGACAGAATTATAGTTTCCCCAAAAGCTCTGACCGGAAAGATTACCCTTGAAAATGTTAAGAGAAGTCAGGGAATGCCTGCATACAGGGGACATATGGAACTGATAAAGACAGAGGACGGCATTGTGGTTGTCAACCAGCTGCCTTTAGAGGAGTATCTTTACTGTGTGGTACCCAGTGAAATGCCTGTGTCCTATCATATGGAAGCGTTGAAGTCGCAGGCGATATGTGCAAGAACCTATGCTTACGGGAAAATGCTTGTAGCAGGTTATCCGAAGTATGGTGCACATGTGGATGACAGTACCACTTATCAGGTGTATAATAATACCAATGAGCGAGAAAGAAGTACTACTGCTGTAAAGGAAACATATGGTCAGTTGTTAATTACACCGGAAGGTGGAGTGGCGGAGACCTATTATTATTCTACCTCCTGCGGAATGGGCAGTGATGTTAATGTGTGGAAAAGTGATGCGGCTATGGCTCTTACTTATCTGAAGTCCAAGCGGTTGAATCATGAGAGTATGGAAAGTACAGTTACGGCATTAAGTGCCGATGATGGAAGTGAGCAGACGATTGAAGGCGGTGAGTCTATGCAGGAGGAAGAGAACTTCAAAACATTTATATCCGGTAAAGATGCAGAGGATTTTGAAGTTGCAGAAAGCTGGTACCGTTGGAATTACAGAGTAAAAAAGTTGGATGTAGCGACGGTGTACAAGGCTCTTAAGAGCTGCTATAAATCAAATCCCTCACAGATCCTTACGCTGAAATCGGATTCCTTTGTTAAAGCAGATATTAAGGAATTTAGCAGAATAGAAGATATCTATGTTGCGAAGCGGGGAAACGGCGGATATACGGATGAATTGATTATTGAGACCAATAAGGGTACTTACAAGGTCATTTCACAGTATAACATAAGGGTTGTATTGAACGACGGAGTGAGTAAGGTAATCAGACAGGACGGAAGTGAAGTGTCATCCAAATCGCTTCTGCCAAGTGCCTTCTTTGTATTATCTATTGTAAAGGAAAAGGACAGTGTAGTCGGATATACAATCACCGGTGGCGGTTACGGACATGGTGTGGGAATGAGCCAGAATGGCGCAAAAGCAATGGCGGAAAGCGGTTATACGGCAACACAGATTTTGAGATATTTTTATGACGGGTGTACAATTAATTCTATATATATACAGAATTGATAACAGAATGTATCTGAGGGAAGGAGTGATGTACAGTGATAAAAGAGTATTATAGTAAGATAAAGACATTTGCATCTCAGATGAGGCGAAATGATATCAGCGCCCATTCGGCGAGTACGGCTTTTTTCTTTTTCCTGTCGATAGTACCTTTCGTGATGGTACTGTGCACGATGATACCCTATACACCGCTGACGGAAGAAAATTTGGTTAGAGCCGTCAGAGAAATTACTCCTTCAATGATTTCACCGCTTTTGGAATCAGTTATTGCACAGGTGTACGATAAATCAGCAGGAATACTGCCGATTGCACTGATTGCGACGATATGGTCTGCCGGAAAAGGTATGCTGGCTCTTATGAGGGGACTAAATGCAGTGGATGGAGTGGAAGAGCAGAGAAATTATTTCCTTGTGCGTCTCATTGCTTCATTTTACACGATTGTGATGCTTTTTGTAGTAATGATATCGTTAGTTTTGATGGTTTTTGGAGATGCCCTGTTAAGTGTACTGACAGAACGCATACCTTCAATACAGAGTGTCGTATCAGTGCTTGTGAATTTCAGATTTATGTTTATCTGGCTTTTCCTGATAGTCATTTTTGCCGCAATTTATGCATATGTGCCCAACAAAAAGCAGAAATTTAAAGCACAGATGCCCGGAGCTATATTTACAGCAGTAGTTTGGAGTGTGTTTTCATGGGGATTTTCCATGTATGTGGAATTAGCAGATTATACAATTTATGGAAGCCTTGCGTTAATTGTAATTACTATGATTTGGTTATACTTTTGTATTTATATCATGATGATAGGTGCCTATATCAATGAGTATAAGGAGAGTGAAAGAGAATAGAAGATTTATCGGAAATTTGCTGAAAATCTGTGGAATTATGTGTTATTATAAAATAAATACATATATTCACAGAAAGGTCTGATGTTTATGCGTGATACTGTATTGATTGTAGATGACGTAAGAGTAAACAGAGAGATTTTATCAGAGATTTTGGAACAGGATTACCTGATAATGACTGCGGAAGATGGTAAAGAAGCTCTTGATATTCTATATGAGAATGAACAGAGAATAGCTGTTGTTCTTTTGGATTTGGTTATGCCCAATGTCGATGGCTTTGCCGTGCTGGAGGTAATGAAGCAAAAGGAGTACATAAAGAAGATTCCTGTTTTGATTATTACAGCGGTAAATTCTGTCCAGGCCGAGAAAAAATGCTTTGATTATGAGATATCGGATTTTATTTTAAAACCGTTTGATAATTCCATTGTCAGAAAGCGTGTGGAGAATGTAGTCAGTTTGTTCCGTTATAAAAATGAGCTGGAGCAGACTGTTGAAGAACAGACAGATATATTGAAAAAGCAATATAAACAGCTGCAGGATCAGGCAGAAAGGCTTCGGAAGACCAATATTGGTATTATAGATGTTCTGGGTGCAGTTGTGGAATACCGTGATTATGACAGCGGTGAGCATATTGACAGAGTGAAAGAGTATACAAGGGTGTTGGCAGAGAGAGTTGCCAAGGAATTCCCTGAATATGGTCTTACGCCTGAACGGATAGATGTCATTACTTCTGCCAGTGCGCTTCATGATGTTGGTAAAATTATGGTGCCGGATGAAATATTGTTAAAGCCCGGAAAACTCACTAAAGAGGAATTTGATATTATGAAGAAGCATTCTGCAAAGGGTGCTGAAATCCTGCAGGGAGTTGAGAATCTGTGGGATGAAGAATATCATAGGACAAGCTATGAAATCTGTAAGTATCATCATGAAAGATATGATGGAAAAGGATATCCCGAAGGACTGGCAGGAGATGACATTCCGATATCCGCACAGATTGTATCCGTTGCAGATGTGTACGATGCACTTGTTAATGAGAGAGTATACAAAGCAGCATTTTCAAAAAGTGAAGCCTTCCGCATGATTGTAGATGGTGAGTGCGGCGTATTCTCACCCAAGATTTTGAAATGTTTCACAAAAGAACGCAAAACATTCGAGAAGATTGCATCCGGACAAAAATAAAATGTAGGTGTGTATGTTTGTGAAGGTACCGCCCCTGATAGGAAACTACCGTGTGTCTCAGATGCGCCGTACATTCCTATGAGCCTCAGAGCACAGGTGGTTTTCCTATCAGGGGCGGTACTATGCATACACATCCACATATTATTTTAGTATGGTACTTGAATTCAACACCAGTGTACTGTATAAGAACAGTACATCTTGATTGTCAAACTCAATAAAATTTCCAAGCATACCGGAGTTGATATAGCGGATGTCCACCAGAGTTACCTTGGAGTATCCGGTTGCAAGAAGCGGTGCTAAAGAGCTTGTAAAGGAATCTCGGAAGATAACCAGCTCCTTATCAGTTGTTGCAAGAGGATTTTCAATGGTAACCAGTGGAGTATTTCCACCTACAAATAATTCATAAGGGTCCTTGGCAGTAGCCTGGGATAAATCATACATGGGTATGGTAACTGGTTTGCCGCTGTTATAGTCTGTAACTATGCATGACTCCACAATTTCGTTCGTTAGATAGGTGATGGTATCGGGAGAAAGGGGCAATGCCAACTGACCGTAATATACACCGTAAAATGGTTCTTCCAGCTGTGTTTTTGTATAATTCATAGAGGTTTCCACACCCATAACATCTGACAGAACTATGGCAACAGGTACAAGATTTTCCTGCTTCCAATGAGTGTCGGTGCGATAATAATCACGAATGCTCAGTACCTGAAACAAATCAATATATTTCATATAGTCTGTTTGTTTTGTCATGGTATCCACAAGCATTTCGTAGTCCATGGCTAAGCTGCCTGATTTGATGGAAGTATAGTAGTTTTTGTCAGGGACTATGGAAAAGTATAAATTCACATTACTGTCCTTCATATACGTATCATAAAGATAGCGGAATTTCTTTCCCGCATTCTCAAGCATGGCTTCATTGGCAGGATATTCATTTTTTGCTACATAGCCATTTGTAATGGTCAAATCATTTACATCAGACTGTCCCATAAGATAGAGAGAAGAGAAGCTTTTTAATCCCCTGAAGGTGTCACGTAGGGGAAACTGGTCTAAGGTATAGGTTTCAAATTCACTCATAAATTTACCGTTTGTTACAGTATCTAAGGTAAGGGAAGGGAACTTAGCAAGTACGCGACGTTCGCTGTATGAGTAATCGGTATGCGGCTTGAACCAGCAAAATAAGGAGATAATGCCAAGTATTGCAGCCATACCAAATACCATGATTTTATTTTTGATTGTCTGATTCATAGCATTCACCTCCTAAAAGCGGAAATACAAAAACGGATTAAAGGAACCGTCCACAAGATAAGCAGTTACAAGTAATAACAGTATCACGGAAATAATGGGTTCTGCAATATTTAAGATGCGTTCACCCATGCCATTTTTAATCCCGGAAATTTTTTTAGTAAGAATCATTGGCAGCGGTGTGCTTCCCGCAATGGAAAGCAGTAATATAAAACCAAAGCTTCCGAGATAGTAGGTAAATTCTGTTGATACAAAAGGTACTGAACCGGCACCAAACATTGCACCAAAATATTGCAGTGCTTCTCCTAAGTTGGTGGCGTTAAAGATGACAAAGCCAAAGCAAACAATGAACATTACATAAATGTGGCACCACACTTTAGAATTTTTCAGATATTTGCCAAGGAAAAGTTTTTCAAGTACCAAAAATGCTGCATATAGTAATCCCCATACAATAAAATTCCAGGATGCACCGTGCCAGAAGCCGGTGAGCATCCATACAGTCAGTATATTTAAAAACCATCTGCCCTTGGATACGCGGTTACCGCCAAGAGGGATATACACATAATCGCGGAACCAGGAACCCAAGGATATATGCCAGCGTCTCCAAAATTCTGTAATGCTTTTGGAAATGTAAGGGTGGTTAAAGTTTTCGATAAAGTCAAAACCGAATATTTTACCCAGACCGATAGCCATATCGCTATATCCGGAAAAGTCAAAGTAAATGTGTAAGGTAAAGCTTATTGCATAGAGCCAGTAGAACAGTACGGATTTATCATCGGATGCCCTGAAGATATCACAAAGTTCACCGAGCGCATTGGCAAGTAATACTTTTTTGGAAAGACCCATGATAAATCTGCGGATTCCGTAAGCGGTCTTTTCAAAGGTATGAGTGCGTGAAGAAAGCTGTTCTGCAATGTCTGAATATCTTACTATTGGGCCGGCAATCAGCTGAGGAAAGCAGGAAACATATGCACCAAAATGAATGATATTTTTCTGCGCGGGAACAGTGCCGCGGTATACATCGACAGTGTAGCTTAATATCTGAAACAGATAAAAACTGATGCCGATTGGAAGGGTAATCTTTAATAGAGGCAGAGACAGTCCTGTTACGGCATTGATATTGGTGATAAAGAAATCCATATATTTAAAGTAACCCAGCATGCAAATTGCGGATATAACGGATAAGATTAAAAACACCTTAGAAAGGCCTTTCCCGCGAAAGACCTCAATAAGGTGTCCTAAAACAAATCCGACAACAATGGATATCACCATGATAACAACATACTTGGGCTCTCCCCAGCCATAGAAAAACAAGCTGGAGAGTAGCAATACTAAATTCTTAAGTCGTTTAGGTACCAGGAAATACAAGAGCAGTACCACAGGTAAAAAATAGTATAAAAAAGGTATGCTGGAAAATATCATAGTGTTGTCCTCTTATTCTTTGTTAAGATTCTTTTTAGTCATTAAGAAAAATACGGTGCTGCCGTCAGCTTCTGCAATCAGTTCCTCTGCCTCAACACAAATCTGCCAGCGCATGTTTGCATTGTCCTTAAGACCGGTCATAAATGCATCAACATCAGCATCAGCAGGAAGCTTAAAGACATAACCTACAAAAGGGATGGAGCCCATCATGGGACCGAACGTTGCGCCTTCTTCAAATCCGGTTACTTCATAGTTGTCAAAGCCGGATAATAAACCGGGTTCAACGGGCATTGCGCCTCCCATGAACTGGATGATAGGGTTGGCAACAAGCTTCTCAGCAATCTCGAGAGAGGTGTAATCGGTACCGTCAGCCATAAGCTCTTTGAATGCGTTTAACATAATTACACCTGCGGTTTCTGCGGATACATCTGATTCAGAATCGGTAGCGATATCGCTATTTTCGGTTTCGGTATCTGCTGCATCAGTAGATTCGGTTGAATCGGTAGATTCAGTATCAGCAGAAGATTCTACATTGGTAGGTTCAGAGGGAGTATCGTTCTCCTTGTTGCCGCCACATGCGGTAAGGGAAAATACAAGTGTCAATGTCAGTGCTGCGATTACTAATTTTTTCATAATTTGTCTCCTTTGTTTAAACAATTATTTGGTTTCATAGTAAATACTGAAGGTATCAGTAGCTGCGTGGTAGGAAAGGTGTACAAGATAGATATCTTTACCACGGGAAATTTCCATGCTGTAAATAGTATCCTCCATCGGGACGGATATATTCCAATTTACATGGGTTTTGTCCGGGCAGGTGTAGGAACCATCGCCGGAAAGTACCTCCATGTCCTGTTTTGAGGACAGTTCCAGGCTGTAAGTTCTTGGCTCTAAGGAAGCAGTGCGCACCAGAGAAACGGCAGGCTCTGTCATAGGAGATAAGAACATTTCTTCGGAGGATATGCTCTGGCCCTCTGCGAAGAGGGTAAGTGGTGTGTTTTGATTCTTCCCGTAGAAGGAAAACAGCGACACACATAAAATTAAGCAGGCAGCCACGGGAGCAAATGATAACAATGCCTTTTTGTATGAAAAGAAAGAGGATTTCTTACTTTCCAGTGTGGCATGAACCACCCGTTCACGGAGGCCGGCCGGAGCTTTGATGTTTTGAAAGCCTTTGATTTGCTCTTCATTAAACATGGCAGTCCTCCTTTCTTAATTCATTTTGTAACATCTCTCTTGCGCGGGATAAGCGCATTTTTACCGCAGATTTCCCAAGAGCCATGGCCTTTGCAATTTCCTCCACCGACATGCCCTGAAGATAATGAAGAACGATAACCGTTCTGTATTTTTCGGGGAGCGTGGATAGCACTTGCATGACAGAGAGTGCAGCCTCATCCGTAACCTGTGTGGCATCGGAGATTTCACCGATTTCATCAAGCGGAGTATGGGTGCGAAGCTTGCGGGCTCTCAGGTGGTCCCTGCACTGATTGATAGTTACTCTGATAAACCATGCTTTTTCGTGAGCTTCATCAGCAAAGCGAGGAGCTTTCGTATAGTATTTACAAAATACCTCCTGAATCACATCCTCAGCATCCTCACGGTGTTGCATGTGGGATAAGGAAAGCTGATAAAGCATATTTGCATATTTGTCATATGCATCGGTTACATTTGCCTGGAACATTTCTTCACCTTTCTGATAATAAAACGTTTCAAAAAACGTTTTGGTCACATCATAATAAAAATTATTTTACACTAATTTCAAAAAAACTTCTACACTATAGTCTCATTTGTTGATGAAATAATGAAAATATGGTATAATTAACTCGGATTTTGTTATATTTTGCAAATGAGGAGAATAGCAATGCTTTTTAATTCTTTTTCTTTTTTAGTATTCTTTCCAATTATTTTGATTGTCTATTTTGTTATTCCACGAAAAGTACGTTATATATGGTTATTATTGTCCAGCTATTATTTTTATATGGGGTGGAATCCGACCTATGCACTGTTGCTTTTGTTGTCCACGGCAGTTACGTACGTAAGCAGTCTTTTTCTTAATAAATGGAGAGAACGTTCGGCATTGAAAAAAGTGACGGTTTCGTTATGCGTCATAGTTAATTTCACAATTTTGTTTCTTTTTAAATATTTCGGTTTTGTGATGGATACCATCGAAAAAATATTGGGAATGATTCATATTTCAATGCCGGAAATTACTCTTAATTTATTGCTGCCCGTAGGAATTTCCTTTTATATTTTTCAGGCTGTGGGTTATATGATTGATGTGTATCGTGGTGAGATTGAGCCGGAGAAGAATTTTTTCAGATATGCTTTGTTTGTTTCCTTCTTCCCGCAGCTGGTTGCAGGACCGATTGAGAAAATAAGAATTTTTTTCCCCAGATACAGAATCTGCATAATCTAAAGCTGTGGGATTTTGACAGAGTAAAAAGCGGTGCTCTGATTATGCTGTACGGATATGTGTTGAAAATGATTATTGCCGACAGGGCAGCAATCTATGTGAATACCGTTTTTGATGCAGAAACGTATAATACTTATGTGGGATTTACGGCACTTATCGGCGCGGTTTTGTTTGCAGTTCAGATTTATTGTGACTTTGCAGGCTATACCTTTATTGCAATCGGTGCAGCAAGGGTTATGGGTATTCAGCTTATGAATAATTTTAATGCCCCTTATTTTGCAACATCCATAAAGGATTTTTGGGACAGATGGCATATTTCGCTGACTTCGTGGTTTCGGGATTATCTGTATATTCCGCTTGGCGGGAGCAGAAAAGGTAAATTCAGAAAGTGTTTGAATATTTTAATTGTTTTTATGGTGAGCGGGCTGTGGCATGGCGCAAGCTGGCATTATGTGATTTGGGGTATGTTACATGGAATACTCCGTGTATTGGAGGAGATTACAGGTAAGCTGTGTGCGAGGCTTGGAGAACTGTTGCATGTACGCAGGGATGTTTTTTCTTACCGTCTGTTTAAAATGCTGCTTACCTTTTTGATTGTAACTCTTTGTTGGATTTTCTTTAGGGCAGAGAGTATCAGACAGGCACTTGATATTATTAAGAACATTTTTGTACAGCCCAATATATGGGTTTTATTTGACGGTTCTTTGTTTACACTGGGGCTGATTGCCAAGGACTTTAATGTATTGATTCTGTTTATTGGGATAATGATGGCAGTGGATTATTTAAGAAGCCGAAACAGACAGTTAACTGCTACATTCTGTAAGCAAAATGTTTTATTTCAATGGCTGGTATTTATTGCAGGCATATGGTGTGTGCTGGTGTTTGGAATATACGGACCGGGTTATGATGCAACGCAGTTTATTTATTTTCAGTTTTAAGAGGTGCTGTCATGATAAAAATCGGCAAAGCAGTAAAATTTACGGTGTTGAGTATCGTGTTTGTGATGGTAATGGTATGCTTTTTTTCGAGGACGACATATGTCGTGAGAGAAAAATTCGGTACGGAAATGCATGACCTGTTTACCAAGTTTGAAAAAGATTCATTGGATACTATTTTTGTGGGGACAAGTCATCAGTTTTGTTCTATCAGTACTGATTTACTGGATTTTGAATACGGAATTAATTCTTTCATGCTGGCAAGCTCCGGTCAGACAGTCCCAATGACTTACTATGCCATTATGGAAGCGATTAAACTTCAGCACCCCAAGACAATAGTGTTTGAAGCACTTTATTGTGCCAATGATTTCAGGGTAATTGATGCCGGAATGAGTCATATGTTTTTTGATGGAATGCCTTATACGAAGGCAAAGAGACTGGCAATAAATGATTTGATTGAACCCAAAGAACGTATTTATTATTATTTTGACCTTGGCTTTTACCACGACAGATGGATAGAGGTAACAGAAGCTGATTTTAAGCCCAGGGAATATTCGGAAAGAGGGACTTATTTTTCTGATCATGTAATGTACAACTGGGAGATTCCGGTGGTCGATAAAAGTGAAAAAGAACCCATGCCGGATGAGATGAAGAAATATCTGGATATGATTATTGAACTTTGCAAGGAAAATGATGTGGAGCTGATTATGTATGTCGCTCCTTATAATGCATTGTATGATGATGACTATGCAAGGCAGAATCTGTTTTATATGCAGAGAGTTTTTAATTGGATAGAAGAGTATGTGGAGCCTCAGGGAATCCCCTTCCATAATCTGTTTTATGAGATGGATGAAATCGGTCTTGACGGTAATACGGATTGGATGGATTCCCAGCACTGCAATTACGCAGGTCAGGAAAAAATCACCAGATATATGGTAGAAAAGGGATATATTAAATAAAAACCTTGACATTTCCATAAAAAGTGAATAGAATAAGTAACAGTTATAAAGGCTGTGAAGGTGTTACAGTAGCATTTTATTTTCCGCAAGAGAGAGGAAGTCACCGGCTGAAAGCTTCCTTCGGTTCAGATAAGATGTCGAATTTCCCGCCGGAGCTTCCGAGAGGAACATATATGGTTAACATGTATTATTATTTTCGGACGTCTCACACGCGTTAAGTGTAATGAAGTGTCTGTTTAAAACAGGAATTAGGGTGGTACCGCGATTAAATCGTCCCTTGCATTTTGCAAGGGACTTTTTTGTTTCCCAAGAAACGTAAAGGAGAAGAAAGATGGAAGAAAAGATTTTGAAACTGAAAGAACAGCTTGAGAATGAGCTTTCTAAGGTACAGGATGCCGCTGAGCTTGAGAGTATCAGAGTTGCTTACCTCGGTAAAAAAGGATGTATTACCGAGTTGTTAAAAGGACTTAAGGATTTGAGCGATGAGGAAAAGAAATCCTTTGGCCAGAAAGTAAATCTGTTAAAGGGTGAGGTTTCTGCAAAGATTGATGATTATAAGGTGAAGCTTGCAGAGGCAGAGGTATTAAAGGAAATAGAAGCCATGCCTGAGTTTGATATGTCCATTCCCGCTAATTTGGAGCGAGGTTCTTACCATCCAATCACCTTAGTTCAGCGTGAGTGTGAAAAGGTATTTAAGTCTCTTGGTTTTGTGGTAGAGGATTACAGTGAGATTGTAAGTGAATATGAGTGTTTTGAGGCGTTAAACATTCCTAAGCATCATCCCGCAAGAGATATGCAGGATACCTATTATCTGGAGAATGGTCAGCTGTTAAAGACCCACACCTCAGCAGCGCAGAACGCTATCTACAGAAAATATAAGGATGCCTTGATTAATGAAGGAAAGCCCATTAAGGCAATATTCCCCGGAAGATGCTTTAGAAATGAGGCAACGGATGCATGTCATGAGAATACCTTCTTCCAGATGGAGGGTGTAATGGTAGGAAAGGATATTAATATTTCCAACCTGATTTTCTTTATGAAAACCATGCTTTCCGAGGTATTCCAGAGAGATATTAAGGTAAGACTTCGTCCCGGTTTCTTCCCCTTTGTGGAGCCCGGCTTTGAGCTTGATATCAACTGCTTAATTTGTGGCGGTGAGGGATGTCCCTCCTGTAAGCAGAGTGGTTGGCTGGAGCTTTGCCCTTGCGGTATGATTCACCCTGAGGTATTGAAGGCAGGCGGAATTGATCCCGAGGAGTATACCGGTTTTGCGTTTGGTCTGGGACTTACCAGACTTGCCATGATGAAGTACGGTGTTAAGGATATCCGTGATCTAAACAGCGGTGTGCTTAAGAGCATGGAACAGTTTACAGACGGAGAATAGGAGGAGATTGGACAATGTTTTTATCAATGAATTGGATTTCGGATTATGTGGATTTGTCCGGACTTGACAAGAGAGAGTTAATCAGTCGTTTTTCTTTATCAACAGCAGAAGTGGAGAACGAAATTTTTTATAAGGGTAGTGATTTGAGCGGTGTTGTGGTTGCAGAGATAAAATCTGTTGAGGAGCATCCCGAGTCAAAGAAGCTTCATCTTTTGAAGGTAGACTGCGGTGACGGTGTGCTTACGGATGTTGTGTGTGGCGCTCCTAATGTAAGAGTGGGCATGAAGACTGCTTTTGCGAAGCTTGGAGCACAGATTGGTGATATCACCATTACTCCCAGAAAGCTTGCAGGCTATACCTCCAACGGTATGTGCTGCTCCGAGAAGGAAATCGGTATCAGCGATGATCACGGCGGTATTATGGAGATCTTTGAGGATGTTGCTCTTGGTACCGATATCAAAGACATTTATCAGATTGATGATATTGTATTTGAGGTAGATAATAAGTCTCTGACCAACCGTCCGGACCTTTGGGGTCACTATGGTATTGCAAGAGAGTTTGCAGCTATTGCAGGCAGAGAGTTAAAGCCCCTTGAGGTCATTGATTTATCCCAGTATGACAATCTGCCCGGTATTGATATGAAGATTGAGAACACTCTTTGCCAGAGATATTCCTGCTTGAAGTTTGAGAATATTCAGATGAATGTAAGCCCTGTAAACATGAGAATCCGTCTGTTTTACTGCGGTATGAGAGCAATCAACCTGCTGGCAGACCTTACCAACTATCTGATGCTGGAAATGGGTCAGCCCATGCATGCCTTTGATTCCCGCAAGGTGGAGAAAATCAGAATCAAATGCTTTGATAAGCCTTTTGTATTCCGCACCTTGGACGGCGTAGACAGAAATGTTGACGAGAATACTTTGATGATTTGTAACGGTGACACACCGGTTGCTATTGCAGGTATTATGGGTGGTCTGGATTCCGAAATCGTGGAAGATACCACAACTCTTACCTTGGAGTCAGCAACCTTTGATGCGGTATCCGTTCGTAAGTCTACCGTACGTTTGGCTCACAGAACCGATGCGTCCATGCGTTACGAGAAGTGCCTTGACCCTGAGATGACAGTGAAGGCAATTGCAAGATTTGTAAAGCTTCTTATGGATATAGACGGCGGGGTGAAGATTGTATCTTCCCTGACAGATGAGTATGCTGTGAAGTATGATACTGTTACCTTGAGCTTTGATAAGTCATATGTGAACCGCTATACCGGTATTGAAATCAGCAATGAGCAGATTGTTAAGACCTTAGAGAGCCTTGGTTTTGGTGTAACCCTTGCAGGTGAAGCGTTTACGGTTACCGTTCCCTCCTGGAGAGCTACCAAGGATGTTACCATCAAGGCTGATATTATTGAGGAAATCACCAGAATTTACGGATATGATAACTTCGATGTGCATACAACCCGTGTACCTTTATATCCCGTGCGTGCTTATGAGGAAAAGACGGTAGAGGATAAGATGAAGGATATTTTGGTTAAGAGATATTCCCTCCACGAGGTACATTCCTACATCTGGGCATATTATGATGAGTATAAGGCATTGGGTATTGAAATTGAGGATAATGTAAAGCTTGTAAATTCCACCAACCCCAATATTGAAACCTTGAGAAGAAGCATGATTCCCACACAGCTTTGTCAGGTGAAGTCCAACTTCCAATATGCAGCGGATTTCGGTATTTTTGAGGTGGGAAGAGTTGTTGATGGACTGAAGGATGATAATCTCTGTAATGAGAAGAAGAAGCTGGGTATTACCCTGTTTAGCAAGACCAAGACCATAGAACAGCTGTACTTTGAGCTTCGTGATATGGTAGCAGTACTTTTTGATGATATTAAGCATACTGCAATTACCCTTAGTAAAAAGGAAGCAACCCACTCCTATCAGCACTTGAAGAATCTGAATGCAATTGTTGCAGACGGTAAGGAAATCGGTGAAATTGGTGTGGCACATCCTGTGGTATCCAAGAAGATTGACAAGAAGGCGGCCATTGTATTTGCAGAGCTTGATGTAACAGAGTTTGCTGAGATTACCAACAAGAGTATCTCTTACGAGGAGCCCAGCAGATTCCCTGAGATGACGGTGGATTTGTCCTTTGTGGCTGAGAAGTTTGAGCCCATTGCAAATGCCATAGCAAAAGCAAACAGCCCTCTCGTTAAGAAGGTTTCCGTAGCAGATATTTATCAGGATGAAAACGGTAAGTCCATCACTGTAAGAATCCTGTTCTCTCATGCTGAGAGAACCCTTACAAGAGAAGAGGTAACGGAAGTGACCGATGCAGTGATTGCAGAGCTTGCGAAGGATGGAATTGCACTGAAGAATTAATAATCAATAATCAATAATAATTAAGTTAACCCTATAAAGGAACTGACTGTGTCTTAGATGCGCCGTGCACTGTGATGAGCCTCAAAGCGTGGAAAACTTAGGAAGGTGAGGCTTCCTAAGTTTTCCTGAGTCTCATCTTCGTGGCGCATAAATCGCACAGTCAGTTTCCGTTTATAGGGTTAACTATATAATAAAGGCTGTGATTTCATATTTTTTCATTCGTGCTAAGAAATTCAATCCTAGGCGTGAAAGGGAAAATATGGTATGATATGAAGGTGGGGTAAGATGAGTTTAATACAATGAATCTATAAAACAGGAGGAGTGGTTATGCGTAGTTTATCAGAGCTTGGTGAGTGGGAGAGATTGTTAAAGAAGATTATCTGGGCACAGCTCGGTGATATAAAGGGTAAATATATATTGGACTTTGGAAGTGGAGAGGGAATTACAGCCAATCACTTTGCAAAGGACAATAAGGTTGTGGCGGTAGAGCCTTGGGAGGAAATGTTAAAGGACAGATGGCAGGATTATGAATACAGACAGATTCAGGGTGATGTCTCAAAGCTTTCAGAATTTGAGGACAATGCCTTTGATGTGATTATCTGTCACAATGTGCTGGAATACATAGATGATAAGAAAGCAATTATAAATGAACTGCACCGAGTGCTAAAGCCGGGTGGAACTTTGTCAATTGCAAAGCATAACCGAGCCGGACGGGTGATGCAGATGGCAGTGCTTTTGGATGATATGGAGAAGGCACATGACTTGCTTGACGGCAAAGACAGTGCGGCTTCCAAGTTTGGTGCAATCAGATATTATGAGGATGAGATGGTTACACAGTGGAATCCGGGACTTAAATTGGTGGAATGTTACGGAATTCGTACCTTTTGGGATTTACAGCAAAACCAGGAAAAACACAACCTGGAAGAGTGGCAGGAGAAAATGATGCAGCTTGAAATGCGGGTGTCGCAGATAGATGAGTATCGGAATATTGCGTTCTTTCATCATTTGCTGTTTACAAAATAAATGAAATCCCTTTTGTTATTCAGTTTGAGAAGGATGAGAAAGGATATATTGCAAAAAAATGCGGGAAATAGAAAGAATATATATACCCGTCATACAAGGGATGGCTGTGACGGCAACATTTATTTTTACAGAGATAGTTTTGACATGGTTTGGAGCATTTAATAATGAAGTGCGGCTTTATTTGGTGGATATACCTTTACGGCTTCTGTTTGGAACAATAGCTCTTTTATTACTTGTCTATAACACAAAGAAGCAAAGAAGCCATTACAGTATAAGAGAGCTATTTACAAATAAAATACCTTCCGGCACTTATTTATTACTCTTGCCGTTTGTAGTGTATCTGGTAGTCACACTGTTGCCTATGACAGTTGGTGAGGAAAAGGAATTATCTGCCAATTTTGCAGGGATGTACAGTATAAACTTAACGCAACAACTGGCTACCGGATATTTTGAAGAGGGCACAAGAGCATTGTTGATGTGTGGACTTTTAAAATATTGTATCGACACAACAAAAAAACGTTTGCAAGCTATTTTTATATCGGGTGTCTGCTTTGGGCTGTCGCACATACTGAATTTTTTGTTTGGGAAGGATATTATTTCCACACTCTGGCAAGTTTTCTATAGCTTTATATGGGGACTCCTCTTGGCGGCTATTTATATGCTTTCTAAGAATTTGACATTGATAATGATAATACATGCTATATGGGATATCGTTATAAAAATACCGAATACTTTTTACACATTGCCTGAAAGTTCCATGCTATTGGATGCGGTGTCCATAATACAGTTGGTTTTACAATTCGTTATTACACCTGCCGTGGCTGTGTATATATGTATAAAGTATGATAAGTTGCGATGATAAATATATCAAGGTTGAGATTGAGAACGGAAAGATGAGTTCTTCCCATAACAAAGATAAACAGTATAATGGGTAGAAAAAATGATGTAAATTTGATATGAATTTAAAGAAATTTCTATCCATGATGATTTAAACATTGATATTGGGCAGAAGTAATGGGGAAAATGGATAAGAATTATCTGACCATATTAAAGAAAAATGATGTTATGGGAAGAAGTGATCCACAAACTGCTGCTCTAGAGCGTAAATTCCCAATTGTCTGTACCGAGCCATGCCGACAACCGCTCAACAAATTGCTTATGCATCTTCTAAGCTGAAAGGAGATTACCTCATGAAAAAAAGATCATTGTATTTGATACTTCCGATTATTACATTGATTTTAGAAATTCTGCCTTATGGTGCTGTATGTAATTTTGCTCACTTTGAAACCGATGGGACAGTAGGGCGAGTGAGAGAGCTATATTCATACTTTGATTTATTACCTTTTGGATATGCAAATTTTGCACCGCTCCTTACGGCAATCGTTACCTGTTTCGTATTTCTATTTTTGGTAATTTACTGTTTTACAGGTAAGTATAGTGTAGTAAAGATTACAAAAGGTGTACTTAGTGCGGCCGTTGTTTTGTCGTTGTGCCCTTTGCTCTATGGTTTAGATTATTTTTCCGTTGTGGGTGCATTGATTACGATTTCCTTGATTGCAGAATTGCTTTTGCTTTTCTTCACTATCAGGAAAACCGAAGTAAAGGCATAACAGATATATAAATAGCCGTATTGTAAGGAGATAGTTATACCACATACTATGCATACGGACTATTTTTTGACAGGAAAGGTTGTAAATTGTACCATATTTTGTGTATAATAAATAGTGATTTAACAGACTTGCATTAACGTATTAAAACGAAGCAGAAGGGAATGCAGATTATGGAAAAGAAAAATGTATGGGAAACCTATAGCTCAAAGCAGTTAAAGGATTTAGAAAAATTAAATCAGGAATACAGAACCTTTTTGGACAAGGGAAAAACGGAGCGTGAATGCATTGATTATATTGTAAATACCGTGGAAGCAGAAGGCTACAGAGAGCTGGAAAGTCTGATAAAGCAGGGAGCAACATTGCAGCCCGGAGACAAGGTTTACAGTGTATGGATGAATAAATCCATTGTGATGTTCCAGATTGGTGAGAAGCCCATGACGGAGGGCATGAATATTCTGGGTGCTCATATTGACAGTCCCCGCATGGATATTAAGCAGAATCCTCTCTATGAGGAGGGCGGTTTTGCCTATTTGGATACTCATTATTATGGTGGTGTGAAAAAGTATCAGTGGGTAACCCTGCCTCTTGCCCTTCATGGAGTAGTAGTGAAGAAGGACGGTACTACTATTGAAATTAATGTGGGTGAAAATGAAGATGATCCTGTGTTCTTCGTATCGGATTTATTGATTCATCTTTCTCAGGAGCAGCTGGAGAAGAAGGCTGCAAAGGTAATTGAAGGAGAAGCATTGGATATTATCGTGGGTAATAAGCCCCTTCTTATTGATAAGAAAAAGTCTGATAAGAAGGATAAAGAAGAAAAGAGCCCTGCAAAAGATGCTGTTAAAGCAGGCATTCTTGAGATTTTGAAGAAGCAGTATGACATGGAAGAGGAGGACTTTATCTCTGCAGAGTTAGAGGTGGTTCCGGCAGGATGCGCCAGAGAAGCAGGCTTTGACCGCAGTATGATTCTGGCGTATGGTCAGGATGATAGAGTGTGTGCATTTACCTCTCTGAAGGCCATGCTTGATACTGATAAGACGGAGCGCACCAAGTGCTGTATTTTGGTAGATAAAGAGGAAATCGGTTCTGTGGGGGCTACCGGTATGCAGTCCCGCTTCTTTGAAAACATGGTGGCTGAGGTGATGAACTTATGTGGTGAATACAGTGAATTGAATGTCAGAAGATGCCTTTCACGTTGTTGTATGCTGTCATCAGATGTGAGTAGTGCCTTTGATCCCGGCTACGCAGGAAGCTTTGACAAAAAGAATGTGGCTTATATGGGTGGCGGTATGGTGCTTAATAAATTCACCGGAGCAAGAGGAAAATCCGGTTCCAATGATGCCAATGCAGAGTATCTTGCACATCTGCGCAAGATTTTTGAGGAGAAGAAGATACAGTTCCAGACTGCAGAACTCGGCAAGGTAGATTTGGGCGGTGGCGGAACCATTGCATATATTCTTGCTCTTTACGGTATGAATGTAATTGACAGTGGTGTGGCAGTGCTTAATATGCATGCACCCTGGGAGGCAACCAGCAAAGCAGATGTATATGAAGCATACAGAGGCTATAAAGCGTTTGTGGAGTGCGCGTCTCTGTAAATGCCTGTCATGATGAAGCAGATAGATGGTAGACCTTGATTTGCTTCGGACGAACAGCAAAAGATGATAGAAAGTATAATGGAAGATAATCATATGGATACAATAACGGAAAACAATATAGCAAACCAATTACTCAAATCAGACTTTTATTTCGATTTGCCTGAGGAACTGATAGCCCAGGACCCTTTGGAGGACCGTTCCTCCTCAAGGCTTCTCACTCTTGATAAGCATAGTGGTGCCGTGGAACATCATGTTTTTAAAGAGATTATAGAGTATTTGAAGCCAGGAGACTGCCTGGTGTTAAATAACACCAAGGTAATTCCTGCCCGCCTGTTAGGCGAAAGGGAAGGAACCGGCGCCCATGTGGAGGTACTTCTTTTAAAAAGACGCGAGGGCGATGTATGGGAGACTCTTGTAAAACCCGGAAAAAAGTGCAAGCCCGGTACCAGGCTTGTCTTTGGAGACGGACTTTTGAAAGCGGAAGTATTAGAAACAGTGGAAGAGGGCAACCGTCTGATTCATTTTGAGTACGATGGCATTTTTGAAGAGGTGTTGGATAAGCTGGGAGAGATGCCATTACCTCCTTATATTACCCATAAATTACAGGATAAAAACCGTTATCAGACGGTGTATGCAAAATATGAGGGTTCTGCGGCAGCACCTACAGCAGGACTGCATTTTACCAAGGAATTGCTGAAAAAGATTGAAGAAAAAGGGATTGAGATAGCCTATGTGACACTTCATGTAGGTCTTGGTACCTTTCGACCGGTGAAGGAGGAGAATCTCTTAAATCACCATATGCATTCAGAGTATTATCAGGTATCGGAAGAGGCGGCAGAAAAGATTAACCGTACAAAGCAAAATGGTGGGCGTATTATCTGCGTAGGAACTACAAGCTGCCGTACCGTGGAGAGTGCTGCCGATGAAAATGGCATTATCCAAGCAGGCTGTGACAATACCGAGATATTTATCTATCCCGGTTATAAATTCAAGATATTGGATGCCTTGATTACGAACTTCCATCTGCCGGAATCAACATTGGTTATGTTGGTGTCAGCATTAGCGGGCAGAGAAAGGGTACTTGCAGCTTATGAGGAAGCAATCTGTGAGAAATATCGGTTTTTCAGTTTTGGAGATGCCATGTTTATTCATTAAGAGGAAATGTTTATGATATACTATTATTTGATAACAGCATTAGTGACGTTATTATGCCTTATCTTTTTGATATTTCATTTTGAATTAAATAAGGTTAACTATTTGCTAATAGTTTTATTTTTACTTCTTACCATAACAAATAGTGGTTTTTTGGCTATAGCACTTTCTGAAACCCTGAGTGAAGCTATTTTGGCTAAAAAAGTATGTTACTTTGGCGCCTGCTTTCTGCCGGCAGTACTGTTGTTTCTTGTCTGTGAAATCTGTAACTATAAGGTTTCCATGTGGGTAAGAAGAGTAATATACTCCATCTGTTTTTTTGTATATGCAATGGTATTGTCAATCGGATTTACCGATTGGTATTATAAGGATATTTCTTTAAGAAAAATTGATGGTGTTTCTGTTTTGGCATACGATTACGGAAGCTTTCATGTACTGTTCTATGTAATACTATACGGTTCATTGGCATTGGAAGGAATGATTTTATTATATAGTCTCTGGAAAAAGCATGCTGTTTCCAGAAAGAATTTGTATGCCCTGCTTCTTTTAAGCTTAACCAATGTAGTTTTATTTGTTGTTGTAAGGTATATCCGTTCGGATTTCGAGATTATGGCGCTGGTTTATGCGTTGGACAGTGTTATTTTACTGTATTTGTTTAGAAGAGGTATGATGTATTCCATTGATGATAATATTGCAGGTTCTCTCGCGAAACATGAGAACTCCGGATATATTATGTTTGATAATCAGTGGAATTATCTGGGGTGCAATGATTTTGTGACTAAGGTGTTTCCGGACATTAAAGAGTGTGTGGTTGACCGTCCCCTAAAGGAATTTCAAGGATTACATGTGATTTTCGAAAACATGAATCATTATATGAACACGAAAAAGGATACCTTTAATGTGCAGATAGGTGAGGAGCATTATGAAGGTAAAATAGAAAGAATTCGATATCGGAAAAAACCCAGTGGTTATATTATTGAGCTTAAGGAAGATACGGATAATTGGAAGTATCTGAATCTGCTTACCGAGCATAATAATGAATTACAACATTTTCAGGCAGAGTTGGAAGAAAAAGTAAAGGAACAGACGAGAGAAATCCGCGAACAACAGGAAAAGATGCGGGAACTCTATTTGCAGACGATTATAGCAATCAGTGATTCTGTGGATGCGAAGGACAGATATACCAGCGGACATTCCAAACGTGTTGCAAAATACGCAGGAATGATTGCTGCCAGAATGGGTAAGAGTAAAGAAGAGCAGGATGCTATTTATCATGCGGGATTGATGCATGACGTTGGAAAAATCAGGATTCCGGATGATATTATTAATAAACCGGGCAAACTGACAGATGAAGAATTTGAAATGATTAAGGTTCATCCGATTGCAGGTTTCCACATATTAAACAGTATTTCTAATGAGAATGCTGTGGCGGCGAAGTATCATCACGAAAGATATGACGGTAAGGGTTATCCCAATGGTATTGCGGGTGAAATGATTCCGGAGGTTGCCAGAATTTTGGGTGTAGCTGATTCTTATGATGCAATGGCGAGCAACAGAAGTTATCGAAATGCACTTCCACAGGAAAAAGTACGAAGTGAAATTGAAAAGGGAAAAGGCACACAATTTGATCCGGAAATTGCAGACATTATGTTGCAGATGATTGATGAGGATAAGGAATATAAATTAAGAGAATTATCTGAAAGCAGTAAACGAATCTTGATAGTGGATGATGATGAAGAAAATCACGAAATATTTAAGGAAATTATGGCGGATGAACCAATCTATGAAGTAATATCTGCAAGTGGTGGTCGTGAGGCTCTTGAAATACTTAAAAAAGAATCAGTGGATTTGATTGTTCTGGATATTAAAATGCCGGATATGAATGGTATTGAAACACTTGAGTATATAAGAGAAAAGTATAAGACGCCGGTTGTTTTTATGACCAGTGACAGAAGTCTTACACTTTTAGCCGATTTTGCCTCATACGGATGCAATGACTATATTACGAAACCGTTTTTGGCATTGGTAGTAAAGGAAGTAGTACATAATATGACAGAAATAACACTGATAGAAGGATAATTGTGTACTTGCAGTAAAGGTGTTTCGGTGCTATACTAAGCATGATACGTTTGGTATTGTGTGTATTGGGAAAATAAAAGAAAGAGGGTGTATACAATGGAAGAAAGAAGAAAAGACAAAAGAACAGAGCTGCCTACCAATGTCATCATAAAAAAAATGGTTGGAAACAGTAAAGAAGTTGAGATAGAAGTAAGTGATTTGTCCAGAAGCGGACTTGGATTTGTATGCAAGGAAAAGCTTGAAATCGGAGAAGTATACGAGTCTTTCCTGACAATATGGACCAAGGAAGTTATTCATGCATTTTTGCAGATTGTACGTATTGAGATGCAGGAGGGTATGGAAAGTTATCTTTATGGAGCTTCTTTTGTAGGGCTTCCCGAACTGGATGCAAGCAGAATTGGAGTATATCAGACAATCAATGACAAGTAAAACAAAGAAAACGGCAGTCAGTATAGTGGCTGCCTTACTTCTTATATTTTTATATTCTATCATATTTTCATTTTCGGCACAGGATGGTGAACAGTCCGGAAGCTTAAGCCATATGATTTCGGAAAAATGTGTAGCATTTTTGAATTCCCTATCCGGAGGACAGTGGACTCAGAATTTTATGCAGGGACTTGCAGATTATTTTGAGCATCCAATCCGTAAGATGGCGCATTTCGCAGAATATGCCTGTATGGGTGTGCTGGTATATAGCGTTTGGAGACCATGGATGGAACGCAGCAGAAGACTATTTCTTTTAGTTCTTATTTGGGTGTTTGTATCTGCTGCGGCAGATGAAATTCACCAACTATTTGTACCCGGCAGATGGGGAAGCCCTGCAGATGTACTGTTAGATACCTGCGGAGGCGCATTCGGGGTACTTCTATGTGTATTCGCTGAGAAAACATATCGTAAAATAAGACGCAGAGGGTAGATATCCGCTGCGTCTTTGTATGTTGCGGGAAGGGCGTGGTAGCCTTTCCCGCCTTTCAACCCCTCTATGTAATAGGAAGGGTGCCAATATCTAACTGCGCTCGTATATGGTGTACCCTTTGCTTCCCAGAATATCCTTGGCGCGAGCAATGGACTGCTCCTCATAAAACTCAATTCTAAGCACACCGCCTTCGTATTCACGGTTATGTAAAATTCCGATATTCTTAATACTGATTTGATTCAGAGCCAGTATAGTGGCAATCGCAGCCAGCGCACCGGGTTCATCCGCAATATCGATGGTGATAGAGTAAGAGCGTTTGATTGGACCGCTGGAGGCATCAATAAAGGAATCTCTGTAAGTCCGTGCAGAGTCAAACAGTTCAAACAACTCATCTTTCTTTTGGTTATCCAAATCATTTCTAATATTTTCCAATGACTGAATATAGTCAGATAATAAGGCTTTAATATTATCTGTATTGGTCAGACAAATCTGCTGCCACATGGTAGCAGAAGAGGATGCTATACGGGTAATGTCCTTAAAACCGCCGGCTGCAATCATTTTCATAACCCCGTCAGAAGAATCACTGTCCTTTACCAGATTTACCAAAGAAGCAGCAATCACATGGGGCAGATGACTGACTGCTGCAGTGACATAATCATGCTGCTCATAGGTAAGAATCAGCGGAAGTGCGCCAATAGCAGATACCAGCTCCTTGTATGCATCTAATTTCTCTGGAGGTACAGTATTAGTAGGAGTCAGAATATAATAAGCATTTTGTAAAAGCATTGCTTTTGAGTTTACATATCCGACACGCTCGCTTCCTGCCATGGGATGACCACCGATAAAACAGCTTTCAAGACCGGCTTCCCGGACAGTAGCATGAATATCGGATTTTACACTTCCCACATCTGTGAGCAAACATTTCTCTGACATGATATTTTTAACAGAAACTAAGTTTTCATCATTTTTCTGAACGGGAGCACATAAGAAAATATAGTCACAGTCTGCAAAGCTTGAATCTATGACTGATGTAATCATATCTGCAGTCTTATCCTCTTTGGCAAGCTTAAGTGTGTCGGGATTAATGTCATAAGCTACAATGACTGCTCCCGGTATATTTTCTTTGATGGCCTTGGCAATGGAACCGCCAATCAGGCCCAGGCCGATAAAGCCGAAGGTAAGGTTTTCCATGGGTTTCTCCTAAAGGTTAATATAATACATTTCTTCACTATAACAGTTTAAAGTGCGAAAGTCAATAGGTTACGACAATATTCTAAATACAATGAATTATATATTAAATAAACACAATATACATGCAAAAACTTCTAAATAATTACAACAATTACTTGTAAATTGGATGAATATTTAGTAAAATATACATATGGGATTTCAGTGAATCCTAAACAGTAAGAAATCGGAGGAGAGGCATATGAACGTTTATACAACTGACAAGATTCGCAACGTGGTACTGTTAGGACATGGTGGAAGCGGCAAGACAAGTCTTGCGGAGGCTATGGCATATTTATCGGGAATTACATCCCGAATGGGTAAGGTATCTGACGGCAATACCGTAAGTGATTACAGCAAGGAAGAACAAAAGAGACAATTTTCCATTAATACCTCTGTAATCCCCATTGAGTGGGACGGAGTAAAGATTAATATTTTAGATACTCCCGGTTATTTCGATTTTGTAGGTGAGGTAGAGGAAGCAGTCAGTGCTGCCGGTGCTGCCATTATCGTGGTAAACGGTAAAGCCGGTATTGAAGTGGGTACCCTCAAAGCATGGGATCTGTGTGAGAAGTATAAGCTTCCCAGAATCGTATATGTATCCAATATGGATGTGGACAATGCATCCTTCAGACAGGTTGTAGAAGATATGACCAATCTGTTCGGTAAGAAGATGGCACCCTTCAATCTGCCTATTCGTGAGGATGAGAAGTTTGTAGGTTATGTCAATGTCATCACCGAGAGCGGTAACCGTTGGCAGGGTAAGGAAGTAGTATCTTGTGAGGTCCCTGAATACAATAAGGCGAATCTGCAGATCTGCCGTGATACATTGATGGAAGCGGTAGCCGAAACCAGCGAGGAGATGATGGAGCGGTATTTCGGTGGTGAGACTTTCTCTGAGGCAGAAATAAGAGCGGCACTTCGCACCAATGTATGCGATTGCAGTATTTTCCCTATGACCATGGGTTCCAATACGCTGTGTCAGGGTGTTTATACTCTGCTTGACGATATTGTTAAGTATATGCCCAGCCCTGAGAACCGTGAAGTGAAGGGTATCAATATGAAGACTAGTGAGATGTATCATGCGGATTATGATTTCTCAAAGGCAAAATCAGCATATATCTGGAAGACCATTGTGGATCCGTTCATTGGCAAATACTCCCTGATTAAGGTAAACTCCGGTGTTCTTAAGACCGATGACTTAATATACAATGTGGACAGAGATATAGAAGAGAAAATCGGCAAGATTTATGTGCTGCAGGGCAATAAGCCTATTGAAGTAAGTGAGTTGCATGCCGGCGACATCGGTGCACTGGCTAAGCTTACGGCTGCAAGAACCGGTAACAGCTTATCTACCAAGGCAACTACCATTAAGTTTGGTAAGTTTGAAATTTCCACACCTTATACATACATGCGCTATAAGCCCAAGAATAAGGCTGACGTAGATAAGATTTCCCAGGCATTACAGAAGATTACTCATGAGGATCAGACTGTTAAGGTTGTCAATGATTCTGAGAACAGACAGCTTCTGTTATACGGAATGGGTGACCAACATCTGGAAATCATTGTAAGCCGTCTGCTGAATGAGTACAAGGTAGAAGTGGAACTGACAACTCCCAAGATTGCTTACAAGGAAACTATTAAGAAAACCTCTGATGTAGAGTATAAGTATAAGAAACAGTCCGGTGGACACGGTCAGTACGGTCATGTTAAGATGCGTTTTATGCCTGCATCCGACCCCGAAGTACAGTATGAGTTTGAACAGGAAGTAGTAGGCGGTGCAGTTCCCAAGAACTTTTTCCCCGCTGTAGAAAAGGGTATTCAGGATTCCGTGGCGAAGGGCCCCTTGGCTGCATATCCTGTTGTGGGTGTAAAGGCTGTGTTGTATGATGGTTCTTACCATCCCGTAGACTCCTCCGAAATGGCGTTTAAGACGGCAGCTATTCAAGCTTTCAAGAAGGGCTTTATGGAGGCACATCCCGTACTGCTTGAGCCCATTATGTCCCTGAAGGTAACTGTTCCCGATTCTTACACCGGCGATATTATGGGTGATTTAAATAAGAGAAGAGGACGAGTACTTGGTATGAACCCGATTCAGGGCGACAAGCAGGTGATTGAAGCTGACATCCCTATGAGTGGATTGTTTGGTTACTGTACAGACCTTCGCTCCATGACAGGAGGACGAGGCGAGTACATGTATGAATTTGCAAGGTATGAGCAGGCTCCCTCCGATGTACAGGACAAGGAAGTGGCAGCAAGAGCAGCAAAGGTTGCGGAAAATAATGTAGAGGATTAAGAGATAGGAGAAAAACCCTTACTAATCAGTAAGGGTTTTTCTTGCTGTTATGGTATTATTTGTGATAAGATAGGGAATAGTATGAAAAACCTGCTGAGAGGATGGGCTTAAGAGAATGCTGTTTAATTCATACATATTTATTCTGCTTTTTTTGCCTTTGGCGCTTTTGCTGTATTATGGATTAAATAAAATAAAAAAGTATGAGCTTGCAAAGGCGGCATTGATAGGAATGTCCCTTTGGTTTTATGCGTATTTTCAAGTGAGTTATTTGTTAATAATATTGTCAAGTATCGGAATTAATTATCTGTTTTCAAGGCTTTTGGAAAAAAGAAAGTCACTTTTAGTTTTGGGGATTGCAGTAAATATAGGTATTATTTTTTATTTTAAATATTATAATTTCTTTTTAGAAAATGTTGGAAATCTGTTTGATATAAGCTTTAATCTGCACAATATTTTAATGCCATTGGGAATCAGCTTTATTACCTTTCAGCAGATATCCTATCTGGTGGATTCATACAAGGGAGAGACAAAGCAGTATACACTATGTGATTATGCTTTATTTGTAACTTTTTTCCCACAGCTGGTTGCAGGTCCCATTGTAATGCATGGAGAAATGATTCTGCAATTTAGAAATGTGGAGAATAAGCGGCTTCAATCAAGCAATTTAGCAAAGGGAATCTATTTGTTTGCGATAGGTTTTGGCAAAAAGGTACTTTTGGCGGATACGCTGGGAGCGGGTGTGAACTGGGGATACGGAAATGCAGGTGCATTGACTGCATTGGAAACGATAGCAGTGTTTGTGTTTTATACCTTGCAATTATATTTTGATTTTAGCGGCTACTGTGATATGGCGTGCGGTATTGCAAAGATGTTTGGAATAACACTGCCTATTAACTTCAATTCGCCTTATAAAGCTACCTCCATTAACGATTTCTGGAAGAGATGGCATATGTCTCTTACCAGATTCTTTAGAAATTATGTATACATTCCTCTTGGGGGCAATAGAAAAGGAAAATGGCGCACGATCATTAATACCATGATTGTATTTACTCTTAGCGGTATTTGGCACGGTGCCAATTGGACGTTTATATTATGGGGATGCTTACATGGAATTGCACTAGCACTTGGAAGACTGGTTCGCGGAATAGGCAGAAAGATTCCGAAATGTATAGGATGGTTATATACCTTTGTTTTTGTTACGGTATTGTTTGGCTTGTTCCGGGCGGAAACGATAGGACAGTTTGTAATTCTTTTAAAGAACATTCTGAACGGTAAGCCGGGAGGCTTTAGCACAGGTATGCTTCAATGCTTTGATGTACTGGAGCTTACTTATATAGAGGAGCACGTGACGTTGTTACAACAGACGGTTAATAAGTTCCCGTGGCTTAATATGTGTTTGATAAGTGGGATTGCCTTGATTATTGCCCTGTTTCCTAAGAATTGTCATCAAAAGGTATTTAAGCCGACACTGTTAAGCGGGCTTGGCTGTATTGTGCTATTGGTTTGGGCAACGTTATCGTTGTCCGGATTGTCCAACTTTTTGTACTTTAATTTTTAGGAATGGATAGATTAGTGGAGAGAAAATGAAGTCAGATAAATGGAACAAATTGGTGTTGGGAATATGGTTGGGAGTACTGGTGATAATTGCGGGTATAACTGCATATATCGACCCTTTTTTGCATTATCATACACCCACAGACGGATTGGAGTATCCGTTACAGTATGAACGGTATCAAAACGATGGAATCACCAGGCATTTTGAATATAATGCATTGATTACCGGTACAAGTATGACGGAGAACTTTAAGGCTTCGGAATTTGATGAATTGTGGAATGCGAAAACTGTAAAGATACCGTATTCGGGAGCAAGTTATCGGGAGATTAACGAAGCGATAGTCAGAGCATTGGAATATAACAATGATATTAAATATGTAGTGAGAAGCGTTGACAGTAATTTGCTGATTATGCCGGCGGATAAAATGAATTATCAGGATTATCCGGATTATCTGTATGATGATAACATTTTTAATGACGTTAATTATCTGCTGAATAAAGAAGTGTTACCAAAAACCTTAGCAGTTGTGAATTATACAAGAGCCGGAAACAGAACACCTGACTTTGATGAATATGGAAATTGGAATCTGTATAAAGAGTTTGGCAGAGAAGCTGTGTTCAGAGGACTGGCACCACTTCCAACATTTGAGGAGGAACACAAGCTTTCAAAGGAAGATTATAGAAACATACGGGAGAATGTACAGCAGAATGTTGTACAGGTAGCATTAGATAATCCACAAGTAGAATTTTATGTGTTTTTTCCCCCATACAGTATGTGCTGGTGGGATTCCATGGTTCAGACAAAGCAATTGAATGCACAGTTAGAAGCGGAAAAGATAGCAGTGGAAGAAATGCTCGCAGCCGGGAATATTAAAATTTTTGCTTTTGGTGACAATATTAATCTTCTTGGGAATCTGGATAATTACGCTGATGCTTTACATTATGGCGAGTGGGTGAATTCCGATATCCTGCATTGGATGCATGAAGGAGAGTATCAACTGACAAAGGATAATTACGAGGATTATTTCATAAAAATAAAGAATCTTTATGAACAATATGATTATTCGCAGTTATAAGAAATTATTACTTGACATCGCAAAGAGAAACAGTTAGTCTAATTTTAGTGCTTTTTATAAGGAGAAAAATAAGATGGCAGAACAATATAATCCAAAAGAAATTGAGAAAAAATGGCAGAAATACTGGGAGGAGAATGAGACCTTTAAGACAGATGTCTGGGATTTCAGCAAGCCTAAGTACTATGCACTTGATATGTTCCCTTATCCTTCAGGAGTAGGTCTGCATGCAGGTCATCCCGAAGGCTATACCGCTACGGATATTATGTCCCGTATGAAGCGTATGCAGGGCTACAATGTACTGCATCCTATGGGATACGATTCCTTTGGTTTGCCCGCAGAGCAGTATGCGGTATCCACCGGTAATCATCCCAATGGATTTACCGAGCAGAATATTGAGACCTTTTCCAAGCAGCTTAAGGAGCTTGGTTTTGACTATGATTGGTCTAAGATGGTGGCTACCAGTGATCCTAAATTCTATAAGTGGACACAGTGGATTTTCAAGCAGCTGTTCTTAGATGGTTATGCAAAGTACATCGATATGCCTGTAAACTGGTGCGAGGAGCTTGGTACCGTACTTTCCAATGACGAGGTTATTGACGGTAAGTCTGAGCGTGGCGGTTATCCTGTTATCCGTAAAAACATGAAGCAGTGGGTTATCAATCAGCCCGCCTTTGCGGAGAAGCTTTTGGAAGGCCTTAATGAGATTGACTGGCCGGAATCCACAAAGGATACTCAGAGACACTGGATTGGTAAGTCTGAGGGTGTAGAAGTTGATTTTGAGATTGTAGGCGGCGGCAAATTCTCTATTTACACTACATGTATTGAGACCATCTACGGTATTACCTTTATGGTGCTTGCTCCCGACGGACAGATTGTAAAGGATTTGATGCCCCGCATTGAGAATAAAGAAGAAGTACAGGCATATATTGACGAGACCTTAAAGAAGAATGATATGGACCGTACAGAGCTGAACAAGACCAAGTCCGGCTGTATCCTTAAGGGTATTTATGCGATCAATCCCGTAAACGGTAAGGAGGTTCCTCTGTTCATCGGTGATTTCGTACTTGCAAGCTATGGTACAGGTGCTGTTATGGCGGTTCCTTCCCATGACCAGAGAGACTTTGAGTACGCACAGGTACACAATATCCCCATGATTCAGGTTATTGACGGTGGAGATGTAAGCGAGAAGGCATTTGAGAAGGGTGAGTACCTTGGAAAGGGCTGCAAGCTCATCAATTCAGAAGAGTTTACCGGACTTACTGTTGAGGAGGCTAAGGAAGCCATCACAGAGAAACTTGCAAAGATGGGTGTTGCAAGAAAGACTGTGAATTATCATTTCCGTGAGTGGATTTTTGCCCGCCAGAGATACTGGGGAGAACCTGTTCCTGTTGTTTACACTGAGGATGGTGAGATAGTAGCTCTTCCCGATGAAGAACTGCCTTTGATTTTGCCTGAGCTTGAAGATTACAAGGGTAAAAACGGTAAGGCACCTCTTGAAAATGCCACCGAATGGAAGCAGTATGATAAAAACGGTATCAAGGGTGTACGTGAGACCTCTACCATGCCCGGAAGCGCAGGCTCCAGCTGGTATTATTTGAGATATATTGATCCTGACAATGAGGAAGAATTTGCAAACCAGGAGCTTTTGAAGCACTGGATGCCTGTTGACTTATATATCGGAGGACCTGAGCATTCCGTAGGACATTTGATGTATTCCAGAATCTGGAACAGATATTTGTATGATAAGGGATTATCTCCCGTGAAGGAGCCCTTCAAGAAGCTGGTACATCAGGGTATGATTCTTGGCTCCAACGGTATCAAGATGGGTAAGCGTTTCCCTGAATTTGTGGTAAATCCCAGTGATATCGTAAGAGACTTCGGTGCGGATACCTTAAGACTTTACGAGATGTTTATGGGACCCTTGGAGGTTTCCAAACCTTGGAGTCAGCAGGGGGTAGAGGGTGCCAGAAAGTTTATCAACCGTGTATGGAACTTTATGACCAATGCAGAGAATATTTCTGATGAGAGTAAAGAGGAGCTTACAAAGGTTTACCACCAGACTGTAAAGAAGGTGACAAGTGACTTTGAACAGCTCGGCTTCAATACCGCAATCAGCCAGATGATGATTTTTATCAATTCAGTATACAAGGCAGGAAAGTGCCCTAAAGAGTATGCAGAAGGATTTATCAAGATGTTCTCCTGTATCTGCCCTCATGTAGGAGAAGAGATGTGGAGCATTTTAGGCCATGATAACACCATCGCATATGAGAGCTGGCCTACCTATGATGAAGAGGCAATCAAGGATGATGTAGTTACCATCGGTGTACAGATTAACGGTAAGATGCGTGGCACTGTAGAGCTTTCTGTTGACGAAGAGAGTGATTCTGCAATTGCCAAGGCAAAAGAACTTCCCACCGTGCAGAAGGCATTGGAAGGTATGAACATCGTTAAGGAAATCTACATCAAGGGTAAGATTATCAATATTGTAGCAAAACCCTAGAATTATAAGAACCTCCCGACATATGATTTGTCGGGAGGTTTTGTATTATTGTAACTGTTTATTTATGTGATTCCTTACTTTTGCTCAATATCTTATCTATTTGAAAAAGTTCCTCCGGTGTACTGTGCTTCTTTATGGCAGTAATCGCCGCATTCATTTCCATTGGAGTAAAGCTTAAGTTTTCGGCTTTGGCTTTCTTCATCATGGGCATGAGGAGGGGCATTAACTCTTTCTGACTTTTTCCCTGTGTATCGGCAAACATTTTTTCCAAAAATTCCAGCTTTTTGGGAGGAATATTTTTTACAAGTTCGTCCTCCATCCAGGCAGGTTTGTTAGATGTTGACATAGTAATTCTCGCTTTCTTTCTATGAATTCTTAAATAATTCGGAGAATTGGGATAAATCCATGCCGGCAAGACCTGACAAAAAGTCAAAACTACCGCCGGATTCACCATTCATATCTCCGAAGGGAGCACCCTCGGGGAACATCTCCTGCATCATTTGTACCATCTTCATCATTTCCTGCATTTTGTCGAAGTTTTCCATCATTGAGCGCATTTGTAATATTTTTTCCTGTTCGTCCCGACCGCAGAAAGGAAGGATTTCAGAGCACAGTTTTGAAATATCAAATGTATTTTCTGTATCAAATCCTAAGAGAGAGGTGTCGGGATAATTTTGAAAAAGGGTGAGTGTATATTGTAATTCCAAAAACTTTATGTATATTGCGAGTGTTTTTTGTGTGGAGGGAGCCATGTAGGATAAAAGGATTTTTAAAATTTGAATCCGATTGGTAGTAAAAAGGTTATCGAATGCCATGACCTTTTTTTGTTGTGTCTCTTCCATGAACAGCCTCCTCATTTGGGTCTTTTTATCTATCCTATGTAGCCGGTGGCTTGTATATGCGTGCTTTGATTTCTGGAAAATAGGCTCCCTTAGGAGCCTATTTCAGTGTGTACTGATTAGCAGCAACCGTTGTTGTTACCGCCACAGAAGCAGGAGATAAGAAGGATCCAGATTAACCAGTCACAGCAGCTGTTGCTGTTACCGCAACCATTGTTTCCGCCAAGGATACCGTTGCTGCAGCCGTTGTTGTTGCCGCATCCGCCGCAGAAGAAGAGCAAAAGGATAATCCAGATGCAGCTTCCGCCAAAACCATTATTAGAAACATTAGAATTGTTGCAGCTGTTGCAGCCGCAGTTTGTAGCAGTTAAATCACTCATTATTTAAGAGCCTCCGATATTTGTTTTACGCTTTATTCTATGCAGTACGGCATGTCAATGTTTCCCAAACATTTTAAATACTTTTTGCACAATATATGGACAAAATACTTGCATTAATTTCAAGATATAGTAAAATAAGAGTATAGTAGTTTATTGTGCCATATTATGCGATGTGGACTAAGGTAGATTTTATGAAGAATAGTAGGTTTGAAGTAGAAGGCAGACAGTTTCGCACGCAGACGGATTATCAGCGAGCGCTTAGGGACAAGAAACTGATAGATACATTACGGAAGGAAACAGCATCTTACAATACGGAAAAGCTAAAACAGCTAGTTGCTAAGTTAAAGAGTCCAAAAAGTCCTTTTTTAACTGTTTTGGGGCAGGATTACATAGAGGAACTGGAAGGCCGTATCCGCGGTTATGATAAGGCAGTGTCCACCAAACAGGAAACGCTTGATTCCATCGTGATGGAGCAACTGAAAAAGCAGGATAAGAGAAGACGTTTTATGATTTTATTCTGTAGTGTTCTGGGAATTGTATGTCTTTCTTATTTTGGAATATATATGTACCGCGATTATAAGGTGAAAAGTACCAATGAACAGTTAAACCAGTTGAAGGAAAAACCGGTTATTGACAGTACTTTTGTATCTTCTGACAGCACACAGGAGAGTGTTCAGGTAAACCTTGATGCGCCTCCGGAAGAAAAAGAAGTCCTAGATGAATATAAAAATTTATTAATTAAGAATAAAAAGCTAATCGGATGGCTAAAAATTGACGATACAAATATTGATTACCCCGTAATGCAGACTACGGACAATGAATATTATCAGAATCATAATCTGAATCAGGAATATGATAAGAACGGTTCCATCTTTATGGATAAGGATTGTGATGTGAAAAAACCAAGTACCAATTACATATTGTATGGCCATCATATGAAGAGCGGCCGTATGTTTGGAACGCTGGATAAATATGAGTCTGAGAAATATTATAAGGAACATAAGTATATTCAGTTTGATACCATATATGAAAAGGGACTCTATCAGGTAATGTATGTATTCAGGTCCAGGGTTTACAACGAGGATGATGTAGTATTTAAGTATTATCGGTTTATAGATGCAAACAGTGAGCAGGAGTTTGATTCTTACATGCAGGAGATGGCAGGGATATCATTTTATGATACGGGAGTTACTGCCGTTTACGGCGATCAGCTTCTGACACTGTCTACCTGTGATTATCAGGAAAAAGACGGAAGATTTGTAGTGGTTGCCAAGAGGATTGAAGCAAAGGAGTAAAGGAAATGGCAAATACTGTAAAGAAAAAGAACATCAGATTAAAAAAGAGAGTACGCAAGACATTCGGTGCCTTGTTTTTAGCGTCTGCAATTGGTGTGGCATCCATACCGGTAGATAATATTAAGGCGGATCCTGTGGCGGTTCGTCCTCTAAAAGTGACGGTGGATATTGAGAATTGCAGAATTCCCATCGTGGATGATAGTGAGACAATCTATACTACCGGTGACGGTAAGTTCCAGTTTGCTTATGTCAGCACCAATGATGCCGCAGCAAGTAACAAGGTGGCAGTTATCTTGGGTTATGACGGCGGACGTTTGGAGGGCGGTGTCCTTACCATTCCCGATACAGTGGATGCGTATCTGAAGTATTCCGAGAACTTGGGTACCACTTACGGTTATTGTGCCGTTGGTAAAAGTGGAAACTTCCTGTTTTATGAGGTGATTACCGAGAAGACAGATGAGTGGGGCAATGTTGTGATGGAGGATGATCTGGATAGGCCTGTACTTGATGAAGAAGGACAGCTTACCTATGACCCTGTTACGGGCGATATTGTTTATGAACAGAAGCCGGTTTTAGAGAAACAATATAAACCCTGCTATTATAATGATTATTCTAAGTGGAGTAATCTGGAAGTAGATGAATTTTATTATCCCACCGGAACGACAACCGTTTCCGGTTCGGAAGTGACATTATATTCACGTACAGAGGATTCTACCGTACAGCGAATTCAGGCGGCATCTGTAGTGTATATCGGTAATCAGACGCTCCTTGCAGGTAAGGGAGATGATGCCGGTACATGGACCATTATCAGTGAGGCGGATGGTGGTTACGTTGATACTCCGGAGGAAGGTATTTTCAGAGGTGAGAAAGCCGGTAATATCGAGACACTGCATGTAGGCGGTAACTTAAGCGGTATCGGCAATTATGCATTCTATGGATGTACCAACCTTTCCAGTATCAGATTGGAAAACGGTTTGGATACTATCGGTAATTATGCATTTGCAAGCTGTGTAAACTTAGAGAGTGTAGACGTGGAAATAACTGCCATGATTACCACAATCGGTGACCATGCATTTTATAACTGCCGTGCCTTGAAGAGCTTTACTATGCCCAGACAGGTTTCTTCCATTGGTGATTCAGCGTTTGAAGGCTGTAGCAGAATGGAAGAAGTAGAGCTTTGTGGTGAAGGTAAGAATGTACAGTTAAGTAAGCTTGGGCATGATGTGTTTAAAAATTGTTCCAAATTAAAGGCGGTGGTTCTTCCAGACAGTTATGAAGAAAGTGATTTGGATATCAGTATGTGGGAGGGATGTACCTCCTTAGAGCATATAACTGCCAATAACGGTAAGGTTAATTTCGTGGAAGATTCATCAAGTGGGTATACATTTACGAATTTTATAAAAGATGTGCCTGCTACATTCTATTTTGAAGGTATGAAAAATTCAGATTTATATGAGACGGCAACAGGAAAGTCCATTGCATTCAAGTATTTGAATGAAGATGTTTACGAAATTACCATTGAGAGTGATGGAAAGAAAGCAGTTTATCAGGTAAACTCTTCCAATGAATTGATTTATTGCGATATTTCTTCCGGAATAGAGGAAGTGGAAATCCCTGCAACCATAGGACCTTATCAGATTACATCCATCTGGTCCACCAGTTTTCAGGGAAGCTGTTCCTTAAAGAAAATAGT
>CALYZQ010000001.1 GCA_945609985.1 uncultured Lachnospiraceae bacterium | reverse complement strand
TGATGCAAACTGGGGACGTATTTTATGTGCCCTTGGTTATTCAGGAGTAGAGTTTGACCCTGAAAATGTAGATTTATATTTTGAGGGCGATGGTACCCGCATTCATATTTTCGGAAATGGGGTTGCCTGTGATTACAGTGAGGAGGAGGCTACAAAGGTTCTTTCTTCTCCGGAGGTAACAGCACTTGTTGATATGCACATGGGTGATGCTGAGGCTACCGCATGGGGCTGTGATTTGAGCTATGACTATGTAAAGATTAACGCAGACTACCGTTCATAAATAATGTGGAAACAAGCGATTTAGAATATCAGAATACCTACATAATGCGAAAGGAAGAAGACATGGAAAAGGATATGCAGGAAGTTTTAAAAAAGGCAGAGGTATTGATTGAGGCACTGCCCTACATACAGAAATTCAATCGTAAGATTATCGTTGTGAAATACGGCGGAAGTGCCATGAGCAACGAGGAATTGCAGAAGAACGTTATTAAGGACGTTACCCTCCTTAAGCTGGTAGGCTTTAAGCCCATTATCGTTCACGGCGGCGGCAAGGAAATCAGCAACTGGGTGAACAAGGTGGGAAAGGAGGCAAAGTTTATCAACGGTCTTCGTGTAACTGATGAGGAGACCATGGAGATTGCTGAAATGGTTCTCAACAAAATCAATAAGCGTCTCGTGACCATGGTAGAGGAGCTTGGTGTGAAAGCAATCGGTATCAGCGGCAAGGACGGCGGTCTTTTGCAGGTGGAGAAAAAGTATTCCGACGGTCAGGATATCGGTTTTGTAGGCGAGATTACAGGTGTGGACCCCAAGGTGCTTTACGACATGCTGGAGAAGGATTTCCTTCCCATTGTGGCACCTATCGGTTTGGACGATAAATTCCAGACCTACAATATCAATGCTGATGATGCGGCATGTGCCATTGCAAAGGCAGTTGGAGCAGATAAGCTGGTATTCTTATCAGATATCGAGGGCTTGTACAGAGATTTTAATGATAAGTCATCCTTTATCTCCAGACTGACTGCAACACAGGCAGACGAGTTGATTGCAAGCGGTATGATTGGCGGCGGTATGCTTCCGAAGCTTGGCAACTGTACTTCGGCTATCCGTAACGGCGTAAAACGTGTGCATATTTTGGACGGACGTATTCCCCACTGCCTGCTTTTGGAGATTTTTACCAACCAGGGGATAGGAACTGCAATTATTGAAGATTCAGAAGAAACAAATTGAGAGGATAAAAAGAAGTATGAAGTTAGTTATACCACGCAGCACATGGGATATACTGGATATTATGTAGGAAACACACCTATTTATGTAAGCTGTACGGTAACGCATGAAGTACATAGACATAAGTATTATTGCACCAAATGTTATGCGGTAGTTTATCATGAAGATCATGATGTAGAGATAGCGCATTCAGCGGTGCATAAATAAATTTGAAGAAAGATTGAACATTCCTATATGCATGATATAATTTATATGTAAATGATTTGATTTCGAGGTAAATAATATGTTCAAAAAGTTATGCAGTATGGCATTGGTTCTTTTATCCGTACTTTTTTGCGGGGGATGTAATAGAGAAAAAGTGCCGGAACAAGTGCAGGTAAGTGAAGTCGATAGCGAGGCGTTTTCTTTTGATTGGGGGAATCAGAAGATGATAATGAAGGAAGATATCGGAGAAGATAATAAATTATCCGTTGTTGAGTTCAAGGAGTGGGAGCACGATATTTCACAGGATGTGGATGTGATGATACAGCATATTTTTGATGTGCGAGATGGTTATTTTTACGATTTACAATGGTTTGCATCAGAAGATGTTGAGATATCATTATATGCATTTGATGTGAATGGGATGGAGGGTACGAAAACCACAGTGCCTATAATGAATTCTACAGACTTATTAGCGGTGGAATATATTGCAGACATGGATATTACGGATGAGGGACAGTATACGCTTCAATTGCTGGGATTTGCATTAAAGGATAGCGGTCAGTTTATAGCAGATACCTGCCGTTTATTGACATTGGATATGTCGGGAGAAAAAGTGACAGAATCGGACATGTTTACTTTTTATGAAGGGAAAGGGCTTTTTGATAAAAAGGAAAACATAATAAACCCCATATCAGATTGTATCATTGATAAAGCGGGTAATTGCTATACAAGAAGTGATGGAGTACTCTATATTGCAGACCATAAGGGACAAGAGCTTATGTCAGCTCCGTATGGTGAGGAAGGTGCACTGCAGGAGCCGATACATTCCGATGATGGAATGCTTGTCTTCCCTAAGGTGAATAACGAACAGGGGACGGTGCAGCTTGTATGGTATGATGTGGATGCTAAACAAGAGTGTGTGTTGTGTGAGTTTTCCTCTTTGGACTATAAAAAAATTCTTGCAATGAGAGGCTATCACATATATTATTGCCTGGGAGAAAAATTGGTTAAGTGGAATGTCATAAGCGGAGAAAGGGAAGTTTTTTTATCGCTAAAAGATAACGGTATTCATGCTAATCAATTGGAGGCCATGACGTTTAGGGAAGACGGAACTCCTGTCTTACGGGTTGTTGCTCAGGAAGAAGATATGATAATGGTTTTGGGAGAGCGTATAAGCGATGCCAGCGATATCCGTATTGTGGATATATCAGGGGGAAGCTATAATCTGGTGCAGGGATGTGCAGCAGATTATTCCAGAAGAAACCCTTTGTGTAAAGTTACATATGAAAAGGCTGACAAGGGGCAGGAGGATGCCTATAAAACAAGAGTTATGGCTGAGATTGTTGGAGAAAATTGCCTAGACTTATTGTTTGTATCCTGTGAGGATTTAAATAAATTACCGAAGGAAAGCTTGCTTGATTTAAGGGAGCTTATATCAGAGGATACCTTGAATGCATTGTGGCCTGGTACACTGGAATTGGGAACGGTGGATGGGAGACTGTTAGGTATCCCTACGCAGGTATCTAGTCGTACGTTGGTAACATATTCAGATGTATGGAACGAAGGAAATTGGGATTTACAGGGTATGTTTGAGTGTGCCAGGGAAAAAGAGGTAAAAACGATTTTGCCGGCACAAGGATATGCACAGGCTTTTTACATGCTGATATATAATCCTTTGTCTGTGCCTTATATTGATTGGGAGAACGGTATTAGTAAGTTCGAATCAGAGGAATTTGTTTCTCTTTTAACCTATTTACAAGAACATCAGTTGGACAAGTATCTTGTTATGGGAGAAGACTTAGAAAGTCTCAAGAAAAGAGAGAGTCTAGCCACGATTCAATACATTATGTCTTTTTCTAATTATGAGAGCTTCGCCAAACGTTTGGGGGAGGATATGAACATAGTTGGATTTCCTACTTATGAAAAGCATGGTAGTTACCTGGAAACGGACGGAGTTTTAGCGGTAAGTGTAAATGCTTCGGACAAAGAGGCGATTGCTTCATTTTTGGAATATATACTTAGTGAAGATGGGCAGCAGTATGTGGAATTATGCGGTGTAAAGAGAAATGCGGTGAATAATGAAGATGTAATTTATGAAGAAGACGGAACCGCAAAGATACATGAGGATGGAGGCGTAAGGGAGATATTCTTAAAAAAGGATGGTACTACTTACATAGAGGATTTTAATGCATACATGGAGCAGTGTGTGGCGAAGCCACTTGCGGATGATAAATTGCGTGCCATATTGGAAGAGGAATTGGATGCCTTTTTTGCAGGTGGAAAGAGTGCTGAGGATGTGGCAAAGGTTATTGACAACAGGGTACAGTTATATTTGAATGAGAGAAAATAGTGAAAGGGCTGCATTGAGCGGCCCTTTTTGTAATCTGCTCCTTGACCCGTAAATTTAGGCATGTTACAATGAAACAATACAATGATGTCCTGCGTGAAAGGGAAGCGTTGGGAGTCATGGATATTGGAGGACAAAAACATGAATATGAAAGAATATATAGAAGAGGCAGAGGCATCCCTGCTTCATACCTACAATCGGTATCAGATAGTGCTTGACAAGGGTGATGGTGTGTACCTCTATGACATGGAGGGCAAGAAGTATCTGGATTTTGTGGCAGGAATCGCAGTGTTTGCTTTGGGCTACAATAACAAGGAATACAATGATGCGGTGAAGGGCCAGATTGACAAGCTGATTCACACCTCCAATTATTATTACAATGTACCTGCTATTGAGGCAGCAAAGAAAATTAAGAAGGCTTCCGGTATGGACAGGGTGTTCTTTACCAACTCCGGTGCGGAGGCTATGGAGGGTGCTATCAAGGCAGCCCGCAAGTATGCTTATTTGAAGGACGGTACCACCGACCATGAAATCATTGCCATGAATCATTCCTTCCACGGAAGAACCATGGGAGCCTTGGCGGTAACCGGTAATCCCAAGTACCGTGAGGCTTTTGAGCCCCTTATAGGCAATGTGAAATTTGCGGAGTTGAATGATTTTGACAGTGTACTTTCCCAGGTGACGGATAAGACCTGTGCCATCATTATGGAGCCTGTACAGGGTGAGGGTGGCTTACTCCCTGCAACTGAGGAATTTTTAAAGAAGGTACGTGCTCTTTGTGATGAAAAGGATATTCTGTTAATCTTTGATGAAGTACAGTGCGGCATGGGCAGAACGGGCTATATGTATGCTTGGCAGCGTTATCAGGTGAAACCGGATATCATGACCTCTGCAAAGGCTCTGGGCTGTGGAATTCCTATGGGCGCATTTATGATGACAGAAGAAGTGGCACAGAAATCCCTTACCAGCGGTGACCACGGAACCACCTACGGAGGAAATCCGCTTGCGACAGCTGCATCTGCAAAGGTGTTTGATTTGTTTGAGGATTTGAAGGTAATTGAAAATGTAAGAGAGGTTGCACCTTATCTTACCAAGCGTCTGGATGAGTTTGTGGCAAAGTATGACTGCATTACAGAGCGACGCGGCGTAGGCTTTATGCAGGGACTGGTGTTTGACCGCCCTGTAGGAGATATCATTACTAAGGCACTTGAAAAAGGCTTATTATTGATTAATGCAGGAACAAACATTATCCGTTTTGTTCCCCCTCTTATCATTACCAAAGAAAACATTGATGATATGGCAGCTATTTTGGAAGAGTGTATTTAAGGAGCAGTTATGCATATTAAGAGACGTTTTTTTGCCGTGGCGGTAATTGCACTTATTGTTGTGGGTGCTATCTTTGCGGGCAAAAGGGGGATTCAAAACCCTGAGGAAGAGATTGATATCACTTCGCTTTTTAACAAGAAGGAAACTATTTATTTCTGGTACGCTGACGACAGTATGACAAGCTATATCAACAGTGCGGCAGTTGCCTTCGGAGAGAAAGAGGATGTGCGTGTCATCCCCATCATGGCTTCCGACAGCAATTATCTGGGAGAACTTAACAACGCATCCCTTCATTCGGAACAGATACCGGATGCCTTTATCATAAGTAATGATGCGCTGGAGAAGGCGTATCTGGCAGGACTTACCGAGGAAATCAAGGATGTGAAGGGAGTCTGTAATGAGCAGAATTTTTTAAAGACGGCTCTGGATTCCGTAACATATAAAGGAAAAAAGGTGGCGTATCCATTAAGCTATGACACCAGCGTCCTTCTGTATAACGAGACTTATCTTTATGAGTGGGCTACACAGCAGGCTCATAAGGCGCTTGCCAATGCAGAGGATGGTGCAGCGGCTGAGGGAACTGATGAAGGTGCTGTGCTGGATGAGGCATTGGTAGCTGAAAAGACTGCAGAGTATTTTGCAAAAGCAATTCCTACGACAGTAGAGGATTTGCTCACCATTGCAGACAGCTTCGACGTACCCGAAGGCGTGGAAGGTGTTATGAAGTGGGATGTTTCTGACATTTTTCATAACTTTTGGATTGTGGGTAACTATCTGGTAATCGGTTCGGATACCGGTGATGATGAATCCAGTATTCAAATTGTAAGTGACCAGACTGTAGCATGTCTTAAGGTATATCAGGCATTAAATCAGTTCTTCTCCATAGAATCGGATACTGTTACCTATGAGTCGGTAATGGATGATTTTGTCAACGGAAGAATTGTATTTACCATAGGCGGTACTGATGCAATCAGGCGTGTTGAGCAGGCAAAGGCTGATGGTGTATTTACTCACGATTATGGTGTAGCAGTTATGCCAAATATCAATAAGATGCTTGCAAGCCGTTCTTTGTCTGTAACAAATGTGGTTGCGGTAAACAGTTATTCCGAACACAAAGAGCTTGCCAATAAATTTGCGGCTTTTTTGGTGGATGAATACGCCGGAGAACTTTATGAGAGAACGGGTAAGGTAGCTTCAAACGTTAAGATTAATCAGGATAATGGTGCGTTGCAAATATGTATGTTAGAGTATGCAAACAGCATATCTCTTCCCAAGATGATGGAAATCGGTAATTTATGGTTACAGATGGAAGCACTTTTTGCTAAGGTTTGGAATGGTGAAGTAGTCACACCACTGTTGGAGGAATTGTCGGAACAGATTTCCACTCAGATTATACAATAAAATTATTTGAATAAGAGACCGGTCATGGTGGAGATACTACCTTTAGAAAGGTGGTGTTTACCATGATTGGTTTTTTGATTGCTATTATATCCGGTGCGCTTATGAGTATTCAGGGGGTATTTAACACACAGGTTACCAAGGATTCCGGTATCTGGGCGGCAAGCTCATTTGTGCAGCTTAGTGCGCTGTTCGTATGTTTGTCGGCATGGTTACTTACCGAGAGAGGGAATCTGCTTAAGGTGTTTTCCGTACAACCCAAGTATATGCTGCTTGGTGGTGCCATAGGAGCGTTCATTACATTTACAGTAATAAAGAGTATGGAAGTGTTGGGACCGGCAAAGGCAGTTATGCTTATTGTAGTGGCTCAGCTTCTGGTGGCATATATCATTGAGCTGTTTGGCTGGTTCGGAGTAGATAAGCAGCCCTTCGAGTGGCGCAAAGCAGTGGGTATGGCGGTGGCCATTGCAGGGATTCTTATTTTTAAGTGGAAATAGTAAAATCTTACTTGTAAAACTTTTGTAATTATTTTACAATGAAAATGTCAGCATAGAGAGGCAATCCTTTGTCTTTGGCGAGTGCCGGAGAGAAAGGACTATGATGAAGATAAAAAGAAGATATGGATATGTCATGACGTTGGTTTTGGGCGGTCTGCTGTTTGGTGGCTGCAGGGTGCAGGATAAGGTTATCTCCCTTCCCGTTTTAGAACAGGGAGAGGAAATGGCACAGAATGTGGAAGCTGCAGGCACGGACGGTATATTGCCGGATGAGACAGAGCAGACGATTTACGTTCACGTGTGCGGAGCTGTTATGAACCCCGGGGTGGTGCAGCTTCCTGAGGGAAGCCGCAGAGAGGATGCGGTTTTGGCGGCGGGCGGCTTCGCGAAGAACGCCGGTGAGAATTATGTGAATCTTGCTGCACTTCTTACAGATGGGGAACAGCTCTACATTCCGGATGTTGAGGAAGGCAGACTGCTTAAGCAGGCTCTGATGCAGGGTGGCAGTGCGGTAGTAAATATCAATACTGCAACGCAGGAAGTGTTGTGTACTCTGCCCGGTATCGGCAGCTCCAGAGCGAAGGATATCATTGCTTACAGGGAGAAGCATGGTAAATTCTTGCGCAAAGAAGATATTATGCAGGTGAGCGGTATCAAGGAAAGTATATACCAAAGAATTTGTGATCAGATTGTTGTGGAATAACAAAAAGGGAGAGAAGAGACTATGGCGGGTAAAAGAGTATTGGTGGTGGATGATGAGAAGCTGATTGTAAAGGGAATCCGTTTCAGCTTAGAACAGGACGATATGCAGGTGGATTGTGCATATGACGGCGAAGAGGCACTTGCATATGCCAGAGAGAATCAATATGATATTATTTTGTTGGATGTAATGCTTCCCAAGCTGACAGGCTTTGAGGTTTGTCAGCAGATTCGTGAATTCTCAAATGTTCCGATTATCATTCTTACTGCAAAGGGAGAGGATATGGATAAAATCTTAGGCCTGGAATACGGAGCTGATGATTACATAACAAAGCCCTTTAATATTCTGGAGGTAAAGGCTCGCATCAAAGCGATTATGCGCCGCATTGAGCCGCAGAAGAATTCAAAAGATGCGGCTAAAATCATTGAGAATGGCGATGTGCGCTTAGAGTGTGAGGACAGAAGAGTATACATTTTGGGCAGGGAAATCAGTCTGACTGCCAAGGAATTTGAAGTGCTTGAACTTCTAATGCTCAATCCCAACAAGGTATACAGCAGAGAAAATCTGCTTAAGCTGGTATGGGGAACGGACTATCCGGGAGATGTGCGTACCGTGGATGTCCATATCCGCCGTCTGCGTGAAAAAATTGAGGAGAATCCCAGTGATCCCAAATACGTACACACGAAGTGGGGTGTGGGTTATTACTTCCTAAACGTATAAGGTTATTTGTGCATATGTTAAGCAAAATTGGTTACAGGATTAAAACAATCATATTCTTAAAAAGTCTGCGCCTTCGCATTTTTGTAATTGTGATGTTGGCAGGTATCGTTCCGGCCGTCTGTCTGCGATATGGTATCATGAACAATTATGAAGAACAGGCGGTGGAACAGCGTATTGCTACAGTTCAGAATCAGCTGATGGTATTGGCTAATCATTTGATTAGTAACAATTATCTGACCAATTACCAGTCGAAGGAGCAGAGCTTTCAAACTTCTAAAGAAGTGATAAATGCGGAATTGGAGATGCTGTCCAGCCTTTATGAGGGCCGCGTTTTGATCATCAACAACAATTACAAGGTTATTAAGGATACATATGGTATCAGTGAGGGGAAAATTATTATTTCCGAAGAGGTGCTTAAGTGTTTCCTGGGTCAGAATTCTTCCCATTATGACAAAGAACATGGCTATATTGAAATGACGACTCCTATTGTCCGCACAATAAGAAACGCTGATGACAGCGGAAAAAACAGTAACAAGGCGGCATCAGGAGAGATTGTGGGAGTTATGCTTACCAGTGTTACCGGTGAAAATATTGTTGCTACATTGGACAAGATGAACCGAAAGGCAGATATTTTGGAACTAATTCTGGTAGTGATTATCATTTCGCTGGCAATTGTCTTATCGGGTGTGTTGACCCGACCGTTCCATAAGATAACCTTGTCCATAAACGAAGTGAAGGAAGGCTACAGTGATAAAGAAATATCTGTGCCGGACTATATTGAAACCGAGCGGATTGCGGATGCTTTTAATCAACTTCTGGGGCGTATGAAGGTGTTGGATGATTCCAGACAGGAATTTGTGGCGAATGTGTCCCATGAATTGAAAACACCGATGGCTTCCATAAAGGTGTTGGCAGAATCCCTGCTTTCCCAGGAAGATGTTCCGGCAGAGCTATATCGGGAATTTATGGAAGATATGGCTTCGGAGATTGACAGGGAAAATCAGATTATTACAGATTTACTTGCACTTGTGAAGATGGATAAAAAGGCACAGGCTCTAAATATCGCAGCTTTGGATATCAATCATCTGACGGAACTGATATTAAAGCGTTTACGCCCTCTTGCAAGGAAAAAGGATGTGGAGGTGGTATTTGAGAGCATGCGCCCTGTAGTGGCAGAGGTAGACGAGGTGAAGCTGAGTATTGTCATGACCAATCTGGTGGAGAATGCCATCAAGTACAACAGAGAGCATGGCTGGGTGAAGGTGACGCTGGATGCAGACCATCAGTACTTCAGCTTTCGTGTAAGCGACTCCGGCATGGGAATTCCACAGGAGGAGCTTGGTCACATTTACGAGCGTTTTTACAGGGTAGATAAATCTCATTCCAAGGAAATCGGTGGAACAGGTTTGGGACTGGCAATCACCAGAAGTGCGGTATTGGCACACAAGGGAACCATCAATGTGGAAAGTACGGAGGGTGAAGGCTCCGTCTTTGTGGTAAAGATACCGTTGACATATATTGCATAAGGGACAGATTATGAAAAAAAATGTGATGATTTTATTTCTCATGCTTTCTGCTGTGTGGCTTATTGCCTGCAATAGAGAGATAGAAGAGAAAGAAGAAACAGGATATCAGATATTTTACATCAGTAACTCAGAAACGAAACTGGAGACGAAGCCATATCAGGTAGAAACTTCAGGAAAGTATGAACAGCTGAATGAATTGCTGGCATGCCTGGGGGCAACATCGGATAAGCTGGAGTACAAGGCTCCGCTTGCATATGGTTTTAGGGTGTTGGACGCTCAAATCCGAAGAGGAGTTGCATATATCAATGTGGATGCTGCGTATAAGGAATTGCATCCCAATACGGAGGTTTTGGTGAGAGCCGCACTAGTCAATACACTGACACAGATTGAAGGTGTGGATTATGTGAGTATGACTGTGGAAGGCAGACAGCTTTACGATAATGCGGGTGAGGCTGTAGGAAGAATGAGTGCTGACCAGTTCATTTATAATGATGGTAATGAGATTAATACCTATGAGCTTGCCCGGGTAAAATTGTATTTCGCCAATGAAACGGGTGATAAGCTGATAGCGGCATATCGGGAAAAGCATTACTCCACCAATATGTCCATGGAGCGCTTAATTGTAGAAGAGATGATTGCAGGACCAAGCGGACAGGTGGAAGGTATTTATCCTACAATTAACAGTAATACGAAGATTTTGGGTGTTACCACAAAGGATGGCATCTGTTATGTGAATATGGATGCTAATTTCCTGCAAGTGGAAAACAATGTTTCAAATCAGCTGGCGATTTATTCTATTGTAAATTCGCTGGTGGAGCTTCCCAATGTTAATAAGGTACAGATTCTGATAAATGGTGAGGTGCCGCTAAGCTTTTCAAAGGCTGTTTATGAGAGGAATTTGGACTGTGTGACCACATTGGAAAAGTGAAGAAAGGATACGGTATGAAGAGACCGCTTTTGGTGGTCTGCCTGTGTCTGATTGTGATAGCATGTCTGCGTCTCTTAATGGATGAGGATGCAGACATGCAGCTATATAGACAATTTGACTCTGCAAAGGAAAGGCTTTTGCTTACCGGCAGGGTTTACAAAAAAGAGCAGGACAGATTTTATTTAAGTTCAATTATTATTCATGAAAATGCTGCGGTTCTGCAGCAGGAAAATCTCAAACAAACAATAAAATTACAAGATAACCTGATATGTGAATATGAGGGAAGTGAAAGACTGAAGCTGGGCAGTGATGTTACGGTTTTGGGAGATTTTGCGCTTTTTTCGGAGGCTACAAATCCGGGAGAGTTTAGCAGCAGGTCATATTATGCTTCCTTGAAGATTGCAGGGTGCATAAAGCAGGTGGAAATAGTGGCAGAGGGAGAACGGTACTCCGGGGTGGCAGACATTTTATATCAATTGAAGCAATATTGGAAGAAGCGGTTATATCAGATATTTCCGTCAAAGGAAGCTTCAGTTATGTGTACCATGCTGCTGGGAGAAAACAAAGAGACAGATAGGGAATTGAAGGCATTGTATAAGCGCAATGGTATTGTACATATCTTATCGATATCCGGATTGCACATTACAATTGTAGGAATCAGCCTATATCAATTGCTTCGAAAGCTGGGAGTGCCCACTTGTGCTGCCGCTGTTATCGGAGGTACCATTTTGTTGCTGTATGGGGTGCTTACGGGAATGAGTATTTCTGCAACACGGGCAATCGGTATGTATCTTATTAAAATGTTGTCCCATGTTTTCGGACGAACCTATGACATGCTTACAGCGCTTGGAATTATGGGAGCAGTTATGGTGCTGCAAAATCCGGAGTACCTGCGCCACGCAGGATTTTTGCTATCCTTTGGTGCGGTACTTGGTATTGGTGTGCTGTATCCCGCGCTTACAGGAGGTGAGATGAAGAAAAGCAGGGTGTTTCAGAGAAAATATAGAGGCAGGTTTATGAGTATTATTGCAGTACTAAGCAATCATACGGTGAATGTTGTCAAACAGTCACTTTTGTCGGGAGTGTCCGTGACGCTCACCACCTTGCCGGTAATGCTGTGGTTTTATTATGAGGTGCCGGTATATTCCATGCTCTTAAATCTGTTGATATTACCTTTAATGGGGATGGTTTTGTGCTTTGGATTGTTTGCCATGCTGTTACCCGGTTTTGGCATATTGGGGACAGTGGACTGCCTGGTGCTTACAGGATACGAGTGGCTGTGCAGGTTGTTTGAAGGATTGCCTTTTCATACCTGGAATCCGGGAAGACCGGATGCATGGCAGATGGCTTTCTATTATGCCATATGGTTTACTGTAGTGCTTTTGGGAAATATGAGAAGGAAACGTAAAATAACAGTTATGGATACATATGGGAAACTAGTACAACCTGCGTTGCTGGCGGTGGCAGTCATTATTTTGAGTGTGAGAATTTCCGGCACTTGTAAGGTAACGTTTCTGGATGTGGGGCAGGGGGATTGTATCTTTGTGAAGTCTGCATCAGGTGAAAACTATCTGTTTGATTGTGGCAGCAGTAGCAGGGATGAAGTGGGCAGATATGTCCTGTTACCCTTTCTCAAATACAATGGCATCAGAAAACTGGATGGAGTGTTTGTGTCCCATGATGACTTGGACCATAAGAGCGGAGTGGAGGAACTGTTGGGCTTTGCTAAACAGGAGGGAATTACAATAGAGCGTGTGTATCTGCCGGGGGAGATATGTGCAGGTATGCAACTAAAAGGTAAAACATCATCCGTTCTGTGTCTGCATCCGTCAAAGGATTTTCAGGGTGAAGACAATGCTTCCTCACAGTGCTTCTATGTGGAATTGTGGAATGACAGAGGGAAGGAAGGGAAGCTTACCCTATTATTGACAGGTGATGTGGATGGTGAGGGAGAAGAAATGCTGACAGATAAGCTGCGACACTATGGTATTGGTGGCAGTGCAGTTTTGAAGGTGGCACATCATGGTTCACGATATGCCACGTCAGAACAGTTTTTGCGACAATTTAAGCCACAGGTGTCTGTAGTTTCCTGCGGCAGATATAATTCTTACGGGCATCCGCATCCGGACACACTGACAAGACTTGCTGATGCGGGCAGTATCGTATTGACGACACCGGAATGTGGAGCGGTCACGGTAAGTTTAAAGAAAGAAATAGAGGTGCGTACATTCCTTCCCTTACGCTGATACAATTAACATTTCCACACTGATGACATCGTTCATATGTCCGGTCTTGACTGCTTCCTCCGTCTCCACGCAGCGTTTGACAAAGGCTTTTAAGTCCGAGGTCTTAAAGCGGGAGGCTTGAGCGACATATTTGCCTGCTACAAAGGGAGGTACGCCGATTTTGGAGGCAATATCCTTGTCGGAAAAACCTTTCTGTTTCAACTCCTTGGTCTGTAAAAGCAGATTGTATTGACGGGCAATCAGAAACAGAATGCGCATGGCAGGTTCCTTTAGTGCAAGCAGGTCATAATAGAGGGACAATGCTTCTTTGGTATTGCCGGATGCAATGGCATTTACCATGTCAAAAATATGATTGGAAATGCGGTTTACGCAGACTGCCTCCACATCCTCATCCGTAATGACATCACGGTCCATGCAGTAGCAAAGAAGCTTTTCCAGCTCCATCTGAATGTTTTCCATGTCCGTTCCGGTCTTTGTGAGGAAAAGAGTAACAGTCCGTTCCGCAATTTTCTTGTTGTCTCTGCCGACAATGCCGGCAATCCAACGCTTTAGGGTGTTTTCATCCTGGACTCCGAATTCTACCACGCAACCGTTGTTTTGTACGGCTTTAAACAGCTTGCTTCGTTTATCTACTTCGCTTTCCGTAAAAACAAAATAAGTGGTTTCATTGGGAGAAGCCAGGTATTCTGCCATTTTCTCGCCGCCGGATTTGAATAGATTGCTGTTGCTTATAAAAATGACTCTGCGCTCCGAAAGAAAAGGGAGGGTTTCGGAAAGGTCGATAATTTCTCCTACAGAGATGTCCTTCCCTTCATAAAAATGCGTGTTCATGCTGTCGCCTTCATTACACATAGCTTTGTGTAACCGATCCGTGTACTGCTTTTTCAGGTAACGCTCTTCGCCGTAGAGAAGATAAATCTGTTTGAAGTTGTTTTGTTTAATGTCGCTGTTGATGCGTTGCATGTTTCACCCCGGAAGATTGTACAAATATATTTTGCATTTATTATACTCTAAACTGCATTGATTGAAAAGGGAAAAACAATAGGAAGTCCTTGAGACTTTTAACAGGTTGTGCTACTATTATGAATAGATGATTTATTATTTACAAAAGTTGGAGGATTTATAATGAGCAAAGGAAAAGGTTTTTTTGGAGAATTTAAGAAATTTATTATGCGTGGAAACGTAATGGATATGGCAGTCGGTGTTATTGTCGGCGGTGCATTTACCGCTATTGTGACTTCCCTTAATAAGGACATCCTGACACCTGTATTGGGATTGTTCGGAGGAACCGATTTCAGCAATCTGGTACTTAAGATGGGAGAAGGTGAAGAAGCTCCCATGCTGATGTACGGTAATTTTATTACTGCAGTAATTAATTTTATCATTACAGCATTTGTCATCTTCTGCCTGGTGAAGTTTATCAATATGTTGAACGATAAGACCTCCCGCAAGAAAAAGGAGGACGAGCCTGCACCGGCACCTACGACCAAGATTTGTCCTTTCTGTAAGAGTGAAATTGCAATTGATGCTACAAGATGTGCACACTGTACCTCTGAACTTGCTGAGTAAGGAAAAAGTAGTTATTACGGAAGGATGACCAGGATGAAGTATGGCCGGATAAAGCTGATTCTGGCGGCATGTGGGACTATTTTGTGTCTGACCGGCTGCGGGGACGGCAAAGCGAAAATTTCAGAGGGCATGGCGGCAATCACCGCTCTCGATTATGAGGGGGCTCTTTTGCTGTTTGAAGAGGCGCAGGCTCTTTCGGAGGATGAGCGCCTGATTGCAAGAGGAAAAGGGATTGCCTACATGGGACTTACGGATTATGAACAGGCGATAGCCTGCTTTAATGAATCGTTGTCCGGCAGTAACGGTTTGATTTCCGATATGGATTTTGACCTGAATTTTTATCTGGCGGCAGCATACAGCAAAAATGGTCAGTATGCGGAAGCGCTTAGTTGTTATAATGCTATTTTGGCGTTGCGGCCGGAAGAGAAGGATGCATATTTTTTAAGAGGAAATGTGCGAATGGAGCTAATGGATTATTCCGGAGCGAAAGAAGACTTTGACAAGACCATATCAATGGAGCCTGCAAATTATGACAGAATTATTGAGATTTATGAGTGCATGGAGCATTTCGGTATGGGGGATGACGGCAAAAAATATCTGCAGCAGGCGCTGGAACGCAAAGACAAACATATGACAGCATATAATGTGGGGCGGATGTATTATTATCTCGGTGAATATCAGCAGGCGTATCTTGCTTTGGAAGAAGCAAAGGACAAAGGCGGTGCTGAAAGCTATCTGTATCTGGGTAAAGCGTATGAAGCCACCGGTGATTACAATTATGCGGCAAGTGTTTACAATGGTTATCTCAACAAATATGGTGAGAATGCTTCGGTGTATAATCAGCTGGGACTGTGTGAAATGAAGAAGAAAGATTATGCTAAGGCATTGGAGGCATTTCAAAAAGGTAAGCTTTTAACGGATAACGAGGTATTGCAGAGTTTGTCTTTTAATGAAATTGTAGCATATGAGTATCTTTCAGAATATAAAGAAGCATTACGACTTTTGGAGCAATACATAAAAAATTATCCGGATGATGAGACTGCCAAAAGAGAGCGACAGTTCTTGTCAACCAGATAATCAGAGTTCACTGTTTCTTAAATATTGCAGATAAGAAATGATGGAATTTACATTCTGCGGAGATAATTCAAGCGTGGTATTCACCATGTCTGATACAGTGTAGGTATCTGTCAGTGAAAGGTTTAGGGTCTCCGGCGCATAGCGGTGAGAAGTACGGCCTAACAGGTAGTCAGTGGTAACACCGAAAAAATCAGCTATTTTGCACAGGGTATTCAAATCAGGGTAATGAATACCCTGTTCGTAATTAGAGATGGTTCCCACGGAAAGATTTAGATAGGAAGCCAGTTCTTTTTGATAAATGCCTTTTTCAAAACGCAGTCTGGTAATTGTTTCACCGATATTCATGCTATCCGTCCTTTCCCTGATTGTAGTAATTACTAGCTATATTTTAGCGGATTTCACGCTATAAGAAATAGAATTTCAGAAATGTCATAAAATATGTAAAAAAGAGCGGTTGTATTTTAGAGAAACTAAAATACAACCGCTCTTTTTATAGCGTTTCCAAATTATTCCTATTGTGCAATCTGTTTAAAAAATCTCACATACACACACAATATCTGATGGTTATAAATAAAATAACCACAATATCTTGTGTCTTCTCGTTGACTTTTACCATATAAAGTGCTACAATGATTTACAGAGCGCAAGACGCATACAAAAGAACTTATGTCGGAGGTATATGATGTTTCAGGTAATCAAAAGAGATGGTGCAAAAGCAGATTTCACACTGACTAAAATCAACGATGCCATTATGAAGGCATTTACTGCTACGGAGATGAATTACAATAATGACATCGTGGATTTGTTGGCACTTCGTGTAACTGCAGATTTTCAGCCCAAGGTTTCCGAAGGGTCTGTTCATGTTGAGGATATTCAGGACAGCGTGGAGCGTGTTTTGGGACAGGCAGGCTATGAAGAGGTGGCAAAGGCATACATTCTGTATCGTAAGCAGAGAGAAAAGATGCGTACCATGAAGTCCACCATTTTGGATTATAAGGATGTGGTAAACAGCTATGTGAAGGTAGAGGACTGGCGTGTAAAAGAGAATTCTACCGTAACCTATTCCGTGGGTGGTTTGATTTTGAGTAACTCCGGTGCTGTTACCGCAAACTACTGGTTATCTGAGATTTATGATGAGGAAATTGCCGAGGCGCACAGAAATGCGGACATTCATATTCATGATTTGTCAATGCTTACAGGTTACTGCGCAGGCTGGTCTTTGAAACAGCTGATTACAGAAGGACTTGGCGGTATTACGGGTAAGATTACTTCCGCGCCTGCAAGACATTTATCCGTTCTGTGCAACCAGATGGTTAACTTCCTTGGCATCATGCAGAATGAGTGGGCGGGTGCACAGGCATTTTCTTCCTTTGATACTTACCTTGCTCCCTTTGTAAAGGTAGATAACTTAAGCTATGGTGAAGTAAAGAAGTGTATTGAGGCATTTATCTATGGTGTAAATACTCCCAGCCGTTGGGGGACCCAGGCTCCCTTCTCCAATATTACCTTGGATTGGACCGTGCCTAACGATTTGGCTGAGCTTCCTGCAATCGTGGGTGGCAAGGAGATGGATTTCAAATACAAGGATTGTAAGAAAGAGATGGACATGGTCAACAAGGCATTTATTGAGACCATGATCGAGGGTGATTCCAACGGTAGAGGCTTCCAGTATCCGATTCCTACCTACTCCATTACCAGTGATTTTGACTGGTCCGATACAGAGAATAACCGTTTGTTATTTGAGATGACAGCAAAGTATGGTACACCTTATTTCTCTAATTATATTAACTCTGATATGGAACCCAGTGACGTGCGCAGTATGTGCTGCCGTCTGAGACTGGACTTAAGAGAACTTCGCAAGAAGACAGGTGGTTTCTTTGGTTCCGGAGAGAGTACCGGAAGTGTGGGCGTTGTTACCATCAATATGCCCCGTATTGCCTATATGTCTGCCAATAAGGATGAGTTTTATGCCAGACTGAACCGTATGATGGATTTGGCAGCACGTTCCCTTAAGATTAAGAGAGGCGTTATTTCCAAGCTTTTGGAGGAGGGACTGTACCCTTATACCAAGAGATACTTAGGCTCCTTTGACAATCATTTCTCCACTATCGGACTGATTGGAATGAATGAAGTGGGGCTGAATGCAAACTGGCTGCGCGCAGACATGACGGATGAGCGCACACAGGAGTTTACAAAAGAAGTATTGAACCATATGCGTGAGAGACTTTCCGATTATCAGGAGCAGTACGGTGACTTATACAATCTGGAGGCTACTCCTGCAGAGAGTACCACATACCGTCTTGCTAAGCATGACAGAAAGAAATTCCCTATGATTAAAACAGCAGGAAAGGTGGGAGATGTACCATACTACACCAACTCCTCACATCTGCCTGTAGATTATACCACAGATATATTTGATGCTCTGGATATTCAGGACGAATTGCAGACACTTTATACATCAGGTACTGTATTCCACGCATTCTTGGGCGAAAAGCTTCCCGATTGGAAAGCGGCAGCGTCATTAGTACGTAAAATTGCAGAAAACTATAAACTGCCCTACTACACCATGTCTCCTACCTATTCTATCTGTAAGGAGCACGGTTATTTGGCAGGTGAGGTGAAGGAATGTCCTCACTGTGGTGCAAGGACTGAGGTTTACAGCCGTATCACAGGCTACTATCGTCCTGTTCAGAATTGGAACGACGGTAAGCTTCAGGAGTACACCAACCGTACAGAGTATGATGTAGAGCATTCTGTGTTGAAGCGCCCCGTGGATGCTTCCGTAACCTTGTCCGACATAAAAGAGAATGTACAGGAAGGCGAAGAGAGTACTGACAATATCAAGTACCTGTTTACCACCAAAACCTGTCCCAACTGCAAGCTGGCAAAGGAATATCTGCAGGATGTAGATTATGTGGTAATTGATGCGGAAGAAAATATGGAATTGGCAACACGCTTCGGTGTGATGCAGGCACCTACTCTTGTAGTGGTAGAGGATGGAAGTTCCAAGAAGTACGTGAATGCTTCAAACATCAAGAAATATGTTGACCAACTGACAGAGGTTTTGGTATAATAGCAAGAAATAAAAGGCGTTGTTGTTTGTGACAACGCCTTACGCATGCAAAAATATATAGAGGTGAATCACGCACTTCGGAATGGAGAACCGTATGATTAACAAACTGATTGAAAAGATTCAGAAAACCAATGCTCCCATCGTAGTAGGCCTTGACCCTATGATGAAGTTTGTACCGGAGCAGATTAAGAAGGCGGCATTTGATGAGTTTGGCGAGACCTTAGAGGGTGCGGCAGAGGCTATCTGGCAGTACAACAAGGGAATTGTGGATGCCATCTATGATTTGGTTCCTGCGGTAAAACCCCAGATTGCAATGTATGAGCAGTTTGGCATACCCGGTCTGATTGCCTTTAAGAAGACTGTAGATTACTGTAAGGCAAAGGATTTGGTGGTAATCGGTGATGTGAAGCGCGGAGATATCGGTTCTACCTCCGAGGCATACGCTGTAGGCCATCTTGGCAAGGTGCAAGTAGGAAATAACGCTTTCTACGGTTTTGACGAGGATTTCGCTACGGTGAATCCCTACCTTGGCTCCGACGGTATCAATCCCTTTACCAAGGTTTGTAAGGAAGAGAGCAAGGGTATCTTTGTACTGGTAAAGACCTCTAACCCCAGCAGCGGCGAGTTTCAGGATAGAATCATCGACGGAAGACCTCTCTACGAGTGGATGGGCGAGAAGGTGGCTGAGTGGGGTGCTGCATGCATGCCTGAAAGCGGAAGCTACAGCTATGTGGGAGCGGTTGTGGGAGCAACTTACCCTGAGCAGGGTAAAATTCTCCGCAAGCTGATGCCCAACACCTTCATCCTGGTACCCGGCTACGGTGCACAGGGAGGCAAGGGAGCAGATTTGGTACACTTCTTCAACGAAGATGGATTGGGAGCAATCATTAACTCCTCCCGCGGTATCATCGCAGCCCATCAGCAGGAGAAGTATGCAAAGTTTGGCGCTGCCAACTACGCGGAGGCCTCCAGAGCAGCGGTAATTGATATGAGAGAGGATATTGCAGGAGCGCTTGGAAGGGCGTAAAAGATTATAATATTGTAATATGTGCATAAGCCCATAATCAGTTATAGAAATATGACGGATTATGGGCTTTTTTGTATTTTCCCACCCTATTTGACTCTTTTGGGTGGGGTGAAGAAGATGATGAAGTGATAGGATATCGTAGAAATACAATGATTATCCGACGGTAGGGAAGGAGTAAATCATGTTAGTAAGTAAATCCTGTTATGGTTTTTATGAGGGATATAGTGCATACGGTGAAGGGGAACTTTGTGTCAAAGATCGTGAAGGTTACAAAAAAGAGGATTTTGTTGATAAGAAGATATCCTTTTATCTGTATTCCGATGTTACAAGTGTGGAAGAAGGTTTTTTTGATATATTTGACGGTTTAAAAGAGATAATAATCCCGGATACGGTTACTTATATTGGAGTAACGGATGTTACACTTGAGATTTTGCAAAAGAACAAGGTGTTAATCCGAGGTGCCTTTGACAGCTATGCTGAAAAATTTGCGAAAAAATATGAACTGGAATTTTTACATTCGGATTTGGAAATTGCATGTGTCGGAGATTATTTTGACGGGGGTGTTGATATTATTACCATAAAATTTTCCCTAAGTGCGCAACCATGTATACATCAGGATAGTCGTTGCCAGGGCAGCTCGGCAGGTAGCACGGGCGGAGGGGAAGTCAGTATAAGCATTCCGGAGGATTTTTATCTTACACATACAGCGGAGGATATTGCGGATATGTGCTGGGGGAACTGTTATGAAAAAATAAGTAAGAACACTAAACTGAAAGATTTTCTTGAAAAGGCGAAGATGAAAAAAGGTTATCATTTTAAGGAGTACGGATGAGATTCCTAACGAGTGCTGAAACAGTCCTGGGACGAGTTTGCGAAAATGGATGGACTACGGCGCTTTCTGGGATTTACATAATACAACATAAAATATAATGAAAAGAGGTAATTACAATGAGAAAAAAGTTGGCAATGATTGTTATGGCTGTTATGCTGCTTCCCTTAGCGGCTTGCGGAGGTGGTGAATCTCCAAATACAGACCCGGGTGAAACATCCCCCACACAAAGCAGTGAAACTGAAAAAACTCTTGTATCACAGGAAGCATCTGAAGAAATCAAGGTTGCCAAGGATGGGGAGTTTGTGCTTAGCAGTGCAGATATTGCTGTCGTGGTGAACGGCAAGAAAGTGCTCATGCCGTACAATCTTGTGGAATTGGAAAATGCAGGCGTTCCTGTAAACGAAATGTTCAGAGAGGACGAACTGGCTTCCGGGGATTCCTTTAGTCTGAACCTTTATCTGGATGAAAATGATGATTATTTACTGATTCCGGGTTACTACAACGGGGGAGATGATACCGTCGTTCTCACCGAGGCGGAGGCTAAAACGATTACCATGGTCAGCTATGCCGGCGAACCTGCCGATCAGGGAGTTTCCCTTCTTGGTGTAACATTTGGTATGTCAAAGAGCGATGTCAAGGCGATGCTCGGCGAGCCGATGAGTGATAGCGGCGACTATTGTGAATGGCAGATAGTGGTGACAGATGCCGATTATATAGGTAACTTCAGTATTTACTTTAATGGTGATTCGGATGATGCCGGTGCCTGCGAGATTAGACTTGACTTTATGGAATGGTAATGATAAGGCATCCAAAACAGCGGTGATTGACTTACGAGGAGAAATACAGATGAAAAAGATTTTTTTGGCGATAATAATGATTTGCCTGATGGGCTCTTTAACCGCGTGTGGGGATAAGAAGCCGACAATGAAGACGGAAGAAAACACCAAGGAAATCAGTTCAATAGAAACTGAAGTGGATAATACGTCAGAGAAAGAATCAGAGGAAAAGACGGAGACGGAAGAAACAAAAGAGACAGAAACGACAGAAGAGAAGGAACCGCAGGAAAAGCAGGAGCTGCCGGAGGTGTTATCCCTGATTGAAACCCGTAATGCACGGTATGAAGGGATAAACGATTACGAAAGAATGCTGCTGATAAGCAAGTTCAATAATGTAACATTTTGGGAGGGAGCAGATGCTTATCCGGATATGAACCGGACCTTCACGGAAAGAGCGACCATGCAAAAAAATGCCATGGAGGATGAGGCGGATAATCTTTTGGTCACAGCTAATGAAGTGTTTGAGATGAATCCGGACACTTTTGAAACCTACATATTAACGATGGATGTACAGGTAAGAAGAGCTGATAGTGTGGTAACCAGTTATCTGACGGATTCTTATTCGGATTACGGATTTATAGATGACTTCAGAGGTATGTGGGGAAGCAATTATGATACCCAAAGCGGTCAGGAGTTGAAGCTTACCGATGTCATCAAGGACATGGAGCAAATTCCTGCGCTGGTTTTAAAAGAACTGAACAGTCACCTGTGGGCAGGTGACGATTATACGGAAGCGGTCATTGCAGATTATTTCAAAAATACTCCGGAGGATGGTATCAGCTGGACATTGGATTACAATGGAGTGACCTTCTATTTTGGGGATGGTGATATATCAGAGCCGGGTAACGGCGGACAGACTGCTACGGTTTCTTTTGCGGAGCATCCGGAATTGTTCGTGGAGAAATATATGAACGTACCGGAAGCATATATGGTAAGACTTCCGCTGGATGCTTCCTTTTTCACTGATTTGGACGAAGATGGCACGCCGGAGGAGCTAAACTTTACCGGCACTTATGACAGAAGCGGGCGCTTCTATTCTGCGTTCGGCCTTTACGCGGATACTGATGGCTATTACCATTATGAAGATGTTTTCGCCTATGGTTTTAATCCCTATTATGTAAAAACTGCGGATGGTAATCATTACCTGTATTTGTTCTGCGAGGAAAGCGAAGTTTCTCACAGACAGATGATGTTACTGGTTTATAATGTAAACGGAGGCCAGTTTACAAAAGTGGGAGAGATGAATGCTGCTCCTATGTATATCCCATCCGATATGTTTGTACTTCCTTTGAATCCCAATCATATGTTGTTAGACAATTTTGACAGCCTTGCGCAGGATGCCGAAGATTATAGGGTTGGAAAGAATGGTATGCCTGTACTGAATGGGGAAGAACAGACATTGGATGCTGATTGTGTGGAAGTGGATAATGTTGAGGCCTTTTTAGAGGCGATCAAACCGGGCGCTACCATAATGTTTAAACCGGGATACTATAATCTGAGTGATTATATTGAGAAAATATGGAGTGAGCAGGGAGAAGAATGGAACCAAAAACACCCATATGTTGAGTTGTATGAATGCTGGGATGGCGGTATAGAGGTTGCAATTCAGGATGTGAAGGATCTGAGTATTTTTGCAGATTTGGAGGGAGCTATGGTCACGGAGCTTGTTGTGGAAACAAGAGCCGGAGCTGTGTTGAATTTTGAAGATTGTAACAATATTTTTCTGCATGGTCTTACTATGGGACATACTCAGGATGGAGCATGCGATTCCAGTGTGATTTCGTTTCGGAATACTACGAATGTCTACTTAACTGCAATGGACTTATACGGATGTGGTATGTATGGATTTGATGCAATGTATGGAAGCGGTAACATCTATGTGCAGAGTTGTACCATCCGTGACTGCGAAGATGGACCTTTCTATATAATGGACGCAAAGGGAAAATACGAGTTTCGAAATTGCTGGCTGAGTGGTTCTAATGGTGGCGGTTATTACGAGCCGGCAGATGGGGTAGAGCTTTCTTTCATAGAATGTAATTTTGGCGAGAAGGAGAGCAATCGTTGGTATTTCGATGAAAATGCTATCTTTACAGACTGCTATTGGGAAGAAATCACAGAGTACCCGGATGTGGAACCGGAAGGGGAAGATTATGAGACGTAAACGGTTGGATGAAAAATTGTCTGGTTCTATTAATATTTTTTGTTGACTTTATTGCGTTAGAGTGGTATAGTCTTTTTATAAAGTTCATATTAAACAAATGCAATGAGCAGAAAGTAGTAGGTTGGAAAGAACCTGGAGAGAGTTGCCGGTTGGTGCGAGGCAATGGAGGCGTCCTTCTCGAATTCATTCTGTTAGCAGTGCGCTGAACAAGTTAAGTCTTAAGTAGGATGCAACGGGTGTTCCCGTCACAGAACTAGGGTATATTAGTACTCGACGAGGTCGTTACCGTGAGATGACGACGAACTGAGGTGGTACCACGAGAAATAAAGATATCTCGTCCTCTGTATTCTTAATCGGAATGCAGAGGACTTTTTTTGCATAATCCGATGTGAAAAACACATAGGAAAGGAAGACAGAAAATGGAACAGAATTACTATCAGCAAGAAATGGAAACGATGCCTGTTGAGGAAATGAAAAAGCTTCAATCGGAAAAGATTGTAAAACAGGTAAAGCATGTTTATGAGAATGTGAAGTATTACCGTGACCTCATGGACGAAAAGGGTGTAAAGCCGGAGGATATTAAAGGAATTGAAGATTTACATAAGCTTCCTTTTATATCAAAAGCAGATTTGCGTGATGCATATCCCTACGGGCTTTTGGCGAAGCCCCTTGATGAGTGTGTGCGTATTCACTCCACGTCCGGAACAACCGGACGCCGTGTGGTTGCATTTTATACACAAAATGACGTGGATCTTTGGGAAGACTGCTGTGCACGTGCCATTGTTGCGGCAGGCGGCACCAATGAGGATGTATGTCAGGTGGCATACGGATATGGCTTGTTTACAGGCGGTGCGGGACTTCATGGCGGTTCTCACAAGGTGGGATGCTTAACCCTTCCCATGTCATCCGGAAATACGGACCGTCAGATTCAGTTCATGAATGACCTTGGTGCAACTATTATCTGTTGTACACCGTCGTATGCGGCATACATAGGTGAAACCTTGAAAGAGCAGGGATACAAGCCCGAGGATATTCCTCTCAAGGCAGGTATTTTCGGTGCTGAGCCTTGGACAGAAGAAATGAGAAGAGGTATTGAGGAAACTCTTGGTATTAAAGCATATGATATTTATGGTCTGACAGAGACATCCGGTCCCGGTGTTGCATTTGAGTGTTGCGAGCAGACCGGCATGCATGTCAATGAGGACCATTTCTATCCTGAAATTATCAATCCCGATACAGGAGAAGTGCTTCCGGAGGGTGAAAAGGGAGAACTGGTATTTACGGCTCTTGACAAGGAGGCGTTCCCTCTTCTTCGTTATCGTACCCGTGATATTTGTGTTCTGTCACGTAAGAAGTGCTCCTGCGGACGTACCTTGATCAAGATGGCTAAGCCTATGGGTAGAACCGATGATATGCTTATTATCAGAGGCGTAAATGTATTCCCCAGCCAGATTGAGACCGTTCTTTTGAATGAAGGCTATCAGCCCAACTATCAGATTGTGGTTGACAGAGTAAATAATACAGATACCTTTGATGTAAATGTGGAGATGAATCCGGAGCAGTTTACGGATAAAGTTGGTGATGTACTTAAGATGGAGAAGTCACTGGCAAATGCCATGAAGACTATGCTGGGCATCAACCCTGCCGTACATCTTGTTGCGCCTAAGAGTATTGCAAGAAGCGAAGGAAAAGCAGTACGTGTCGTTGATAAGCGTAAATTAGTCTAAATTTGAAAGGAGATAACATTATGGCAATTAAGCAGTTAACCGTTTATGTGGAAAACAAAAAGGGAGCCATGGTTTCCGTAACAGATGTTTTATCAAAAAACAATGTTAATATCAGAGCTCTTTCTATTGCAGAGACGCAGGATTTCGGTATTTTACGACTGATAGTAAATGATGAAGAGACGGCAATGAAGGCATTGCAGGAAAAGGATTATCTTGTAAAAGCCATTAATGTGGTAGGCGTTAAGATTGGTGATGCGCCCGGAAAACTTACTGCAGCACTTAATGTGCTTGACAAAGCAAACATTAATGTGGAGTATTTGTATGCGTTTATGGCACGTACAGAAAAGCACGCCTATGTGGTACTTCGTGTAGAGGATAATGCCGCTGCAGAAGCTGTACTTGAGGATGCCGGTTTCCATCTTATAACGGAAGCAGATATCTGCAAGCTGTAACTTGTAAAAGAGTGTGTAATTGAGCCTTCATCCCAAGCGGGGTGGGGGCTTAATAAAATTGTGCGATAAAGCGGATTTGTATGGCAGAAAGCTTGGAGAAGGTGTAAAATATGATTAGATATGCAATGGAAAAAGACATAGAGAAAATAGGCGATTTACTTTCGCAGGTTGACCTTGTGCATCATAACGGGAGACCAGATATTTTTAAGATTGGCAGAAAATATTCGACAGATGAACTGAAGGAATTGTTAAAGGATGAAGAACGTCCCATACTGGTTTGCGTAGATGAAAAGGATGAAGTGATGGGATACTGCTTTGGCATTTTTCAGCAACATATGAATCATTCGGTTTTGACGGATATAAAGACCCTTTATATTGATGACATATGTGTGGATGAAAAATGCCGTGGGAAACATGTGGGAAAGGAATTATATGAAGCTGCGGTAAAACTTGCAAAAGAAAGCGGTTGCTATAACCTGACGTTAAATGTATGGAGCTGTAATCCGTCCGCCATGAGGTTTTATGAGGCTATGGGGCTTGTCCCGCAAAAGATTGGTATGGAGGTTGTGCTGTAGAACTTTGTGTAAGCAGGAATTTATTGAATTTATGCCTGCTTGATTTCCAGACTTCCTGAAATGCCGAATAATCCCGTGTTTTCAAGTGTTTGCGGACTTTCGCCCAAAAGACAGAAGTATCGTAATTTATCGCAAATTGGTGTGATTTCACACCGAAATGGTGTAGTAAATGGTGTAGTAGATTGTAGCTGTTTTGGGGACGGAGACGTCAAATATCATAAAGAAAAAAGTGTAGAGATCCATGTGCTTGCCGGGAGGCGGGTGTGTGGGTTTTTCAGTTTCAAAAATAGAAAAATTTTAAAGTTTCGAAAGTGGCGGTGAAGACAAGTTTTTGTGGTTCACCGCCGCTTTTGTGATTGGTATTTTGAAAAATGCACAAAGTATTTGAAAAAAGTAATACTTTGTGCGTTTTTAGAAAAGATAGTTTTGGGATAAATCTTGCATAATGGTAGGCAATGCCGTATACTATATATAGAGAAATGAGTGGAGGTAATTATCATGGAAGTAAGAGAATTGCGTTTACAAACAGGCTTGAGCCAGAGTAAATTTGCTAAAATGTTTGATGTTCCGGTTTCTACTTTGAAAGATTGGGAACAGGAAAGAAGGAACCCTCCGGCATACGTTATCAATATGATGAGAACGATTTTGCAATATAAAGGAATGATTATCAGCCAAAGTTATGTGGAGGCATGCGATGCGAGAAGAAAGAGCGTAGAAAATGCTATGGCTATTATGCTAAGTGCCACCAATGGTCCGGATGAATTGTTTATGGAGGTTTTGGACTCCTATATCTTTGGAAAAATAACGTTGGAAGAGATGGAAGTCAGAATTGATAGATTTGAGTATTTGGGAGTGTAGTGTATGAGCGGTGGAAGAAATTGTTACCCGGAAAGTGATGTTCTTACCAATAAATATAACATTCGTGATAAGGAACTTTTGGGAAAATTTGAAATACAGAAGGTGTTTGCAAAGCTGTTAGGGTTGGATGTGAAGCCTACGAGGATTGCCTATACTTATGATGTAGAGCACATGGTATCCATCCACAAGTATTTATTTGGGGATATTTATGAATGGGCAGGAACATTCCGAAAAGAGAATTTGTACAAGAGTGAGCGTGTTTTGTCCGGTGGTTCGGCAGAGTATGCGGACTACCATGAAATTGAGAGGCGATTAGAGAATCTACTACAAGAATATGCAGATATTGATTGGGTGAAGACTGCGAAAAAGGGAGAGGTGCTTTCTGATTTTTTGTTGGCATTATGGAGCATTCATCCTTTCAGAGAAGGAAACACCAGAACTTGCATTACATTTCTGTGGCATTATCTAAAGGGAAAAGGTGTAGATTTTCAAGTGGCGTTGCTAAGAAACAATCCAATGTATGTGAGAGATTCACTGGTTATGGCGAATTATGAACAGAAGGAGTATTTGAAAAGGATTATTTCAGATGCATTGCAAGGTGAGGCACAAGAGTCAGAGTATTCTATGAATGAGGAGCAGGCAGGAGAACAATATAAAATTGCAAAAGCGGATTATGAAGCATTTAGAGAGAAGTATTCAATAAAGAAGGACTAACATCTGCAAATGGAATGTGTTAAGCATTGAAAAAGATATTAAGAAATTTATAGGATGAATAGATACTGGATAGTTGAAAAATACATGGTTTTATGGTAGTATGAATGGGATATTGGATGTTAAGGAGGATGAACAATGGAAAGTTACAAGCAGGAGTTTATTGAGTTTATGGTAGATTGTCAGGTATTAAAGTTTGGTGAGTTTACATTAAAGAGCGGACGTAAGTCACCTTTCTTTATGAATGCGGGTGCATATGTGACAGGCAGCCAGTTGATGGGGCTGGGCGAGTATTACGCAAAGGCAATTCATAATACTTACGGAGATGATTTCGATGTGTTGTTCGGACCTGCATACAAGGGTATTCCCATCAGCGTTGTGACTGCCATTGCATACAGCAAGCTTTACGGCAAGGAGATACGTTACTGCTCCGACCGTAAGGAGGAGAAGGATCACGGTGCGGATAAGGGAAGCTTCCTGGGCAGTAAGTTAAAGGACGGCGATCGCGTAGTGATGATTGAGGATGTTACTACTTCCGGTAAGTCCATGGAGGAAACCGTTCCCAAGGTAAGAGGTGCGGCAAATGTGGAAATCATCGGTTTGATGGTATCTTTGGATCGCTGTGAAAAAGGCCTTGGCGGTGAGAAGCGTGCTTTAGAGGAGATTAAGGAGAAGTATGGTTTTGAAGCAAATGCCATCGTAACCATGTCCGATGTTATTGAGCATCTGTATAACAAAGAGTATAACGGCAATGTTTATATTGATGATACCTTGAAGGCGGCTATTGACGAGTATTACAAGGAATACGGTGTATAAATACAGAGGAATTCGCATAAGGCAATATTTACATTAATAAAAGATGAGGAGGAAGCGCATGGAAGAAAAAGTTTATAAAACGATGAGCGGTGCAGGTGTTGCAAATATTATAATGGGAGTAGTTTCCCTGGTGGTGGGAATCGCCACAGGTGTGCTTCTGATTATCAGTGGCGCAAAGCTGATTTCCGGCAAGTCCAAAATTTTGTTCTAAATAAGTGAGATTGAGCTATCAGGCATTTCCGCAGGGGAGTGCCTTTTAGACTTTTATGGAAATGAGTAAATATGAAGAGAAAAAATTATATTTTTACCAATAAAAAGCATTCGGACAAGGCGATTATGTCCATGATTCTGGGCATTATAAGTCTGATTTCCATGATAATTGTAATTTATCTGACCTATAAAAACGGTGGAAATGCAAAGGGCGGTTACGGAGTGACTGGACTGCTTTCGACTATCTTTTCGGTAGTTGGTCTGGTTCTTGGTATAGTGACCTTGAAGGAGAAGGAAAATTACAAGCTGTTTCCCTGTTTGGGGACAGTTTTCAATAGTGTGGTTCTGATAGGCATAGGCTGTCTGCTCTATCTGGGAAGAATGAACTGATTTGGTGTGAAAGGGTGTTTTAATGACTGATATGGATGAAATGATGAAGGAAAGGCATTCGCTTGCCTTGGCGAGAATTTATGAAATCAGGGAGGAGCACTTTGGAAATCCTGCTTTTGAAAAGTACTTTGTCAAGGTGGCTTCCTTTTTGATACAGATGGATGAGACCGCGGCGTTTATCGGAGCAGGCGGTCTTAAAAGTGCTCCTATAGAGGAACTGCTGCAAAGAAACCACGCCCTGTATGAGGATATACTTGAGGAAAATTATGAAGTGAGTTATGCCAACCCGACATACGCGGTGAAAGAGCTGGGAGAAGAATTTGGAGCGCTGCTTTCATTTTTGTATACTGAAATGCGCAGTCTCATTGGTTTTGTTTATGAAGGAAAAACCTTTGAAACAGTAATTCGCATGGAACTCTTTTTGGAGATTTATGCAGCATTTTCCTATGAGTGGCAGGAAAATGGTATGCTTCCCGGTTATGAGAGCATCCGCCAGATGATTTATTGGTTTGTCAGTGATTATGCGGATGTGGCTACCCTGCAGCGCACAAAGGAACTGGTGACGGGAGAGGAAACCTTTGCGGCAGATATTGTGATGAAGCAGGATTTGTCTGATGTTCGGTATCTGTTTGCATATGGTGAGTATATCAGTGAAAATGAGCTTACGATGGCACGGTTTATGGCGTCTCTTCCCGAGGAAACCATTTGTACCATGGCAGATACTTATACGGAAGGGTATCGCATGGGTTTTGTGATGGGCAATAAGGATTTATCCAAAAAGAAGGTGGTAGATATCCGTTACCGCCTTGGCTTTGAACGCATGATAAAACGTGCCATAGAAAATTACGATAAAATTGGACTTAAGCCTGTTATCTACAGAAATCCTTATAGTATTTTGTATAATCCCTCTATTTTCAAAACAGGATTTTACGGTGGGGAGCCCAACAGGCAGTATGATTTTGACCACAAGGACGACAAGGCATTGTTCTTTGACAAAATTTATATGAACCGCAGGCTGGAGGTCAGCCATACAGCCTTTGAGGAGTATAAGGATGCGGCACTGGGCTATGCAGGGCCGGCACTTGTAGAGACTTTCGGTGAGAAGGATTTTGAACCGGTGAATAAGCCGGAGAGTTTAAGACTTAGTGAGGAGCAGAATGCTCTTTGGGTAGAATACCGTCAAAAGGCGGGAGAACTACAGCGTAATTATATTTTAGAGGAGGAGAGAAGCTTTACCATTATAGCTTTTCCTATCCCGGAAATCGGAGATGTTTTTGAGGAGCTGTTTGAGGAGACCATCCGGATTAATACGCTGGACTATAAGCTGTATCAGGGAATTCAGCAGAAGCTGATTGACGTGCTGGATACGGCAGATTATTGTGAAATAAAGGGATGTGGAGAGAATCGTACAGATTTACGCATTAACCTACACAAGCTTACAAATCCTGCAAAGGAAACCATATTTGAAAATTGTGTGGCGGATGTGAATATTCCGGTGGGTGAAGTGTTTACCTCTCCCGTGCTGAAAGGGACAAACGGTTTGCTTCATGTGAAAAAGGTATATTTAAACGGTCTGGAATTCCGTAATCTGGCGATTACCTTTGAGGATGGAATGATAACGGACTATACCTGTGACAATTTTGAGAAGGAAGAAGAGAATAGGGCATTTATCAAAGAAAATGTGCTGTTTCGCCATAAGACCCTCCCCATAGGAGAGTTTGCAATCGGTACCAATACCACCGCTTATGTAATTGCAAACAAGCTTATGGTGGAGGATAAGCTTCCCATCCTGATAGCTGAGAAAATGGGCCCTCACTTTGCAGTGGGAGATACCTGTTATTCCCATACGGAGGAGATTAGAGTATATAATCCGGACGGCAAGGAGATTGTGGCAAAGGACAATGAAGTGTCACTGCTTCGAAACAGCAGACCGGAGAAAGCATATTTTAACTGTCACACGGATATTACAATTCCCTATGATGAACTGGGAGAACTTAATGCCGTGAGAACGGATGGTGTAAAGATACCCATTATCCAAAAGGGCAGATTTGTGCTTTCGGGTACGGAGGAATTAAATAGAGCGTTTGAAGCATAACGAGCAATTTGCACAGAGAAAAGGTGTGGGAAGCAAAATAATTCGAACTTTGCCACAAAAAGAAAAAATTAAGAAGATAAAGGTTGCATACCACTGTTAATTTTAGTAAACTAAAGGTGGAAATATATTGCAAATTAAGGAGGATGTCATGGCTAGTTTAGAAAAGGTGTCTAAGGTTGGTATTGTGATGGGAAGTGATTCCGATATGCCTGTTATGGCAAAGGCGGCAGATATTTTGGAGGAGCTGAATATCCCTTACGAGATGACCATTATCAGTGCACACAGAGAACCGGATGTGTTTTTCGAGTACGCGAAGAGTGCAGAGGAGAAAGGCTTCAAGGTGATTATTGCAGGCGCAGGCATGGCAGCGCATTTGCCCGGTATGTGTGCGGCGATTTTCCCTATGCCGGTAATCGGTATTCCCATGCACACAACTTCTCTCGGAGGCCGTGACTCTCTTTACTCAATAGTACAGATGCCCTCAGGTATTCCTGTGGCTACCGTGGCAATTAACGGCGGTGCCAATGCAGGACTTTTGGCTGCTAAGATTTTGGCAACCTCTGATGCGGATTTGTTACAGCGTCTTAAGGACTACAGTGCATCTTTGAAGGATCAGGTAGTGAATAAGGATGCAAAGCTTAAGGAAGTAGGATATAAAGCATACCTGGACGGTATGAAGAAATAATACAAAACGAGGAGAATTTAAAATGGATTACAAGAAAGCCGGAGTAGATATTGAAGCAGGATACAAGTCAGTGGAGCTTATGAAAAAGCATGTAAAGGAGACCATGCGCCCCGAAGTATTGGGTGGTCTTGGCGGATTTTCCGGAGCATTTTCATTGGCAGCAATTAAGGATATGGAGAACCCCATTCTTCTGTCAGGCACAGACGGATGCGGTACCAAGGTAAAGCTTGCATTTTTGATGGATAAGCATGATACCATCGGTATTGATGCAGTGGCAATGTGTGTAAATGACGTGGCATGTGCAGGTGGTGAGCCTTTATTCTTCTTGGATTACATTGCATGTGGTAAGAACTACCCTGAGAAGATTGCAACCATCGTTAAGGGTGTGGCTGAGGGCTGTAAGCAGTCCGGCTGTGCACTGATTGGTGGCGAGACCGCAGAGCATCCCGGTCTTATGCCCGAGGATGAGTATGATTTGGCAGGCTTTGCAGTTGGTGTGGTTGATGAGAAGGATTTGATTACCGGTGAGAAGATTAAAGCGGGAGATACCCTGATTGGTATTGCTTCCTCCGGCGTTCATTCCAATGGTTTCTCTTTGGTGCGTAAGGTGTTTGAGATGACCACGGAGAGCCTGAATACATATTATGATGAGCTTGGTACTACTCTGGGTGAGGCTCTGATTGCACCCACCAGAATTTATGTAAAGGCGCTGAAGTCCATTAAGGATGCAGGCGTTACCGTGCACGGTTGCAGCCATATCACAGGCGGCGGTTTCCAGGAGAATATTCCCAGAATGCTTCCTGATGGTGTGCGTGCCGTTGTAAAGAAGGACAGCTACGAGATTCCCGCAATCTTCAAATTATTACAGAAGACAGGAAATATCGAAGAGGATATGATGTACAATACTTACAACATGGGTCTTGGTATGGTGCTTGCTGTTGATCCCGCTGACGTGGACAAGACCATGGAAGCAATTAAGGCGGCAGGAGATACCGCATACATTGTAGGTACCTGTGAAGCTGGTGAGAAGGGTGTAACATTATGCTAAGAGTTGTGGTTTTGGTATCCGGCGGTGGTACCAATTTACAGGCAATTATTGATGCCATAAAGGCTGATAAGATTACAAATGCCGAGCTTGTAGGTGTTATCAGCAACAACAAGACCGTAAAGAGTCTTGACAGGGCAAAGGCAGCAGGCATTCCGGCTGTCAGTGTGTCTCCCAAGGATTTTGCAGACAGGGCTACATTTAATGACGCTCTGCTTGCCAAGGTGGAAGAGTTTACACCGGATTTGGTAGTGCTCGCAGGATTTTTGGTGGCGATTCCGGAAGCTATGGTAAAGAAATACAGCAACCGTATTATCAATATTCATCCTTCCTTAATCCCCTCCTTCTGCGGAGTGGGATACTATGGATTGAAGGTGCATGAAAAGGCATTGGAGCGTGGCGTGAAGGTGACGGGAGCTACCGTTCATTTTGTGACGGAAGGCATGGACGAGGGTCCCATCATTGCCCAAAAGCCGGTCATGATAGAAGAGGATGACACGGCAGAAGTATTGCAGCAGCGTGTTATGGAGCAGGCGGAGTGGATTATCCTTCCTAAGGCAATCGATGATATTGCAAACGGCCGTATTGCAGTGGTTGATGGTAAGGTAAGACATGTGTAGAGAACTGTTTGTAACGAGACAGGCAGTATACATAGAGCATATTTAAAATATAAGTGAGGTATCATCATGAAGGTTTTAATCGTAGGCGGAGGCGGACGTGAGCATGCCATCGCAATTAGCATGAAAAAGAGTAAAAGAGTGGAGAAGCTTTATTGTGTACCCGGCAATGCCGGTATTGCACAGATTGCAGAGTGTGAGCCCTCCATCGGTGTGATGGAATTTGATAAGGTTGTTGCTTACGCAAAGGAAAAGGAAGTGGATTTGGTGTTTGTGGCACCGGATGATCCCTTGGTGGGTGGACTTGTGGATGAACTGCAGGCAGCAGGTATCCGTACCTTCGGACCTAATAAAAAGGCAGCTATCTTAGAGGGAAGTAAAGCGTTTTCCAAGGACCTTATGAAGAAATACAATATTCCCACCGCAGCCTATGAAAACTTTGATGACCCCAACAAGGCACTGGCATATTTGGAGACTGCGCCCATGCCTATCGTACTTAAGGCGGATGGTCTTGCTCTCGGTAAGGGTGTTTTGATTTGCAATACCTTAGAGGAGGCGAAGGCAGGCGTAAAAGAGATTATGCTTGATAAGCACTTCGGAAGCGCAGGAAACCGTATGGTAATTGAAGAGTTTATCACAGGCCCTGAGGTTTCCGTGTTGTCCTTTGTGGATGGTAAAAATATTAAGATTATGACTTCCGCACAGGATCATAAGCGTGCAAAGGATAATGATGAGGGATTGAATACCGGCGGTATGGGAACCTTTTCACCCACTCCCTTCTATACTGCGGAAGTGGACGAGTTCTGCAAGAAATATATATATCAGGCTACCGTGGATGCTATGGCAGCAGAGGGAAGAGAGTTTAAGGGTGTTATTTTCTTCGGACTTATGCTTACCCCCAATGGTCCCAGAGTGCTTGAGTACAACGCAAGATTCGGAGATCCTGAGACACAGGTAGTTCTCTGCCGTATGAAGAACGACATCATGGATGTGATTGATGCCTGCATTGACGGTACTTTGGATCAGATTGATTTGGAATTTGAAGACAATGCGGCAGTTTGTGTGGTACTTGCATCTGATGGATATCCTGAGAGCTATGAGAAGGGCTTTGAAATTACCGGTCTTGAGAACTTTGATGATAAGGATGATTACTTCTGTTTCCATGCAGGAAGCAAGTTTGACGATAAGGGACGCATCGTAACTAACGGTGGTCGTGTGTTAGGTGTAACGGCCAAGGGAGCTACCTTGAAAGAAGCGCGTGCGAAGGCATATGAAGCGACGGAATGGGTTTCCTTTGCAAATAAGTATAAGCGTAATGATATCGGCAAGGCAATTGATTTGGTATAACATTTATGAGATAAATATCAACAGAGAAGGTTAGTTGAGAAAGGATGGCATATGAGAAGAGTAAGTAAAATGCACTTGGGGAAAAAGATTATGATGTGTGCATCGGCATTGTTGCTGGCTCTCACACTGGGTTTGTGTGTGGAACAGTTTACACTTTTAAGCCATGCGCAGAGTCAGGGAAAGGTTACGGCAAGCAGTGCAAATATCCGTAAGGAGCCAAACGGTTCCAGTAAGGCTCTTGGCAGCGCTTTTAAAGATTCAGTGGTGACCATTAACCATCAGACTACTGGCGAGGACGGAAAAATCTGGTATCAGATTTTTGTAGATGCGGATACTTTGGGATATATCCGTTCAGATTTGGTTCAGATTACAGACGGCACTACCCCTCCTACTAAGGTGAATGAGACAACTACAACTGCCACACCGGAACCTTCCACACCGGAGACACCGGCAACAGTGGAGCCGGTGAACCCTATCAGTGCCAGTGTTACAGGTAGCCAAAAGGTGCGCGTAAGAAGTAATGCATCCACCACCAGCCAGATTGTGACTGCGGTAGAAAAAGGCATGGCAATTACTGTGACCGGTAAAGCCAATGGTACTGACGGTAAAGTATGGTATCAGGTGAATTTTATCAATAACGGTACGGAAGTAAAAGGATTTATCCGTTCGGATTATGTGGAACTTTCCGGTGAGCTTACGCCTCCGGTAGCAGATGACCCAGTTGTGCTTCCGCCGGCAGATGAGCCGTCACTGCCGTCTGATAATCCGGTGGTGGTTTCCAAGGATTATGAGACAAGCTATGACAATGAGAAGTGGTATCTGATTAACAACGTGGAAGGTGTGAAATATGCAATTGACGACATGTTCAATGTGGCAAATCAGAACCAGCAGCTATACGCGGATTGGGAGAAGGAACATAAGAAAGTAAAGGGTCAAAAGACCACGATTATTCTTTTGGTAATATTACTTATTGCCATGGGTGGAGCAATCGCATTTTTGGTATATAGAATCAAAGATATGATGGATTCTGCATACATTAGAGAGGTAGAACGTGAGACCATTCGCAGACGTAGCGAAAGCAGACCGCAGGGAAGTAACCAGAAGGTAATGCATACAGTGGGTGCGGAGAAGCAAAGCGGTGCAAAGCCTGCGCAGGGAGCGAGAGTGGCAGGAAGCCAGTCCCAACAGGCACGTCCTGCAAATGCAGGGGCGCAGATGACCAGACAGGCAAGCGGCGGTGCACAGCAGCCGACCAGGCAGGCAAATGGTAGCGCGCAGCAGGGAACAAGACCGGCGGGTGAAGCACAGCCTAAGCAGGAACGTCCGGTAAGTACCATAAAGCCTCAGGAGGTAAAAGCGCCTGAAACTGTAAAGGCAGGCGGAGCCCAGAACGCAGGATGGAAGTCTAAGAATTTTATGCAGGATGACGATGAGTTTGAATTTGAATTTCTGCACTGGGATGGCGAAGAAGAAAGCTAGAACATGAAATAAAAGGCGATAATGGAAGTTAATACACTTCTATTGTCGCTTTTTAATTGATAAAAAACTATAAACTTTATGTATGTGAGGTTGACAGCTTTTTGACAGCTGTTATAATATGAATATAACAAAATGAAATGTGATTGCGTATTGTGCGGAAAGGAGCAGATATGATAATTCAAATAGATTTTAACAGTGATGAAGCTTTGTACCTGCAGCTGCGCAATCAGATTATTATGGGTATTGCTACGGCACAGTTTCGGGAGGGCGATTCGCTTCCCAGTGTGCGACAGCTGGCAGATACAATTGGTATCAACATGCATACGGTAAACAAGGCATACACTGTTTTGAAACAGGAGGGTTATGTAAAGGTTGACAGAAGAAGAGGTGCAGTGATTGCCATTGATGTGGATAGAATGCATACGCTGAATGAGTTAAAGAGAGAATTGCGGGTAATACTTGCAAAGAGCAGTTGTAAAAATATTTCCCGTGAGGAAGTTCATGCATTGATTGACGAAATATATGAAGATTATGGAGGGCTGAGATGATGCAGTCACAGTTTACGGATAAGGCACAAAATGCACTTTCGCTGGCAACGAAGTGTGCGAAAAGCCTAAAACAGGGATATGTGGGAACAGAACATATTTTGGTGGGATTGATAAAGGAAAATACCGGAGTGGCGGCAAAGGTGCTTGCGAATAACGGAGTGGATGTAAAACAGGTGATGAATATGATTCAGGAACTGATTGCATTCGAGAACGGCGTGTCACTACGAGAAAGAGAAGGGTATTCTCCCAGAGCCATTAGGGTATTGGAAGAGGCTCATGCACAGGCGGAGCGTTTTGGTCAGAAGGCCACAGGAACAGAGCATATTCTCATGGCGATTATCAAAGAAGGTGAGAATGTCGCAGTGAGACTGCTGAATACTGTGGGTGCCAATATTCAGAAGATTTATGTGGATACCTTGCTTGCCATAGGTCAGGATGGTAATCTTTACAAGGAAGATTTAGGCAAGAAGAATGCAGGAAAGGCAAAGACATCTACTCTTTCACAGTACAGCCGCGATTTGACGGCACTGGCTAGAGAGGGAAAGCTTGACCCGGTAATCGGCAGAGAGGATGAGATTAAGAGGGTCGTTCAGATACTGAGCAGACGTACCAAGAATAATCCCTGTTTAATCGGTGAACCCGGTGTGGGTAAGACTGCAGTGGTAGAAGGTCTTGCGCTTCGCATAGTAAGCGGTGATGTGCCGTTTACCGTGCAGAACAAGCGTGTGCTTACCTTGGATTTGTCCGGCATGGTTGCGGGAAGCAAATATCGCGGTGAGTTTGAAGAGCGCATTAAGAAATTGATAAAGGAAGTAATTGAGGATGGAAATGTAATTCTCTTTTTGGATGAGCTTCATACGATTATCGGTGCCGGCGGTGCGGAAGGAGCTATTGATGCATCCAATATTTTGAAGCCTTCCCTGGCCAGAGGGGAGATTCAGCTGATTGGTGCAACTACTATCGCTGAGTACCGTAAATATGTGGAGAAGGATGCTGCGTTAGAACGCCGTTTCCAGCCTGTAAGTGTGGAGGAACCGACGGAAGAGGAGGCAATCCGGATATTGAAAGGCATCAAGGGCAGATATGAAGAGCATCATCAGGTAGAGATTACCGATGAAGCGGTAGAAGCAGCAGTGAGATTGTCCAACCGCTATATTAATGACCGCAACCTGCCAGATAAGGCGATTGATTTGATTGATGAAGCATCAGCCAGTGCGAGACTTCGCAATATGGAAGCGCCTGATAAAGAAAAGGAGCTTCTGGATGAAATTAAGAAGATGGATTTGCAGATTGAGCGTTCCATCCGTATGGAAGCATTTAGCCAGGCGGCAGAGATTAAGCGCAATCAGGAGCAGCTATTAAAGAAGTATGATAGACTTCAGAAGCGCAGGGAAAGCAGGAACAGTCAGAAGGAGTACAGTATCGGTGAGAATGATATTGCGAATGTAGTGGCAATGTGGACCAAAATACCGGTACAAAAGCTTGCGGAAAAAGAAAGTGAGAGGCTCTTAAAGCTGGAAAGTATCCTGCATAAGCGGGTAATCGGTCAGGAGGAAGCTGTGTCTGCTGTGGCAAAGGCCATGCGTCGTGGCAGAGTGGGTCTTAAGGACCTAAACCGTCCGATTGGTTCCTTCCTGTTTTTGGGACCTACAGGTGTGGGTAAGACAGAGCTCAGTAAAGCGCTTGCAGAAGCTATGTTTGGCTCTGAGGATGCCATGATACGTGTGGATATGTCCGAGTATATGGAAGGACATTCAGTTTCCAAGATGATTGGTTCTCCTCCGGGATATGTGGGCTTTGAAGAGGGTGGTCAGCTTTCCGAGAAGGTGCGCCGCAATCCTTATTCCGTAGTTTTGTTTGATGAAGTAGAGAAAGCGCATCCGGATGTATTTAACATTTTGCTGCAGGTGTTGGATGACGGACACATTACGGATTCCAAGGGAAGAAAGGTGAGCTTTAAGAATACCATTCTGATTATGACCTCCAATGCAGGTGCACAGCGCATTGTAGATCCTAAGAATTTGGGATTTGCGGCGGAAGCAAACGAGAAGAGGGATTATGAACGGATGAAATCAGGCGTTATGGAGGAAGTAAAGAAAAACTTTAAGCCTGAATTTATTAACAGAATAGATGATATTATCGTGTTCCATCAGTTAAATGATGAGAATATGAAGAATATTGTTAATCTGCTGGCGTCCGGTCTATACAAGAGATGTGAATCACAGCTGGATATTAAGCTTACCATTACTCCGGCTCTCAAGGAGCATCTGGTAAAGAAATATGCAGACAATAAGATGGGCGCAAGGCCTCTAAAGAGAGCGCTTCAATCTGTAGTGGAGGATGCACTTGCAGAGGAGATTCTCTTAAAGAAGATTGTGCCGGGAAATATTGTTTCTGCCGGGTATAAAAATGATAAGGTTACTTTTACGGTAAAATAATGTGTGATACAAAATATATATTTTTATAAAAAATAAGTAGAAATACGCTGAGAATTGTAATATACTGTAAGTACAAATGATTAGGAGGAAACAACAATGGCAGTGGTAGAAGAATTGCTTCGCAGCGAGGCTGACGGTGCAATCAGTTTTGGCAATCACAAATTGGCACACAAAGCAAAGGTTGAGGATTACGAGCATGCAGGAGATTTACTTAAGGTAAAAACCTTTAATGAAATCACCAAGCTTGAGAAGAACGGTATGTTCCTTTATGAATCAGTGCCCGGTACCAGCGTTTTGGAGTTTCAGGAAAGCAGTGAAGAGGTAAGCTTCCTTGTGGAAGGTGACGAGGATGCACAGATTACCGTAGGACTTATGGATGATACCGAGTATGAGGTATTTATTGCTGATAAGAGCATCGGTAAGATGAAAACAGGACTTGGCGGTAAGCTCAGCATGAGCGTAGAGCTTATGGCGGCAGGAGAAGTGTCTGTAAAGATTGTAAAGGCGTAAGGAGCCGGGCGATGGAGGTGATATTCACCTCCATCACCAGGGCTTTTTCTTTATCGACAGTTAGGAGATTATTTATGGCGAAGGGAAAGACAACAAGCATATTTTATTGCCAGAATTGTGGTCATGAATCAACCAAATGGATGGGTCAGTGCCCGGGATGCAAAGAGTGGAATACCTTTGTGGAAGAAACGGTAAGCAAGGCGCAGTTAAAGGAGACCGGAACAGGAAGAAGGGCCTTTGACAGGGAGGAGCCTTCTGTTTTGGCAGATATTACCATACAGGAGGAAGATAAATTACTCGCCGGTATCGGAGAGCTTGACAGAGTGTTGGGAGGCGGTATCGTACAGGGTTCACTGACATTGGTTGGAGGAGACCCGGGTATTGGTAAGTCAACCCTTCTTTTGCAAGTGTGCAGGCAGATTGCGCAGGCAGGCCATAAGGTGCTTTATATTTCGGGAGAGGAGTCCAAGGTACAAATTAAGATGCGTGCGGACCGCATCGGAAGTTTTGCGAAGGAAATGCTCCTTTATTGCGAGACAAGTCTGGATGCTATTGAGGATGTGATTCGCAAAGAGAAGCCGGAAGTGGTGGTTATTGATTCCATTCAGACCATGTACGGTGAAGCGGTATCGGCGGCTCCCGGAAGTGTGTCACAGGTGAGAGAAGCAACAGCTACGCTTTTGCAGCTTGCAAAAGGCCTTCTTGTTTCCATATTTATAGTAGGTCATGTGACAAAGGAGGGAACCGTGGCAGGTCCCAGAGTTTTGGAGCATATGGTGGATACTGTTCTGTATTTTGAAGGAGACAGACATGCCTCTTACCGTATTTTGCGGGGAGTAAAGAACAGATTCGGCTCAACCAATGAAATCGGCGTGTTTGAAATGCGGGAAGAGGGGCTTGCAGAAGTACAGAATCCATCGGAATTTATGCTGGTGGGAAGACCGGAAGATGCAAGCGGCTCCGTGGTATCTTGTTCTATGGAGGGAACCAGACCTCTTCTTGTTGAAATTCAGGCACTGGTAAGCCACAGTAATTTCGGTATTCCAAGGCGTCAGACAACCGGTACTGATTTTAACAGGGTGAATTTATTGATTGCAGTACTTGAAAAGCGCCTTGGAATGCAGCTTTCGGGATGCGATGCTTATGTAAATATCACAGGAGGTATGAAAATTGCGGAGCCTGCCATTGATTTGGGAATAGTTCTTGCTTTGATTTCCAGTTTTCGCAATCAGGTGATGGATTCAAAACTGATAGCTTTCGGTGAGGTGGGACTGAGCGGTGAAGTTCGCGCAGTGAGTATGGCGAAACAGCGGGTGGCAGAGGCACGTAAGCTGGGATTTGAGACCTGCGTTTTGCCGATGGCTTCTGTAAAGGAATGCCTGGGAATGGACGGAATCCGGATTATTGGAGTGAAAAATGTGCAGGATGTGATGGATGCACTGTTTTAACGGGAAAATACATAAATGAAAAGAGCCTTGATTACTCAAGGCTCTTTTAGCAGGGGAAGAGGGAATCGAACCCCCGTTAACGGTTTTGGAGACCGCCGCACTACCGCTGTACTATTCCCCTAAAAAGGATATAGTGTCAATAATTCAACTGACGAAGCATATTATAGCATAGGTGCTATATAGTTGGCAAGTGAAAAATCAAAATTTTTATAAAAATTTACACAATGAAACGAAAGGGCAACATGTTCTACCAACTACGTTGTTTGATGATAAAATTAAAGCACCTCGGAGGGGACCGAGGCGCTTTAATTGTGTAAAAGGGGAATTTAATACTTATCGCTAAATAAGTACCTTGGTGTCGCAACCAAGTAACTAAATTATAGCCTAATTTGTCCAATTTGTCCAGCCTTAATTTGAAAATAATGATTAAAATTTTTACATTTTGATGTTGAAACATAGAAAAACTGGGTGTATAATGTAAATGTTTGTTTTCAGATACGATAATATGTAAAATAGGAGAATCATCATGACAGAAGCAAATGTAAAGAAGGCGTCCGGTTGGCGCACAAACAAATGGATTCGTGCAGCAATTCCTGCACTGTTACTTCACTGTAGTATCGGTACTGTATACTGCTGGTCAATCTTTAGTCAGGAAATAGCAGATTATATCGGTTTTACCAAGGGTGCGACCGAGTGGGCATTCAGCTTTGCAATCTTTTTCCTGGGTATGTCTGCAGCATTCCTTGGAAATGTTGTTGAGAAGGATATTCACAAGTCTTCCCTGATTGCAACAATCTGTTTTGCATTGGGTATGGCAGGAACCGGTTTCTTTATTTGGTTCGGCGGTGCAAACAAGCAGGTTCTCACTGATGGTACGGTACAGGGTAGCATTATTGCACTTCTTGGTATTTATGTATGCTATGGTTTTATTATGGGTATCGGTCTTGGAACCGGTTATTTGTCCCCTGTTAAGACTCTGATGCTCTGGTTCCAGGATAGAAAGGGTCTGGCTACCGGTCTTGCAGTTGCAGGATTTGGTGCGGCAAAGGCTATCGCAAGCCCTATTATGGAGGCTATGCTTGATGGTTTGGGTGATGGCGGAATCTACAAGATGTTCATTATTCTGTCAATTGCTTATTTTGTATTGATGTTCATTGGTCATTTATTATTAAAGAAACCTGAAGGCTGGCATGAGCCTCAGGGCAAGGAAGCTAAACCTAGTATTATCGCGGTTATCAAGTCCAAGCCGGTGACCAACTATATTGGTATTTGGTTAATGTTCTATATCAATATTACCTGTGGTCTTGCATTGATTTCACAGGAGAAGATGATTGTAAAATGTATCGGACTTGCAGGCGCTGTAGGTATTGTGTCAACTGTATCTGCTATCTTTAATGCGGGTGGACGTCTTGGTTTCTCTGCATGGGCAGATACCATGAAGGATAGAAATACAATTTATAAGATGATTTTCATTTTGTCCATTGTGTTTACCGGAGCAGTTCTCTTGACAAGCGGTATTAAGAATGGAGAAGGAAATATATTCTTAACTATTTTGGTATTAGCATTAATTTTTGTAGTAAATGCAGGTTACGGCGGTGGTTACTCCAACGTACCGACTCTGTTGTCCGATCATTATGGAATGGGAAGCATCAGTGCAATCCACGGTATTACCTTGTCAGCATGGGCGTTTGCCGGACTTACCGGTAACCAGATGGCAGCATGGATTGTAAAGACTTTCGGAAAAGAAGAGTTTATTGAGCATATATTGGAAGACGGAACCATTGAGAAGATTGCGGTAAATCCTACCGGTTATCAGTATGTATTGTATGCAACCATTGTACTCTACATCGTATCCCTGATTATCAGCCTTGTGCTGGTAAGACCTACCGATAAGGCAATTGCTGCAAAGCAGGCTAAGAAGGCAAGCTAAGTATATTTACAGAAAGTAATGAAGCCCACAGATTCGTTGAGAGTCTGTGGGCTGTTTTGTGTTGTGGGAAGTAAGAGGGGCAGAGGAGGATACCATGACACAAGCAGCGCATTCTGAGCACGCCGGTCCTAAATCGTCGCTCAGCAGCGACGATTCTGAGAGAATCGCTTCGCAATTCTCCTTAACACACACTGCGTATCTGCCATAGCGGGAGCGTGCCTGCGGCTGTCATGGTATCCTCCTATGTCCCTCTTACGTCCCGCAACATAAAACAGCTCCTACACAATCGTGTAAGAGCTATAAATTTATTGTACATTTCCTTCTGCAAATATTCTTTCTCTTTCCAGAGTATCCGGTACAGTAGTGCCATTGTTTCTAAGCTTTTGGATAACCATATCCAAATGATGAATCCTTCTGGCGGTGTAAATTCGGTGCTTCTCCAGAATCTCTGTATAAAGAGGATTTTGTTCAAGAGTTCTGCATATGGATTTGGGGAAAGGACAGTATGTAAACAATATTCTTCGGGCCACTTTATTCAGTCTGGGAGAACCGTTTCCTTCAAATAATACCCATACAATATAGTCACGCACAAACATTTCTTTAAAGCTGTTCTTCGCACGCTGCATGCCGACGCGGACACGGTCCTTGGCATCGTTGCTAAGTTCATGGTTCTTGCGGTAGAATTGTATGTAGTCAAAGTATTCACTGGTCAGGGAACGGTCGCTGATGTCATTCCAGCGGGTACCCTGGATACGTTTACACATTTCCCAACGGAATTCACCGGTCAGGCGGATGAAGGTGGTGGTCAGATCTTCCATATGGAAGATGGAGAATACCATTCGTCCGGGGCTGTTTCGGTGCTTTCCCTCAATTTCCTGCCACATGACACCGCGGATACCTACGTTTGGCATTAGGATGACATCCGGAAGATATTCGGTATGTATCATTTCCTTGCCGAGAACTTCATAGTTCTTGGTGTCCAGACTTTCTCTGTAAAATGCGGAATAATCGGTCTTACGCACAAGCTCCATGGCTTTGCCTAAGTTGGTAACAGTTACCAGACAATCCTCCAGTTTCTTTAATACATTGTCCGCACAAAACAATGGGCAGAATGTGGTGAGACGTCCGAAGGTAATCTTGTTTACCACGGGGAACATATTGCGCAATTCGTAGGATACCTTGCTCATGGCATTTTGTTCCAGATTGCGAAGCTCCGCATCAGAAATGTAACCGCTGAGCTTTTGTTTGTGAATATAGTCGGAATAATCTAAATCAAACTCATTGCGGCTGGGAGTTTTTTTGCCGTTGTAGATGGCAAGAAGCCAGTCAAAAAAGGTGTACAAACCAAAGTCGCTGTAATTGCCCAGATTACTTGCAATTTTAAAGAGCGCAACAGCATTTTCCCTACCGGCTAATTCCTCGTCCACATATCCGAAGTATAAAAACATTCGAACCGGCATAGGGAGGAGCGGCGAGTCTAATGCTTTCTCAAACAGTGCAGAGTAAAGTACATAAAATTCTTCCGTCAATGCACGGCGTAAAGTGCAGGACAAATCATCCATAGAGGATTTATCGGGTAATGCTTTATAGCTGTGAACATGCTGTCTGAAGGCTGTAGATAAATCAGCGTCGACGGCAGCAAATTCCAAAATAGTATTCAGGGACCCTGCGAGCTGGGAAACGATATCGGATTCCGTGGAAGGGTCGTCCATAACCGCTTTGTGATTATCCAGATGTACTACATGATTCTGGTAACCGGCTATGCGGGAATTGAGAAGCTCCGCATTACACGAAGTCAAATCTTTGAATTGTGAAATCATGCGGTTGATGCTTTCAGATAATTCTTCGATGTCAGCGCTGTCTTTTCCAAGCTTATAAAACAGTGTAGTGTAAAAATCAAACAAATCGTTGCCGGATTCGTGAAAATAAAATCCTGCAAGCTTTTGCATATAATTATGCTGTTCTTCCATACACATAAAGGTTTTGCGGTAATCCAGACTACATTTTCTCAAAAGACCGAGGGAAACCGCAGGCTCCTGTATTACGGCTTTGTAGCTTTCGGTGCCGTATATGTGTAAGAGTCCCAGATAATAATTATTTAACCAGATATCCGGTAAATCCTCATTCAGATAAGCAGTCAGTGTATCAAAACCCGGCAAATCCCGGAAGGAGACATGGTAACGATTACAGAGAGTTTTGTATTTCTCATAATCCTCAGCCAATGTATAATAAGAAGAACTGCAATTTATTTCTGACAGGGACCAGTTTTCCAACAGGGTATTGGTCTGTCTGAAGGCAGACAACAAAAACAGTCTGGCTACATCCGGATGCTTTTGCAATAAGTCATCCAAGGACTCCATGCTGGCAAGGGGATAAGTCAGGATGCTGGTGTTCTCAGCTGTTATGTAATTTAAGAAATGTATTTCTGAGCAGACCTCACAAATACCGATAACATCGCCTTTGCCGATGCGGTATTCTCCCCCCGGATAGGTTACGCGAACCTGCCCCTTCGTAATCAGGTGCAGTGCGGTCATGGGTTGACCGCTTTTGTAGATATATTTTGATTTTTCCAGTGTAATATCAGCCATATCTTTCTCCACTTTACCCTTACATATATATAGTAATAACATTATACTACAAAATTTTCATAAAGTATATGAAATTATTACTGTACTTTTAATAAAAATGTGATAAAATAAAAATACATATGTGTCATTTTTTGTTGGGAGGTGTCATTATGGAGAAGGATTTGGAGTACAGACAGAGAATAATCGCAGAGTATAAGGAAGCGGTTATGCCATTGCTTCGATATTTACCCTGGCTTGAGCAGCATGCGGGAAAATCGGTGAGTGCAACCTATCAGGGTGACAACATAGGCGAAGGAACGTTAAAGTTTCCTGTGTATGATGGCACGTTAATGAATTTTGTGAGAGAGGCCTCTAAGAGTTCTCTCATGGAGAAAAATTATCAGTATGTATTTACGCGCAATCGCTTAAAGACCCATGAGGATGAGCGCAAGGCCATTATAAAGGCCGGCTGGAGAGAGTGGGACTTGTTAAAAGGGATTCTTTCCAAGTATGTGCTGGGTGGAAGAGTAAAAGGCACCCTGTGGAATGAAGCGATGCAGGAAGAAATCTTTTATCTGATATTAAAGCAGATGAAGGAAATTATAGAGTATTGGGATCAGCCTATATACGTTCAAGGGAACGTGTAAGAGGCGCGGAGGAAGTAATGGGCGAGAAATCGGTACAGAAGAAGAAATATATAGTGGAGACTGCCAGAAAGGTCTTTGTGGAAAAGGGCTTTAAAAAAGTTACCATGAAGGACATTGTGGAAGCCTGCGATATCAGTAGAGGTGGTTTATACCTTTATTTTGAGAGCACCAGCCAGATATTTATGGAGGTTCTCAGATTAGAGAGCGAGGAGACGGACGATGTCTTTTCCGACAGCATCAAGGAGGATGCCACAGCTGCAGATATTTTATTACTCTTCTTAAGAGAGCAGAAAAAGGAGCTTTTACGCAAGAAGGATACCCTCACACAGGCAGTGTACGAATTTTATTTTGAAAACAATCTGCCCAAGAAGGATAATGTGTTGAAAAAGCAGTTTGATTCAGCTGTAAAGATTATTGAAAAGTTGATTGAGACAGGTGTTGAGAACGGAGAGTTCTATTGTGAGGATTGCGAAGGGACGGCCCGCAATATCATGTTCGTACTGGAGGGCTTAAAGATTTCCGCTCAGACCATCGGTATCACATCCGAGGCGGTGGACAGAGAAATACTTTACATCTTAAACGGACTCGGCGTGGAGGATTAGTAGAATTTGGGTAGAATTTTCTTAAATTTTACCCAATTTTGTTGTTTTGTGCTATTGTGATAGAGAAACTTTCGTTGTATCATAGAAGCGAATGGTAATTACCCGTTAAGGGTGCATATAAATATTAAATAATCGGAGGATTCAACATGGGAAACGTAAGACGTATCTACGTAGAAAAGAAAGAACCCTTTGCAGTCAAGGCAAAAGAGCTGCACGAGGAGCTTAAGAATTATCTGGGTATCAGTGTGGACAATGTCCGCGAGTTTATCCGCTATGACGTGGAAAATATTTCAGATGAGGTTTTTGCCAAGGCTTGTAAGACGGTATTTTCAGAGCCGCCTGTTGATGATTTGTATGAAGAGGAAATCGCTATTCCTGCAAACGGAAAGGTGTTTTCCGTAGAGTTTCTGCCCGGTCAGTTTGACCAGCGTGCAGATTCTGCTGTTCAGTGTGTGCAGTTTTTGAATGAAAATGAGGAACCTATTATCAGAACAGCAGTTACCTATCTGATTGAGGGAGATATTACAGAGGAAGAATTTGCAAAGATTAAGTCCTACTGTATCAACCCTGTGGATTCCAGAGAGACCGATATGGAGAAGCCCGAAACCCTGGTTACCGTATTTGATGAGCCTGCGGATGTGTCCATATTCGACGGCTTTGCAGATATGGCAGAGGACAAGTTAAAGGAATTGTATGATTCCCTTGGTCTTGCTATGACCTTCAAGGACTTTTTGCATATCCAGAATTATTTTAAGAATGATGAGAAGCGTGATCCTTCCATGACAGAGATACGCGTGCTTGATACCTATTGGTCTGATCATTGCCGTCATACCACCTTCTCCACCGAGCTTACAGATGTGGCTTTCGGAGACGGTTATTATCGTGCTCCCATTGAGGGGACCTATCAGAACTATCTGGATACCAGAGCTGAAATTTTTGCAGGCAGAAAGGACAAGTTTGTCTGCCTGATGGATTTGGCTCTTATGGCGATGAGAAAGCTTAAGAAGGACGGAAAGCTCGCAGATATGGAGGAATCCGATGAAATCAATGCTTGTTCCGTAGTAGTACCTGTGGAAATGGATTATGGTGATCACGTAGAGACTGAGGAGTGGCTTGTATTCTTCAAAAACGAGACCCACAACCATCCTACTGAGATTGAGCCCTTCGGTGGTGCGGCTACCTGTCTGGGGGGTGCTATCCGTGATCCTCTTTCCGGACGTGGCTATGTATATCAGGCAATGCGTGTGACCGGTGCGGCTGATCCTACCGTTCCTGTTGCAGATACCTTAAAGGGTAAGTTGTCCCAGAAGAAGCTTGTACGCGGTGCGGCTAGCGGTTACTCCTCCTATGGTAACCAGATTGGTCTTGCTACCGGCTTTGTAAAAGAGATTTATCATCCTAATTATGTGGCTAAGAGAATGGAGATTGGTGCCGTTATGGGCGCTGCTCCCAGAAAGAACGTTATCCGTGAGACCTCCGATCCCGGCGATATCATTATCCTGCTCGGCGGACGTACCGGACGTGACGGCTGCGGTGGTGCTACCGGTTCCTCCAAGGTACATACAGAGGCCTCCATTGAGACCTGTGGTGCTGAGGTACAGAAGGGTAATGCGCCTACCGAGCGTAAGATTCAGAGACTGTTCCGCAGAGAGGAAGTTAGTAAGTTAATTAAGAAGTGTAATGATTTTGGTGCAGGCGGTGTATCTGTGGCAATCGGTGAGCTTGCAGACGGTCTTACCGTAGATTTGGACAAGGTGCCCAAGAAGTATGCGGGTCTTGACGGTACCGAGCTTGCCATTTCCGAGTCTCAGGAGCGTATGGCAGTAGTGGTTGACCCTAAGGATGTAGACGCTTTCTTAGGATATGCCGCAGAGGAGAACCTGGAGGCAGTATCCGTTGCAGTGGTAACCGAGGAGCCCAGACTGGTTCTCAATTGGAGAGGTAAGAAGATTGTAGACTTAAAGCGTGCATTTCTCGACACCAACGGTGCTCATCAGGAGACTACCGTTAAGGTTGATATTCCTGCAAAGGAAGACAATTACTTTGAAAAATGGTCCGTTCCCGCAGTGGGTGAGAAGCTTGCGGCAGGTGATGTAAAGGCTGCATGGCTTACCTTGTTAAATGATTTGAACGTATGCTCCCAGAAGGGTCTGGTAGAAATGTTTGACTCCTCCATCGGAGCAGCCAGTGTACTGATGCCTTACGGTGGTAAATATCAGCTCACCGAGACTCAGTCCATGATTGCAAAGCTTCCCGTATTAAAGGGTAAGACCGATACCGTGACCATGATGAGCTACGGCTTTGATCCTTATCTGTCAAGCTGGAGCCCTTACCACGGAGCAGTGTATGCAGTAGTGGAATCCATGGCGAAGATTGTAGCCTCCGGTGGTGACTTTAGCAAGATTCGTTTCACCTTCCAGGAGTATTTCCGCAGAATGTCAAACGAGCCTGAGCGTTGGAGCCAGCCTTTTGCAGCACTTCTCGGTGCTTATGATGCACAGATGGGATTTGGACTTCCTTCCATCGGTGGTAAGGATTCCATGTCCGGTACCTTCAATGATATTGATGTACCTCCCACATTGGTTTCCTTTGCAGTGGATATTGCAAAGCACGGTGAGGTAGTGACTCCTGAACTTAAGGAGGCAGGTAATAAGCTGGTTCGTTTCTCAATTGAGAAGGATGAATTCGATGTACCTGTATATGAGGCAGTAGCAGCGCTTTACGATGCAATTCATGAGTTGATTGTAAATAAGGCAATTGTATCCGCTTATGCGCTGGATGCAAAGGGTGTGGCAGCAGCCGTATCCAAGATGGCATTCGGTAATAAGATGGGTGTGACTGTAGATGCTTCCGTGAGCAAAGAGGCATTGTTCGGCAACGGACTTGGCGATATTATCGTGGAAATACCTGTAGATAAGCTTGCACTTCTTGCAGAGAAGAAGCTTGCTTACACTGTAATCGGTACCGTTACTGATGCGGCTGAGTTTGTATACGGTGACGTGAAGATTTCCATGGACGAGGCTTTGAAAGCATGGACATCTAAGCTTGAGAAGGTATTCCCTACAAAGGCTGTGAAGGAGACCACTCCCGTAGAGAGCCCTCTTTACAAGGCAGACAGCATTTATGTATGCAAGAACAAGATTGCTAAGCCTACCGTATTTATTCCCGTATTCCCCGGTACCAACTGTGAATACGACAGTACCAAGGCATTTGAGAGAGCCGGTGCAAATGTAATCACCAAGGTATTTAAGAATTTGAGCGCACAGGATATCAGAGAATCAGTAGACGAGTTTGAGAAGGCAATCGCACAGGCACAGATTATCATGTTCCCCGGCGGCTTCTCCGCAGGTGATGAACCCGATGGTAGTGCGAAGTTCTTTGCAACTGCATTCCAGAATGCAAAGATGAAGGAAGCAGTTATGAAGCTTCTTAACGAGCGCGATGGTCTGGCACTTGGTATCTGTAACGGATTCCAGGCTTTGATTAAGCTGGGTCTGGTACCTTACGGCGAGGTTGTGGGACAGAAGGAGGATTCTCCTACCCTGACCTTCAATACCATCAACCGCCATATCTCCAAGATGGCATACATCAAGGTGGTTTCCAATAAGTCTCCCTGGTTACAGGGCGCAGAGCTTGGAGCAACCTACTGTAATCCCGCATCCCACGGCGAGGGACGTTTCGTAGCTCCCAAGGAATGGCTGGATAAGCTCTTTGCAAACGGCCAGGTAGCTACCCAGTATTGCGACCAGAATGGTAATATATCCATGGATGAGGAGTACAACATCAACGGTTCCTACTGTGCAATCGAAGGTATCACCTCTCCCGACGGACGTTGCTTCGGTAAGATGGCACATTCCGAGAGACGTGATGTGGCAGTAGCCATGAATATCTACGGCGAGCAGGATTTGAAGATCTTCGAGTCCGGTGTAGCGTACTTTAAGTAATTAGAATATGAATGTAAAATCAGCAACCTCGAAATGGGCATACAGATGCCTGTTTTGAGGTTGTTTTTTGAAACTAACTATAGTCAACCCTATCGAAATATGTTAAAATATCTTAAGAGAAAGGGCGATGGGAGACATCGTAAGGGTGGATGACATGTTAATGGCATTAATTCCGTTATTTGATGAGAATATGGCAGTATGTGCTTACTCCATTTTCTCTCAGAAGAACAACTATTTATTAAATCCCATGCTTTTGGGAACAGGGCAAAATGATGGTGCCATGAGAGTTACGGGGCTTGAAATGATTCAGAAGGTCGGCCTTGAGACTATGTCCGGAGGCAAGGAGATATTTGTGCCGGTCAATAATATGGCTGTGTTTGCAGATATAGAGAGTCAGTGCGACGCGCCCCGCTCCAAGATTGTGCTTTTGTTTGACAATACGATTCCGCCGGTGGAGATGTATTTGAACAGACTTAAGGAATTGAAAGAGAGAGGCTATAAGCTTGCGGTGAGAAAGCTTGCGGTTTCTGAATTTGAGGCGCATAGACCGATTTTACAGCTGATGGACTATGTTTTTATAAACAGCCGTAAGGTGGCGCTTGACAAGGCGAAGATTTATTTTGAAAAGTTGTATCCTGATGCAAAGCTTTGTGCGGGCAATCTGGAATCCGTGGAAGCCTTTGAAGCAGTGAAAGCGCAGGGTGGCTATGACCTGTTTGAAGGTAATTTCTATCGTATGCCGGTGACAAAGGGGCAGAATGAAGTGGCTCCCCTTAAGGTGAATTACATTGATTTGTTGAATATTGTAAACAATAAGAATTTCGAGCTGACTCAGGCGGCAGATATTATCGGTCGGGATACGGCACTTACGATTTCGCTTCTAAAGATAGTTAACAGAATTGCAATCAATTCTGAAATTACTTCTATCCGTCATGCAGCGGCAATGCTTGGTCAGCGAGAGCTTAAGAAATGGATAAATACTGCAGTGGTAAATGAACTGTATGCGGACAAACCCAGCGAAATTACGAGAGTGTCCCTGCTTCGTGCAAAGTTTGCCGAGAATCTGGCGGTGGCATTTGGACTTGCAATGAATGCGGACGAGTTGTTCCTTATGGGTATATTCTCAGTGCTGGATGTGATTTTGGACAAGAGTATGACTGAGGCATTGGAGATTGTACAGGTATCCAAGAAAATCAGCGATGCTCTGATTCATGGTCAGGGAGAGCTGGCACCGGTGCTTGACTTTATCAAACAGTATGAGGCTGCCAACTGGCCGGAGGTATCCAGACAGATGGTGCTGAAAGATATTCATATGAATGTGATAAATGATGCTTATCAGGATTCCTTATGCTGGTATCAAAAGATTATGACCGGAACAAAATAAATAAAAGAGAGGTACAAAAGCAATGTATGCAACATTTTGGGCGTTGGTACCGCCACTTATCGCAATTGTGTTGGCGCTACTGACAAAAGAGGTTTACAGTTCCCTGTTTATAGGAATATTGGTGGGTGGTTTGTTCTATGCGAACTTTAACCCGGAGGGTACGATACTCCACATTTTCCAGGATGGTATTGTAGGTTCGCTTACGGACGAAAGTAAAGTGGGTATCTTGGTATTTCTGGTAATTTTGGGAGCTATGGTATGCCTGATGAATAAAGCGGGAGGTTCCGCTGCATTCGGACGTTTTGCCGGTGAGAAAATCAAGTCAAGAGTGGGAGCACAGCTGGCAACCATTCTTTTGGGTGTTATGATTTTCATTGATGACTATTTCAACTGTCTGACAGTAGGCAGTGTTATGCGTCCCGTAGCAGAGAAACATAAGATTTCCAAGGAAAAGCTGGCATATCTGATTGATGCAACGGCTGCTCCGGTTTGTATTATCGCTCCTATTTCGTCCTGGGCTGCGGCAGTTGCAGGTTTTGTGGATGGTGAGGATAGTTTTGTCTTATTTTTAAAAGCAATTCCGTATAACTTCTATGCATTGTTTACCATTTTCTTTATGATTATGGTGGTTGTTATGAAGGTGGATTTCGGTCCCATGAGAAAGAAGGAAGATGCTTTTGTGGCACTTGCCGCAAAGGTAGAGGCTGTGGAGAAGAAGGACAAAGAGGGTAAGGTTATTGACCTGGTATTCCCTATCATTGTTTTAATTATCAGCTGTGTTATAGGTATGTTATATACCGGCGGTTTCTTCAGCGGCACAAACTTTATCACTGCTTTCTCAGACAGTGATGCTGATGTGAGTCTGATGCTTGGAAGCTTCTGCGCAATGGTGATTACTATTATTTATTACCTAATCAGACGCTCCATGAATCTGAAGGAAGCAATGAGTTGTATTCCTGAAGGCTTTAAGGCAATGGTTCCTGCAATTTTGATCCTGACTCTGGCATGGACCTTGAAGGGTATGACAGACAGCTTGGGCGCAAAGGAGTATGTAGCAGCTCTGATTGAAGGAAGTGCAGAAGGTCTGATGGGATTGCTTCCTGCGATTATCTTTGTGATTGCCTGCATCCTGGCATTTGCAACCGGAACCAGCTGGGGTACCTTTGGAATCTTAATTCCTATCGTGGTAGATGCATTCAGCTCAACCGACTATACACTGATGATTATTGCGATTTCCGCATGTATGGCAGGTGCGGTGTGCGGTGACCACTGTTCACCCATTTCAGATACGACAATCATGGCATCGGCAGGTGCTGACTGTGACCATGTAAGCCATGTTTCCACACAGCTACCCTATGCAATCTTTGTGGCAGTGGTATCCTTTGTAGTGTATATCGTGGCAGGCTTTGTAAAAAGTTTTTGGATATGTTGGGCCATCGGTATAGTATTGATACTGGCAGGATTGTTATTCTTCAAAAAGAAAAATGTGAATATGGTATAAAAGTTCAAGGGAATCTGCATATAATATGTGCAGGTTCCTTTTTTGTATGAGGAGAGTACGTAGTTGTGGATAGCGGGAGCCAGCGGGGGAGACTTTTTCGATTCGGAGTTGCGGATGGGTATTTTCTAAGCATTGCGGAATGGATTTCGTATCTTACGGGTCGGCGCGCAAGACACATCCCTGTGCGAGCGCGCCTAAATCGCTCATCCATGAGCTGATTTCCCCTGTATCACTTCGCACAATGCTTGAAAATGCAACCATCCTTCACAACGAACGAAAAAGTCTCCCCGCTGGCTTCCGCCATCCACGGATGCGTGCACGCCAGCATAAAAAGGAATCAATAAGTATAAAACGAGGTGTTCCTATGAATAAAGAAACATATCCTTTTTTGGTACGTCCCTTACCTTACGCGTATGATGTGCTATGTCCCGTGCTGGACGAAGAAACCTTAAAGTTTCATCATGATAAGCATTATAAAACCTATGTAGATAATCTGAATAAAGCATTGGCGGATTATGCTGAGTTACAGAAGATGACCTTAAAAGAGTTACTGACAGATATTGACAGCCTTCCTAAGGCAGCACAGACACCTATCCGCAATAACGGCGGCGGTGTGTATAACCATGAATTATATTTTGATTCCATGAAGGGCGTGGACGGTCAGCAGCCTGAGGGAAGTCTGGCAGATGCCATCGTTAGAGATTTTGGCTCTTATGACAATTGTAAGGAGCAGATGAAACAGGCAGCAGTTTCCAAATTCGGCTCCGGCTGGGCATGGCTTGTAACGGACGAGGATGGTAAATTATCCATTGTGCAGACGGCAAATCAGGAGGTGCCTGATTTGACACTCTTCACACCTATTTTTTTAGTGGATGTATGGGAGCATGCATACTATTTGCAGTATCAGAACAGAAGAGCAGATTACGTGGAGGGCTGGTTTTTGCTGATTAATTGGAAAAAGGCATTGAAGCGTTACGAAGAAAGACAATAAATGTGTGAAAGGGAGCAGGAAAGAAACTTGCTCTTTTTTTCTTTGAATGATATAATCGCTGTATATAAGGGTGAAGGAGGGAATGAAAGTGAAATTTATTATTGAACACCTTGAAAAGAATTTTGAGAAAAAGCAGGTTTTTAAGGACATCAGCTTTACCTTTGAAGCCGGCAAAATTTATGGTCTTCTGGGGAGAAACGGAGCAGGTAAAACTACGCTTTTTAATTGCCTGAACAAGGATTTAAAGAGTGACGGAGGAAGCTTTTACATAAGTGAGGACGGACAGCGCAGGGAGACTGTGCCGGAGGATATCGGGTACGTATTGTCCACACCTACAGTACCGGAGTTTCTCACCGGCAGGGAGTTTTTGAAGTTTTTTGTAGATATCCATGAGGAATCCATCAAGGATCTCAGACCACTGGATGAATATTTTGATTCCATGAGCATTGCACCGGAGGACAGGGATAAGCTGTTGAAGGATTACTCCCATGGTATGAAAAACAAGATGCAGATGCTTATCAATATCATTGCCAAACCCAACATTCTTCTTTTGGATGAACCTCTTACGTCTCTCGATGTAGTGGTTGCTGAGGAGATGAAACAGCTTTTGCGCTCCTTAAAGGAGGGACGTATCACGATTTTTTCTACGCATATTCTGGATTTGGCACTGGATCTTTGCGATGAAATCGTGTTGTTAAGTCATGGTGAGCTGGAAATTGTAGATAAGGCCGATTTGGGCAGCAGAGAGTTTAAAGAAAAGATTATCGAAGCACTCAGGGAGGACGGCAATGAATAAGACACTGCGTATCTCGTTTGCTTTAAAGAATACCTACCGGGTAAACAGCATTTTATATGCATTAAAGCAGATTCCGCTGCTCAAAAAGATTTTGCCCTCCTCTTTGTATCAGGTAAGAGGCTTTAAAATTCTGGCGAATGTGCTTTCTGTGATATGGGAAGTTATCTGTGTGTTTTTGGGAAAATTTTTATATTTTCTGCTGATGATTGTACTGGCATCCACACTATATAAAACGGAATCTTCAGAAGGACTGTTCCTGCATTTGTTAGTGCTGCTTACCATGTTGGGTTCCTTTGTAAATACCTATATGTTTGATCCTACCAGGGATAAGTTTTATGCCCTGATGAGTCTGAATATGAACGCCAGAGAATATACGCTTGTCAATTACGGATATGCCATCATAAAGGTATTGGTAGGATTTACACTGTTTGGTATAATATTCGGACTGGGGGCGGGACTTCCTTTGTGGCAGTGTATTCTGATTCCGTTCTTTGTTGCCGGTATCAAAATAACCGTGGCGGTAACATCTTTATGGAAGTATGAAAGAACAGGAGAAGCAACCAATGAGAACTTGTTGGGAAAGTTCCAGTGGATTGCGATAGTGCTGTTTCTGGCTGCGGCATACGGATTACCGGCATTGGGGATTTTGATTCCTAAGTTTGTGTGCGGTGTGATAATGACAGTATGCGTTATTACCGGACTTTTTAGTGTAAGGAAAATATTGAGATTTTCCTATTACAGAGAGGTATACAGACAGATACTGTCCGAGACCATAACGATAAGGCAGAATGCCCAGGATGCGGTAAAAGAGCAAAGCTTCAAAAAAATCAGTACGGATGTTACCATTCAGAGTAAACGCAAGGGCTTTGAATACTTAAATGAGCTCTTTATCAAAAGACACCGGAAAATTCTTTGGAAGTCAGTAAAAAAGATAGCGGCAATCAGTGCGGCATTGTTTGTGGTATCATTGGGACTTCTCTGGTACTTCCCGGAGGCTAAAGCAGAAGTAAATGATTTGCTTTTAAACGCATTTCCCATGACTCTGTTTTTTATGTATGCCATTAACAGGGGAACGCGTTTTACCAGTGTGTTGTTTATCAATTGTGACCACAGTCTGCTTACCTACTCCTTTTACAAGAAACCGGGTTACATTTTACAACTGTTTCAGATAAGGCTGCGGGAGATTATCAAGGTAAATCTTCTTCCGGCAGCAGTTATCAGTGCGGGGCTGGCACTGTTATTGTTTGTATCGGGTGGAACAGAGAAGCCGGTGATTTATGTAGTGATGATTGCTTCTGTTCTTTGCCAGAGTATTTTCTTCTCCGTGCACTACCTTACAATTTATTATCTGTTACAGCCCTATAATGAAGGAACCGAGATAAAAAGCGGTATGTATCAGATAATTACCTTCGTGACCTATGGGGTTTGTTACAGTGTTATGCAGATGAAAACGCCCACATTGTATTTTTGTCTGATAACCATTGTGTTCAGTGTTCTGTATTGTATTGTGGCAAGTATTTTGGTGTACAAATTAGCAGCAAAGACCTTTAAGATACGGACATAATGGTGTTGAAAAGAGGAAGGTTATGAATCAAAAGAATTATCAGAAGGAATTGGATAACATCATACAAAAGCTGCAGGGAAGGGTACCCAGGCTGTTTCTTCACAGCTGTTGTGCCCCCTGTAGCAGCTATGTGCTGGAATATCTTTGTCCCTTTTTTGACATTACTGTATTTTATTATAATCCCAATATTTCAGCCTCCGCGGAGTACAAAAAGCGGGTGGAGGAGCAGAAGCGCCTCATAGCTGCATACAATGCGGAGGGGAAAGGGCATCCTATCAAAATTGTGGAAGGGGACTATGAGCCGGAGAGGTTTTATGAAGCAGTTAATGGATACGAGCAGTGTGGTGAAGGTTCGGAAAGGTGTTTTCGATGCTTTGACTTACGCCTAAGGGAGACTGCCCGGAGGGCAAAAGAGCAGGGCTTTGACTATTTCGGTACCACACTCACCATAAGCCCTTTGAAAAATGCGGCAAAATTAAATGAGATCGGCCTAGAACTTTCTTGGGAGTTTAAGATGCCGTGGCTTCCTTCTGATTTTAAAAAGAAAAACGGCTATAAGCGTTCTGTAGAGTTGTCAGTACAGTATGAGCTTTACAGACAGGACTTCTGTGGTTGTAGCTTTTCCAAAGCGGAACGAATGTCACAAGAACGCACTTGCGTGAAAGCGTAAAATAAGTTATAGTGGATTGGTAATTGTTACAAGAACATTATTTTTGATAAGAGGTATGATAAAGATGAAAAAGCTTTTGGATATGCTGACAGAAGAAATGCAAAGTGCCTTTGAGGCAGCAGGCTATGATAAGACTTTGGGAAGAGTGACCATTTCCAACAGACCTGACTTGTGTGAGTATCAGTGTAACGGTGCTATGGCAGGAGCGAAGCAGTACAAAAAGGCTCCCATTATGATTGCAAATGAAGTGGCAGACAAGCTTAAAGACAGCAAAGTGTTTGGTGATGTGCAGGCAGTTACTCCGGGCTTTCTTAATTTAAAGATTACGGAGAGCTTTCTGACAGAATATATCAAGGGTATGCGCGGGGATGCAAAGTTTGGTCTGGACATGCCTGAAAGACCTAAGAAGGTAATGGTAGATTATGGTGGAGCCAATGTGGCAAAGCCCCTGCATGTGGGACATATCCGTTCTGCAGTAATCGGTGAAAGTATTAAGCGTATCTACCGCTATGCAGGACATGAGGCAATCGGTGATGTGCATTTGGGTGACTGGGGTCTCCAGATGGGTCTGGTGATTACCGGTGTGCAGGACAGACAGCCGGATTTGGTTTATTTTGATGAAAGCTTTGAGGGAGAATATCCAAAAGAGGCACCATTCACTATTTCTGAACTGGAGGAAATCTATCCTGCTGCAAGTGCAAAGTCCAAGGAGGACCCGCAGTACAAAGCCCGTGCCATGGAGGCAACCTTTAAGCTGCAAAGCGGTGTGAGAGGATATCGCGCTCTTTGGAAACATATTTTGGATGTATCTGTCACTGACCTTAAGAAAAATTACGGCAGTCTGAACGTGGAGTTTGACCTTTGGAAGGGCGAAAGCGACGTGCATGACCTGATTCCTGACATGGTAAAATACATGAAGGAGGAGGGCTATGCCTATATTAGTGACGGTGCGCTGGTTGTGGATGTCAAGGAAGAGACTGACACCAAGGAAGTACCTCCCTGTATGATTTTAAAATCAGACGGAGCGTCTCTTTATAATACCACAGACTTGGCTACCATTATGGAGCGTATGAAGCTGTATGCGCCCGACGAGTTGATTTATCTGACCGATAAGCGTCAGGATTTGTATTTTGACCAGGTATTCCGCTGTGCAAGAAAGACCAAGCTGGTAACTGAGGATACCAAGCTTCTCTGGATTGGCTTTGGTACCATGAACGGCAAGGATGGAAAGCCCTTCAAGACCAGGGACGGCGGTGTAATGCGCCTGGAGAATCTTATCAGCGAGACCAGGGAAGAGATGTACCGCAAGATATTGGAGGGACGCGATATGCCAGAGGAAGAGGCAAAGCAGGTTGCGGATATGGTGGCAATCTCTGCGCTTAAGTACGGTGATTTGTCCAATCAGGCGTCCAAGGATTATGTGTTTGATATTGAGAGATTTACCTCTTTTGAGGGAGATACCGGTCCGTATATTTTGTACACTATCGTGCGTATCAAATCTATTTTGGCAAAATATGTAGAGCAGGGCGGTAAGGTAGCAGAGGCGGCTCTTAAAGAGGCGGTAAACGATTCCGAGAAGGCTCTGATGATGCAGCTTGCACAGTTCAATGCCATGATGCAGGCGGCTTGTGACGAGGCGGCACCTCACAAGATTTGTGCATATATCTATGATTTGGCAAATGCCTTCAATCATTTTTACCATGAGACCAAGATTCTTACTGAGGAGGATGAAGAGAAGAAGGCGGGCTGGATTGCACTGCTTGCTCTCACCAGAGATATTCTGGAGACCTGTATTGATGTTTTGGGATTCTCTGCACCTGAGAGAATGTAAAATACCCCTTGACATATGGAGAAATAGGTACTATACTACAATATAGCTAAATAATGATACTAGAGTAAGAGTGGACGCGCGCCACTCTTTCTTATTTGCCTTGTAAACCAAGGCGAGAATTTGGTGTGGGTCGGAATTGGCGATAGCAGTTTCCTTTATGCTGATGCCAATTTACCACCAATGAAAAATAACGGAGGATTTACATGTCAAAACGGGAAACCTATGAGGCAAAGTGCGAACAGCTTCTTTTGCCAATCACAGAAAAATTCGGCGTGGAGATTTACGATGTGGAGTATGCAAAGGAGGGCAGTGATTATTACCTGCGTGCCTACATCGACAAGCCGGAGGGTGTAAACATTATCGACTGCGAGAATGTGAGCAGAGCACTTTCAGAAGCTCTGGATAAAGAGGATTTCATACCGGAAGCCTACATTTTGGAGGTCAGCAGTCCGGGACTTGGAAGAAGCCTTAAAAAGGATAAGCATCTGCAAAAGAGTATCGGACAGAAAGTGGAAGTCAAGCTTTTTAAGCCCATTGATAAATGCAAGGAGTTTGCAGGTGTGCTGGAGAGCTTTGATGAGGAAAGTATTACCATTATGGAAGAAAATGCACCGCGAACTTTTAATCGGGCAGAAATAGCACTGATAAGATTAGCGTTAGATTTCTAAAGGAAAATGACAGGCGTAAGCGCCGGAAATGGAGGAAATGATGAACAAGGAATTAATGGAGGCACTTGACATTTTAGAAAAGGAGAAGGAAATCAGCAAAGAGACACTGTTTGAAGCGATTGAGAATTCTTTGATGACAGCCTGCAAGAACCATTTTGGTAAGGCTGATAACGTAAAGGTTGAAATCAACCGTGAAACATGTGATTTTCTGGTATATGCAGAAAAGGAAGTTGTTGCTACCGCTGAGGAGGTAGAGGACGATTGCCTGCAGATTGCCTTTGATGATGCCAAGGAGCTTTCCAAGAAGGTACAGGTTGGTGATATCTTAAATGTAGAGATTAAGTCCAAGGAGTTTGGACGTATTGCCACACAGAATGCAAAGAACGTTATTTTGCAGAAAATCCGTGAGGAAGAGAGAAGTGTTATTTACAACCAGTATTTCGAGAAGGAAAAGGATGTGATAACCGGTGTGGTTCAGCGTTATATCGGTAAGAATATCAGTATTAACTTAGGTAAGGCCGATGCCATGCTGACTGAGAATGAGCAGGTAAAGGGTGAGGTGTTCCGTCCCACAGAGCGTATCAAGGTATATGTGCTTGAGGTTAAGAGCACTCCCAAGGGACCCAGAATCAATGTAAGCCGTACTCATCCCGAACTTGTTAAGAGACTGTTTGAGTCTGAGGTTACCGAGATAAAGGATGGTACCGTAGAGATTAAGAGTATTGCAAGAGAGGCCGGAAGCCGTACCAAGATTGCCGTTTGGAGCAATAACCCCAATGTGGATGCAGTGGGAGCATGTGTAGGTATGAACGGTGCCAGAGTAAATGCAATCGTAGAAGAGCTTAGAGGCGAGAAGATTGATATTGTAAACTGGGACGAGAACCCCGGTAATCTGATTCAGAATGCGCTGTCTCCTGCAAAGATTGTAGCTGTATTTGCAGATCCTGATGAGAAGACTGCAAAGGTAGTCGTTCCTGATTATCAGCTGTCACTGGCTATCGGTAAGGAAGGACAGAATGCAAGACTGGCAGCAAGACTGACAGGCTATAAGATCGATATTAAGTCTGAGACACAGGCTAAGGATGCGGAAGGCTTCCGTTACGAAGACTATATTGATGATGACTATGACGATGATTACGAAGAAGAATATGAGGAGTAAGATTTGCAATGGCTAAAAAGATTCCTTTGAGACAGTGTGTTGGCTGCGGTGAAATGAAGGGCAAAAAAGAAATGATGAGAGTCTTAAAGACCGCAGAAGGAGAAATTTGTCTGGATGTAACAGGCAAAAAGAACGGAAGAGGCGCATATGTTTGTAAAAGCCTTGGGTGTTTACAGGCAGCCAGAAAGAACAAGGGTCTGGAGCGCTCCTTTAAGATCAGTATCCCTCAGGAAGTATATGAGGAGTTGGAAAAGGAGTTTGACACAATTGAAGCGCAGTAAAGTATTGGCATTATTGGGATTGGCGATGAGAGGCAAAAATCTGGTAAGTGGTGAGTTTCAGACGATTGAAGCCGTAAAATGCGGTGATGTAATGGTAGTCATCATAGCGGAGGATGCTTCGGACAATACCAAAAAGCTGTTTCACAATAAATGTTCTTTTTATGAGATTCCGGTATATGAATATGGAACAAAGGAAGATTTGGGTCGGGCAATCGGAAAGGACCTGCGGTCTTCGGTAGGTGTGTGCGATGAAGGCTTGGCAAATGCAATTATCACACAACTGGAAAACAGGTAAGATGCCGCAGGAGGCAGAAATGGAGGAAAGCATGGCGAAAATAAAGGTACATGAACTCGCAAAAGAATTAGGAATGCAAAGTAAAGATATATTGAGCTTTTTACAGGAGAAAGGAATAGAGGCAAAGGCTGCACAGAGCTCTGTTGAGGAGGATGCTGCGCAGATGACCAGAAAGGCTTTCGGGAAGAAGGAAGAAAAGCCTGCTCCTGCTCCGGAAAAGAAGGCAGCTGAGCCCGTTAAGGAGGAGGCTTCTGAGGAGGCACCCAAGAAGAAAAAGAAAATTATCTTCGTAAGTAACCCCCAGAACTCTAAAATGCCCGGTCAGCACTCCGGCAATAATCAGCAGCGCCCTCAGGGACAGGGACAGCAGAAGCGTCCCCAAGGTGGAATGAACGGCAACAGACCGCAGGCACAGGCGCCGGTGCGTCCTATTAAGCCTTTGACACCTCCTTCCCCTACACCCAGTGTACAGATGGTTCCTGATACGCAGAAGCAGCAACCGAAGCGTCCCGTTCAGGAGGCACCTGAACAGGTGGAGAAGGTACAGACAGAACAGGTACAGAAAGAACAGCAGACCAGGTCACAGAACGGTCAGGCACAGGCAAGACCCGGAAGAGACAATCGCATTGACAATCGTCAGCAGGGTAACCGTCCTCAGGGAGACAGACCCCAGGGTGAGCGCCCTCAGGGAGACAGAGGAAACCGTCCCGGCTTTGGTCAGAATGCAAACAGGGGCGACAGACCTCAGGGTAATCGTCCCCAGGGAGACAGACCTCAGGGAGACAGACAGGGAGGCTTTAACAACAGACCTGCAAGACCCGGCTTTGAAGGAGGTCAATCAGACCGTCGTTTCGGTAATAATGCAGGCAGCGGACGTGGCTTTAACGGCGGCGGACGTGACGGTAAGGATGGACGTGATGGCAGAGACGGCAGAGATAACAGAGGCGGTCAGTTCAGAGACAGAGACAACAAAGCCTCCAAGAATTTTGGCGGAGATGCTGCGCCCGTTAAGGATATTGAAAAGAAGAGCGGTGAAGACAAGAGACGTTTAAGCCAAGAGAAGGATAAGCGCAACAAAAAGGACTTGATGTATGAAGAGGACGAGAATTTAAAGAACAAGCCCGGCAGATTCATCAAGCCTGAAAAGAAGAAGGAAGAGGTAGTTGAGGAGGTTATCAAGGTTATTGTACTTCCGGAGACCATCACTATCAAGGATTTGGCTGATAAGATGAAGATACAGCCTTCCGCTATTGTAAAGAAGCTGTTTATGGAAGGCAAGATTGTAACCGTTAACCAGGAGATTTCCTATGAGGATGCAGAGAATATCGCTATGGAATACGAGATTCTGTGTGAGAAGGAAGTTAAGGTTGACGTGATTGAAGAGCTTCTTAAAGAGGATGAGGAAGCAGAGGAGAATCTTGTAGAGAGACCTCCCATTATCTGCGTAATGGGTCACGTTGACCATGGTAAAACATCCCTTCTGGATGCTATCCGTAAGACCAATGTCACCGATAAGGAGGCAGGCGGTATTACACAGCACATCGGTGCGTATACTGTAAATGTGGGAGACAGAAAGATTACCTTCTTAGATACACCCGGACATGAAGCATTTACCGCTATGCGTATGCGTGGTGCAAATGCAACCGATATCGCAATTTTGGTAGTTGCTGCAGATGACGGTGTTATGCCCCAGACCATTGAGGCAATTAACCATGCTAAGGCAGCAGGCATTGAAATTATCGTAGCAGTAAACAAGATTGATAAGCCCTCTGCAAACATTGACCGTGTAAAGCAGGAGCTTTCTGAGTATGAGCTGATTCCCGAGGATTGGGGCGGAAGTACTGTGTTTGCACCGGTTTCCGCAAAGACAGGAGACGGTATTGAAGAGCTTTTGGAGATGATTCTGCTTTCCGCAGATATTCTGGAGCTTAAGGCAAATCCCAAGAGACGTGCAAGAGGTCTTGTTATTGAGGCTGAGCTTGATAAGGGACGCGGCCCTGTGGCAACCGTACTGGTACAGAAGGGTATACTGCATGTGGGAGACTTTATTTCAGCAGGTGCATGCCATGGTAAGGTAAGAGCTATGGTGGATGATAAGGGCAGAAGAGTAAAGGAAGCAGGTCCTTCTACTCCCGTAGAGATTTTGGGATTATCCGATGTGCCCAGTGCAGGTGAAGTATTTATTGCTCATGACAATGACAAGACTGCAAAGAACTTTGCAGAGACTTATCTTGCACAAAATAAAGAGAAGATGCTGGAAGAGACCAAGTCTAAGATGTCCTTGGATGATTTGTTCTCCCAGATTAAGGAAGGTAATTTGAAGGAGCTTAACCTGATTGTCAAGGCCGATGTTCAGGGTAGTGTAGAGGCTGTTAAGCAGTCCCTGCTCAGACTTTCCAATGATGAAGTAGTCGTTAAGTGTATTCACGGCGGCGTAGGTGCCATCAACGAGTCCGATGTTACTCTGGCAAGTGCATCCAATGCAATTATCATTGGTTTCAATGTAAGACCTGATGTAACTGCAAAGGCTACTGCAGAGCGTGAAGGCGTGGATGTGAGACTGTACAGAGTTATCTATCAGGCAATTGAAGATATCGAGGCTGCTATGAAGGGTATGCTGGATCCCGTATTCGAGGAAAAGGTTATCGGTCATGCAGAGGTACGTCAGATTTTCAAGGCATCCGCTATCGGAAACATTGCAGGTTCCTATGTGCTTGACGGCGTATTCCAGAGAGGCTGTAAGGTTCGCATTACCCGTGAGGGCGACCAGATATTTGAAGGACAGCTGGCATCCTTAAAGCGTTTCAAGGACGATGTAAAGGAAGTAAAGGCAGGCTTCGAGTGCGGTCTTGTATTTGAAGGCTTTGACCAGATGCAGGAGCTTGATATTGTAGAGGCTTATATCATGGTGGAGGTACCAAGATAGAATGAGAAAAAATAGTGTGAAGAATACCCGTGTCAACGGCGAGGTTCACCGTGTGCTTGCAGAGATTATCCGTGGGGAAATAAAAGACCCCCGGATCAGTCCCTGGACAAGCGTGGTGGCCGTTGAGGTGGCACCGGATTTAAAGAGCTGTAAAGCATGGATCAGTGTGCTTGGCGGCGAGGAGGTAAGGGAGGCAACCCTTCAGGGATTGAAAAGTGCGGAAGGCTTTATCAAGAGAAAGCTTGCCCAAACCATCAACCTGCGCAATACACCGGAAATTACCTTTGTGATGGACCAGTCCATTGAGTATGGTGTGAACATGTCCCACAAGATTGACGAGGTCATTGCACAGGACGAGCAGGCCCAGACAAAGCAGGCACAGCCTGAAGACGATATGGAAGAATAAGTGCATATGTTGATAAAAAGCCTCCCGGGGGAGGCTTTTTATCTAAGATTTCATTGTGTATCATCTGTCAGTATATAAGTTGCCAGACCACACAAAAGGATACTGCCTGTGCGCATTCTGAGTCACAGCAGTACCTTTTGGTGCGGCTTGGCAAGTTAAAGTATTTCATCAGGTGATGAATGAATAAGAGCGAGTGAACTAGGAAAGGCGGGGATTTTATGAACATATTGCAGGAATGTATGAATGCAAAGAAAATCGGTATCAGCGGCCACATCAGACCTGACGGCGACTGCGTAGGCTCATGTCTGGCACTGTGGCAATATTTAAAGAAAGCACTTCCCGACGCGGAGGTAACCGTGTTTTTGGAAAAGCCCGCAGATATTTTTTCAGAGCTTACAGGATATGAATTGATAGATAGTACCTTTGAGGAGCAAAAGCCCTTTGATGTATTTTTTGCCCTGGACTGCGGTGCAGAACGTTTGGGCGGGGCACAGAAATATTTTGAGGGAGCAAATAAGAAAATCAATATTGACCATCATATAAGCAATGCGGGCTGCGGAGATATCAGTGTGGTAAGGTCTGAGGTGGGTTCTGTTTGTGAGGTACTTTATGATTTGATGGATAAGGAACTTTTGGACAGGGATATAGCGATGGCACTTTATATCGGTATTATCCATGATACCGGTGTGTTCCAGTATTCCAATGTAAGACCCGAAACCCTGAAAGTGGCAGCACATCTGATAACCTATGGTTTTGATTTTCCAAGGCTTATCGAGGAAACCTTTTACCAGAGGACTTATGTACAAACTCAGATCATGGGACGTGCGTTGATGGAAAGCGTTCGTTTTTTGGACGGCAGATGCATTGTCAGTGTGGTAGATAAAAAGACAATGGGCTTTTATGAGGTAGGTCCCAAGGATTTGGATGGTATTGTAAATCAGCTTAGAAATATTAACGGCGTGGATTGTGCCATTTTTATGTACGAGACGGACTGCCTGGAATACAAGGTGAGTATGCGCTCCAATGAGAAGGTGGATGTGGCAAAGGTGGCATCTTACTTTAACGGTGGCGGTCATGCCAGAGCTGCAGGATGTACCATGAAGGGTACCTTCCATGATTGCGTGAATAATCTTTCCCTGCATATCGAGGAGCAGCTTAAGAATACGACAGAGGAATAAACAATCATGTTAAATGGTATTATCAATATATACAAGGAAGTCGGCTTTACCTCCCATGACGTAGTTGCGAAAATGCGGGGCATTTGCAGGCAAAAAAAAATAGGTCACACGGGAACCTTAGACCCTGAGGCAACCGGAGTACTTCCTGTATGCTTAGGAAGCGGAACTAAGCTTTGCGATATGCTGACAGACAAGGATAAAGAATATGTTGCAGAGCTTTTACTTGGCGTGACAACGGATACTCAGGATACCACAGGGACGGTTTTGACACAACGGGATGTAACCGTACAGGAGGAAGAGGTCAGAGAAGCGGTACTTAGCTTTATAGGTGATTATATGCAGGTTCCTCCCATGTATTCGGCGCTCAAGGTGGATGGCAAGAAGCTGTATGAGCTTGCCAGAGAAGGCAAGGAAGTGGAGCGGAAGGCTCGCCCGGTTAAGATTTTGGATATTGAGATTTTAGAAATCAGTCTGCCGGTGGTAAAGATGTGTGTGGCATGCTCCAAGGGCACGTATATCCGTACACTTTGTGCAGACATCGGAGAAAAACTGGGCTGTGGTGGTACCATGAAAAGTCTTAAGCGCACCCGCGTAGGCGGTTTTTCCATAGCAGATGCCTATACGCTGTCAGAGCTTGAGAAGATTCGGGATGAAGGACGATTGGAAGAAATTCTCTTTCCGGTGGAGAGCGCCTTTGAGGATTGTCCAGCGCTCCATGTAAAGCAGGAGTTTCGGAAGCTTATTGACAACGGTAACTCTTTTTATCCCTCTCAGACAGTGGAGAACAAAACCTACGAAGCTGGACAGTGGGTGAAGGTTTATCGGGATGATAATCATTTTATGGGCGTGTATGCATATGCTCCCGACAGGCACTGGTACAAGCCCATAAAAATGTTTTTGGAATGAGGAAATGTAGTTGGAAATAATAACATATACTAAGGAATTAAAACTGGATAGGGAAACTGCGGTAGCCATCGGTAAGTTTGACGGTGTACACAAGGGACACAGAAGACTGCTTTCAGAGATTATCCGTAAGAAGGAGCAGGGACTTATGGCCTGCGTGCTTACCTTTGACCCGGCACCGGCGGTATTCTTCGGATGGTCGGAAGGACGGGAGCTTACCACAAGGGAAGAAAAGTATCTGCTGTTTGAACGCATGGGAATTGATGTGGTGGTTGAGTTTCCCATGACAAAGATAACTGCGTCCATGGAACCCGAAGCTTTTGCTGAGGAGGTGTTGAAGAACAGTCTGCAGGCAGCTTACATTTGTGCAGGGACAGATTTGTCCTTTGGCGCGGGCGGAAAGGGCAATGCGGCTTTATTGTATTCTCTTCAGGAGAAGCTCGGATTTACGGTGGAAACAATTGATAAGGTATCTGTGGAGGGAAATGTAGTAAGCTCCACCTATGCAAGGGAGCTTTTGGAGCGGGGAGAGATGGAAGCACTTTCCCAATATCTGGACATGCCTTATATGATTGTGGGTGAAGTGGTGCATGGAAAGCGTCTGGGAAGGAATCTGGGATTTCCTACCATCAACCTTTTGCCTGATGAGAAAAAACTGTTACCTCCAAACGGAGTGTACTATGCAAAGGTTCTGTATAAGGGAAAAGAGTACAGGGCAATCAGCAATATCGGCTACAAGCCCACAGTGACACAGGAGCATATCTGTGGAGTTGAGACCTATCTGTATGATTTTGATGAGGAAATTTATGGGGAGTATGTAGAAATATCCCTATTAAAATTCAAGCGTCCGGAGAGGCGGTTTGAGAGCGTGGAAGCCCTTAAAATGCAGCTTTTTCGGGATATAGAAGAAGGTAAAGAATATGATTTATAAAGATTTGCACGATAAATTTTAATATCGTGCAAATTTTTTTGTTGACAAATTAGGAATACTTATGTATTATTGTATTAAACCGCTAATACAGTAATAAGAGGAGGACGAATATGTCACTGGAAGTTAGGAATTTAACAAAGAAATATGGAGACAAAACAGTAGTTGATAATTTATCGTTTAAATTGGAGAAGCCGGGTGTGTACGCACTGCTTGGTACCAACGGCGCAGGTAAGACCACATCCCTTCGTATGATTCTGGGAATGCTTGCAAAGGATGGCGGAGAAATCCTTTGGAACGGTAAGCCTATGGATGCCATGAATATGAATGTAGGATACTTGGCAGAGGAGAGAGGCCTTTATCCTAAGTATGAGCTGATGGATCAGCTGCTTTACTTTGCAAAGCTTAAGGGAGTATCCAGAAAGGTTGCAAAGGAGAGAATTGCTTATTGGGCAAAGCGTCTTGAGGTAGAAGAGTATCTGTATCCCAAGGCTGTTAAGGGTAAGAAGAAGGAGAAGCCTAAGATGGCAGACCAGCTCTCCAAGGGTAATCAGCAGAAGATTCAGCTGATGGCTGCACTGCTTTCCGACCCTGAGCTTTTGATTCTGGATGAGCCTTTGAGTGGTCTTGACCCTGTAAATACTGATTTGTTCAAGGGTATCATAAGAGAAGAGATGGAGAAGGGCAAACACCTGATTATGTCTTCCCATCAGATGGCTACCATAGAGGAGTTCTGTGAGGATATCACTATTTTGAATCGTGGTAAGGCAGTACTTCAGGGTAACTTAAATGAGATTAAGAAAAGCTACGGCCGTGTAAATATGTTTGTAAAATGCGACCAGGCATTTAATGATATTGCAGAGAAGCACGGACTTCCCGTTGTTACACAGACCCCCGACGGTACACAGTACAAGGTAACCGGTGAGGCACAGGCAACAGACTTCTTAAAGGACCTTTTGGCTAATGACAAGCAGGTTATAAAGTTTGAGCTCCGTGAGCCCTCATTGCACGAGATTTTTGTAGAAAAGGCAGGAACACAGAATGAAGAAGAGTGATTTTACAGGATGGAGAGAGGTTTTTCGATTCGCCTTTGAACAGGGAACGAAACAGAAGGCATATAAGGGATTCATTATCTTTATGTGTATCCTTACCTTAGCATCTATGCCGGTGCTCTCTTTGATTCAGAGCCTGTCAAAGGATGAAGGACCGCAAAAGTCCGGTGTTTCCACGGTAACCGTATATGATGAGTCCGGTCTTAACATTGATTATGCCCAGGCACTTGCAGATGAGAGATATCAGGATGTAAAGATTGTATCCGGTGATGCCGGCAAATTTGAGGAACATACAAAGAAACTGGAAGAGAGCGAAGACAGTACTGAAGTAGCAGTACATATCACTTATGAAGAAACAGGTTATTTCAGTATAACTTATGTGAAGTCCGCAGATGCAGATATTAAGAGCGATGATTACAATCTGCTTACAGATGATTTTACTAATTTCTTTACGGAGGCAAAGCTTCGTGCGGTAGATGTTACGGAGGAACAGCTTGCATTTATTAGTCAGGAAGTGGCGACCAAGGTTAAGGGCACTACAGAAACCGGAGAGATTGCACCTGAGCAGGTGAAGGAAGAGGGTATCTCCATGACAGAGTACTTTGTACTGCTGGGAGGACTTATGATTGTTATGCTGATTATAGCATTCAGCAGCAGTAGTATTGCAACCTCCATTGTTACGGAGAAATCTACCAGAGTTGTGGAGTATCTTATGATTAATGTACGTCCCCTGGCACTCATTATCGGCAAGATCTTAGCAAGTCTTTTAATGGTAGCTATTCAGTTTGGTGCGATTATTATAAGTTATCTGGTTTCCTGCATCATTAACGGTTTAATTTTTGGCTTTGAAAGTCTTAACAAAACCATGGAGCAGGCAGGAGAAGTGGCAGGGTTGCTTTCACAGGTAAATCCGTTAACCATTTTGATTGCAATTGTATTTATTCTTACAGGTGTGTTGTTCTTCAGTATTCTTGCAGGTGTGGCAGGTGCGTCTGTCAGCAAGATGGAAGAAATGGCAGAGGGTCTCAAGACCTTAAATATGCTGATGATTGTAGGTTCTTATATAGGTATCTTCCTCTGCATTATGCAGCTGAATGGTTCCAAAAGTGAGCTTCTTACCACCATCTTCTGTATATTCCCGTTATCAGCTCCCTTTATTACCCCTGCCAATCTGCTTTTGGGTAATATCGGAATCGGTTATACACTGATAAGCCTTGTGATTTTGTGGGTACTTGTGTTGGCATTGTTCTTCTTTGCTTCCAGAGTATATGAATCATTGATTTTCCACAACGGCAAGGTACTTAAGACAAAGGATATTATTATGCTTGCAAAGACAAAGAAAAAGACTGTGGTTAAGGAGGAGAAACAGGCATGAAAAAAGGATTGTTTTACGGCTGGAAAGATGTCTTTTCCTTCACCTTCAAGCAGGGAACAGACAAGAAATATAAATCATTAACCATTATTTTTGCGGTAATTTTGCTGATTATCGGTATGGCAATCAGTGTAATCATGGCATTGGTACAAAAGGATGAGGCAAACGAAGTTTCCCCTATTGCAAAGGTATATCTGGTGGATGAAAGTGAACTCGCTGTTTTGTATCTGGATGGCTTTAAGGAAACACAGGCAGAGAAGTTCCCGGATGTGACTTTTGAGAGTACTGATAAGGACGTACAGACTCTGGCAAAAGAATTGGGCGAAAATGCTCCCAATGATATTATTTTGAAGATTACTCATGAGGAAGACAGTTATCTGCTTATGGCAATTCTTCCTTACGGTAGCATAGTAAGTGAAGGTGAAGCCGAAGATTTGTGTGATGCGCTGATGCTTTCCATGGAGCAGAGTAAGCTGTTGTCTTCTGGTATCCCTATGGAGAATTTAGTGATAGCAATGAGTGGTGTGAATACCACCGACTTGGATGCAGGAGAGCAGGAGAAGAGTTTAGGAGAAGAATTGGTAGCCATGTTACTTCCCATGCTGGTAATCGTGTTTATGTTCTTTATGGTAATGTCCTATGGTATGAGCATCGGAAATGTAGTAAGCATCGAGAAATCCTCCAAACTGATGGAGATGATTCTCACGCTGACAAGACCTTACGGCCTAATTCTTGGTAAGGTATCTGCTATTGCAGTATCTGCTATTTTGCAGATGATTATTTGGATTGCATCTCTTGTAGTGGGATTTTTCCTGGGACATTTTGTGGCAGGCAACTATATTTATACAGAATATAACAATGTGCTTTTGGAAGTATTTAAACTGCTTGGCAGTGCAGAGGGAAGCGCAGCATTCAGTATCGGTGCAGCAATCCTTGGACTTGTAACACTTTTCCTTGGTTTCCTGTTCTACTGCATGATTGCAAGCCTTGTGGCATCCTTTGCAAGCAAAGCAGAAGAACTTTCACAGGTAATGAGCTATTTTTCATTAATTTTGTTGGTAGGCTTCTATGCATCATACTTCGTCCCTATGAAAGAAAGTCCTTTGCTTGACGGCATCGTCAGAGTGATTCCAATCACCAGTGCATTCAAGCTTCCTGCGGACATTTTGGTAGGAAACGTAAATATTTGGATTGGCTTTGTTGAAATGTTAATCTTACTTGTTTCCACATTGATTTTGGCATTGCTTGCAGGACGCGTGTACAAGAATGAAGTATTCTACAAAGGCAAGACCCTGAAGGAAAGACTTACAAGAAAGAAAAAGAAGGCGTAAAGAAAGGTTACAGTATGAAAACGATAGTATTGAAGGGATTGCGATATCTGATTTTAGGCATTCTGCTTCTGGCAGTCTTTACCGGTATGGGCACATTAACGCTATTTATTTGTGGAATGCTGTTTAAAGTAGAATTTACAAATATCTGGTACTCCGGATTTTGGGTTGCGGTTATCGCATTGGTACTATTGTTTTTGGGGTGGTTTATACGTAAGAGGCGGATTTCATCATAAATGAGAGGAAATAAAAAGATATTGTTTAGGCTGATAATACTGGGACTTACAATGATTGTTATCGGCTTAGTGAAATAATAGCGGCTATAACAGGTATCGAAAAAATGATAGTCATTGCAATTGTAATGGGGGTATATTTTGTTATAATTAAAATAATTATTTGCATTGATAGTCGGAAAAAGAAGTAATTGTAAAGCCTTGTAAACGAGAGGAGTAATCGTTTACAGGGCTTTTTACGTGAAGGGAGCAGGGCAGGGAGGGGATACCATGACACAAGCAGCGCAATGTGAGCACGCCGGTCCTTAGCGAGGTAATTGCGTCGTAAGATGCAATTAAGCGAGCTTAGTACCGTTGCGTTGCGAACTTTAGCGGAAGCGTGCCTGCGGTGTCATGGTATCCCCGCCCTGCCCTGCTCCCTTCCCTTCACGCAAAGTGCTACTGTACTTCTATGTAAAAAATATGTAAATTACATAAAAAGATATTGTAAGTTTTTGGCTTTTCCCGTAAAATATTGAATTGAATGAAGGGAAAATACAAAAGTAAAGCGAAGGGATAAGAAAATGAGTGCAGAGATTATATTAAAGATGGCTGGTGGTCTGGGTCTGTTTTTATTCGGTATGAGCCAGATGAGTGATTCCATTGAGAAGGTTGCCGGTGCTAAATTGAGACGCATTTTGGAAATCTTCACAAACAACCGTTTTATGGGTATGCTGGTAGGTATTATCTTTACGGGTATTGTACAGTCTTCCTCAGCATGTACCGTTATGGTTGTCAGCTTTGTAAACTCCGGTCTGATGAATCTGTTCCAGGCAGCAGGAGTTATTTTTGGTGCTAATATCGGTACGACCGTTACATCGCAGCTGATTTCCTTTAATTTGTCAGAATATGCACCTGCAATTCTTTTAGCAGGTGTAGTAGTAGTAATGTTTGTTAAGAAACCCAGTGTGAGAAAGGTTGCTGAGGTATTTATTGGTTTTGGTATTCTGTTTGTGGGATTAAGTACCATGTCTCAGGCCATGGCAGGAATGAAGGAAGAGCCAATGATTGTTAATCTGCTTGGTTCCCTTACGAATCCGTTTTTGGGAACTTTGGTTGGACTTGTGCTTACCTCCATTATTCAAAGTTCTTCCGTAACGGTAAGTATTGTCCTTTTGCTTGCGACACAGGATTTGCTTGCACTTCCGATTACTTTGTACATCATTATGGGCTGTAATATCGGTTCCTGTGCTACGGCACTTTTGGCATCCCTGTCCGGTAAAAAGGATGCGAAGAGAGCGGCATTGATTCATTTTTGGTTTAATGTAATCGGTACATTTATTATGTATATTATTCTGCTTGTTGCTCAGGACCATGTGGTAAATCTGATTCAGTCCATTTCTTCCGACAACGGCAGATTTGTTGCGAATGCACATACGATTATTAAAGTATTCCAGGTAGTAATTCTGTTCCCGTTCTCCAAGCTGATTGTGAAGCTGGCATGCCTGTGTGTACCCGGTGAGGACAAGAAGATTAACTATCGTGAAAGCTATCAGTTAAAATATATCGGTGAGAAAGTTGTGTTTAACCCTGCAACTGCAGTGGTAGAGGTTGTAAATGAGTTAGAGCGTATGGCATCTCTTGCAAATGAGAACTTAAATCGTGCCATGAATGCGCTGATTACGCTGGATGAGGATGATATTAACGAGGTTTATGAAGTAGAAAAGAATATCAACTTCCTGAATCACGGAATTACGGATTATTTGGTAAAGATTAATCAGACAACCCTTCCCATTGAGGACTTGAAGAGTATTGGTGCGCTGTTCCATGTGGTAAATGATATCGAGAGAATCGGTGATCATGCGGAAAACGTAGCTGATGCGGCAAGACAGCGTAAAGAAGAAGGCATTTCCATCAGTAAGGTTGCCCAGGAAGAATTGGGTGAAATGCTGGAGATGGTAAATAAGATTATCCAGTACTCCATTGATATGTTTGCAAGAAGCGATGAAGCCCATATGCAGGAGATTATTGCTCTTGAGGATAGCGTGGATGAGAAAGAGAGACAGCTGCAGCGTGCACATGTTGAGAGATTGACCAGAGGAGAGTGTACTCCTGAGGCAGGTATGATTTTCTCTGACATAGTTTCCGGTCTGGAGCGGGTATCTGATCATGCTACCAATATTGCTTTTGCTATCAAAGACGGTGAGAAGGATGCCGAGGATGAGGATATGATTGTTCATTAATCATATTTATGGTAAATATTAACAAAAAAATAAGAATCTTAAAGAAAATTTAGGAAAAGGTTGACAGAATTGATAAGTGTCGGTATAATCACAGTGTAATAATTTTGTAACAATATTGTGATTAGTGATAAAGGTACTTATTATGAAGAGTCATTCTATATATAAAAAACTACATAGAGGAGCGGCTGTACTGTCTGCCGGACTGTTGTTAAGTCTGGCCATGGAATCTGTACAGGTAAGTGCTTCAGTTCTTCCTTCCGCAGGAATTGCTTCTTTTTTGGAGACCAATTTTTCTGTTGAGGAGTATATGGAGATTGCAAAGGAAGCAGAGGGTTCTCTTTGGGGCTATACCAATCTGGGTATTGCCAATGTGGAGGATGCCAATCTCAACGTCCGAGAAACACCTTCCACAAAAGGAAAACTTGTAGGTAAGATGAAAAATGGTGCTGCCTGCGAGATTTTGGAAGAGGAAGACGGTTGGGCGCATATTAAGTCCGGTGAAGTAGAAGGTTATGTGAGTATGGATTATCTGCTGACAGGTCCGGATGCCAAGCTTAAGGCAAATGATTTGGTGCGTACCGTTGCCGTAGTTAATGTGGATGCTCTGAATGTAAGAGATGAAGCATCTGAGGAAAGTAAAGTATTAACCCAGGTCCCTAAGGATGCAGAGCTTGACTATGTTGAAACCGTAGAAGATTGGATCAAGATTGAGTTGGATGATCAGGAGGCATATGTTTCTGCTGAATATGTTACGGTAAAGGAAAAGCTGGATACCGCGGTTACCATGACGGAGCTTTTATATGGTGAAGGTGTTTCTGATGTGCGTGTAGAGATGGTAGAGTATGCAAAGCAGTTCTTGGGGAATCCCTATGTATGGGGTGGTACCAGCCTGACGAAGGGTGCTGACTGTTCCGGATTTATACTCAGTGTATATAAGAAGTTTGGTGTGAAGCTGCCTCATTATTCCGGTTCACAGGCAAATTCCGGTACCAAAATCAGTTTTTCTGAGATTCAGCCCGGCGATTTGATTTTCTATGCGGACAGTGATGGTGTAATCAATCACGTTACCATGTACATAGGAAACAATCAGGTAATTCACGCAAGCAGTCCGAAGAACGGTATTATGATTAGCAAGTACAATTATCGTACACCGGTTAAGTATGTAAGAATATTAAAAGATTAAGATGAAAGACCATCGGGATGACCGGTGGTCTTGCTGTTTTGCAAATTTTATATTTTTGTAGTTTACATTCCGCACAGAATATGTTATGATACCTAGGTATGATTAGCCGACGCTCGGACAAGGGAGACTCCGACCCGGTCTTAGTGTCAGGCGGTTTTAAATTAAGGAGGAAGAAAAAATGATTTCTAAGGAAAAGAAAACAGCTATTATGAACGAGTTCGCAAGAACACCCGGCGATACCGGTTCACCTGAGGTTCAGGTTGCAGTATTGTCTGCAAGAATTCAGGAGTTAACCGAGCACTTGAAGGAGAATCCCAAGGATAATCACTCCCGTCGCGGTATGTTCAAGATGGTAGGTCAGAGACGTGGTCTTTTGGATTACCTGAAGAAGAAAGATATCGAGAGATATCGTGCACTTATTGAGAAGCTTGGCTTAAGAAAATAATGCAGAACGTTAGCGGAGCAAGGTTGGTATTCCAACCTCTCCGCTTGCTGTTTATTTGTACTTGGACAAGCAGTTACATGTTGAAGGTTTAGTGGGACAGGTGTACATCCCGAGATTGCTGAAAAGAATATGTGTGAAAGCAGCACGTGCTTTTTTCAGTAGTTTCGGAGACAGCTGTTCCACCTTTACCAAATAAATAGTAACCGTATAAACGGTGGAATGGAGGATATTATGTATCAGACTTACAAAATGGACCTTGCAGGCCGTACCTTAAGCGTTGATATCAATCGTGTGGGTAAGCAGGCAAACGGTTGTGCATTTATGCACTATGGCGACACTACAGTACTTTGTACTGCAACCGCTTCTGAGAAGCCCAGAGACGGTATCGACTTTTTCCCTTTGAGCGTTGAGTATGAGGAGAAGTTATATGCGGTAGGTAAGATTCCCGGAGGCTTTAACAAAAGAGAGGGTAAGGCAAGTGAGAATGCAATTCTTACCAGCCGTGTAATTGACAGACCTATGCGTCCCTTGTTCCCCAAGGATTACCGCAATGATGTTACCCTGAACAATATGGTAATGAGCGTGGATCCTGCATGCCGTCCCGAGATCGTTGCTATGATTGGTTCCGCAATTGCAACCTGCATTTCAGACATTCCTTTTGATGGTCCCTGTGCTATGACTCAGATGGGACTTATCGATGGCGAGTTCATTGTGAACCCTTCCCAGGAGCAGTGGAAGAACGGTGATTTGAATCTGACCGTAGCTTCTACCAAGGAGAAGGTTATCATGATTGAGGCAGGTGCTAACGAAGTGCCTGAGGATAAGATGATTGAGGCTATTTATAAGGCTCATGAAATCAACCAGACAATCATTGCATTTATTGAGCAGATTGTTGCTGAGGTTGGCAAGCCGAAGCATGAGTATACAAGCTGCGCTATTCCTGCTGAGATGTTTGAGGAGATGAAAGCTATCGTTACTCCCGAGCAGATGGAGGAAGCAGTATTTACTGATGACAAGCAGACCCGTGAGGAGAATATCCGTCAGATCACCGCAAAGCTGGAAGAGGCATTTGCTGAAAAGGAAGAATGGCTTGCAATCTTAGGTGAAGCTGTATACCAGTATGAGAAGAAGACTGTGCGCAAGATGATTTTGAAGGATCACAAGCGTCCTGATGGCCGTGCTATCGATCAGATTCGTCCTCTTGCAGCAGAGGTTGATTTGATTCCCCGCGTACATGGCTCTGCTATGTTTACCCGTGGTCAGACTCAGATTTGTAACGTATGTACTTTGGCTCCTTTGTCCGAGCAGCAGAAGATTGACGGTTTGGATGAGAACGAAGTAAGTAAGAGATATATGCATCATTACAACTTCCCTTCCTACTCTGTAGGTGAGACAAAGCCCTCCAGAGGACCCGGAAGACGTGAAATCGGTCATGGTGCACTTGCAGAGAGAGCATTGATTCCCGTACTTCCCAGCGAAGAGGAATTCCCTTATGCAATCCGTACCGTATCCGAGACCTTTGAGTCCAACGGTTCTACCTCCATGGCATCTACCTGTGCATCCTGTATGTCCCTGATGGCTGCAGGTGTTCCTATCAAGGCTATGGTAGCAGGTATTTCCTGTGGTCTGGTAACCGGTGATGCAGACGAAGATTTCGTACTCCTTACCGATATTCAGGGTCTCGAGGACTTCTTCGGAGATATGGACTTTAAGGTAACCGGTACTACCAAGGGTATTACCGCTATTCAGATGGATATTAAGATTCACGGTTTGACCAGACCTATCGTTGAAGGTGCTATTGCAAGATGTCGTGAAGCTAGAATGTTCATTATGGACAACTGTATGAAGCCTGCAATTGCAGCTCCCAGACCTGAGGTTGGCGAGTACGCTCCCAAGATTATCTCCATCCAGATTGATCCTGAGAAGATTGGTGATGTTGTGGGACAGCGTGGTAAGACCATCAATGAGATTATTGCACGTACCGGCGTTAAGATTGATATCACTGATGACGGTAATGTATCAGTATGCGGTACCGATAAGGAAATGATGGACAAGGCTGTTGAGATGATTAAGATTATTACTACAGACTTTGAAGAAGGTCAGATTTTCAAGGGCAAGGTAGTAAGCATTAAGGAATTCGGTGCATTCGTTGAGTTCGCTCCCGGTAAGGAGGGAATGGTACACATTTCCAAGATTGCTAAGGAAAGAATCAACCATGTAGAAGATGTTCTGACATTAGGTGACAAGGTTACCGTTGTTTGCTTAGGCAAGGATAAGATGGGCAGAATGAGCTTCTCCATGAAGGATGTAGCACAGCAGTAATAATATATGAAGATGAAAGAGGTTGCACGGTATGCAGCCTCTTTTTTGTAATGAAAAATAACGTGTAGGGGAAGAGATACCATAACCACCGCAGGCACGCTCTCGCTAAGGTTCGCATCGCAGCGGTACTAAGCTCGAATGCGCAATGTATTGCGCATCATACCTCGCTAAGTGCCGGCGTGCTCACATTGCACTGCTTGTGTTATGGTATCTCTTCCCCTGCACGTTGTCGCTTCCTCACAATAAAGAGAATGCATGCTTGCATATTATGTAAGCATATGTTATACTGCAAATAGTTCTATATAGAAGTATTTGCGCTGGAGAGGTTTGCAATGGAGACAAGAGGCGGATTTTATATTTCAAGAATTAAGCAATTGCAGGATAGGATTTTTGAAAAACTGCTGCATGAAAAAGGAATAGAAATCGGTGGTGGTCAGGGCCGTATTTTGTTTGTACTGTGGAAAAAGGATAATTTGCTCATGAGTGAAATCAGTAAGGAAACATCACTTGCCAAAAACACAGTGTCAATTATAATTGATGGGATGGTAGAAAAGGGGATTGTAGTAAAAACCGTAAATCCCAATAACCGCCGTCAAATCATTATTTCCCTCACGGACTATGCAAAATCTTTAGAGGAAGAGTTTGCTATGATGTCAGATAAGATGGGAGAGATTTTTTATCGGGGTTTTACGGAAAAGGAGCAAAAGGAGTTTGAAGCGTATCTGTTTAGAATACTGGATACGTTAACAGCATTTGAGGAGAGGTATGATGACAAGAAATCACATTTTTGATTTTATTAAGAGACAGAAGCTTGCGATGGTAGCATCTGTTGACGCGGAAGGATATCCTAATATAAAGGCAATGTTTGCACCGAAGAAGATTGAGGGAAATCAATTCTATTTTTCAACGAACACTTCCTCGTTAAGAGCAAAGCAATTCATGGAGAATCCCAAAGCGAGTGCCTATTTTTATCGTAAGGGCATATTCCGGTATGTGGGAGTTATGATGGTAGGTACCATGGAAGTGTTACAGGATGAAGGGATAAAGAGAGAAATTTGGAGTAAAGGTGACATTATTTATTACAGAGAGGGTGTTACAGAGCCGGATTACTGTGTGTTGAAATTTACTGCGGAAAAGGGCCGATATTATTGCGATTTGAAAAACGAAAGCTTTACCATAGAAGAGTTGACTTAGTATTGAGAGGAAAAGAAATGCCATACATACAAATTGATAATCTGAACATGTTTTATGAGGAGTTTGGGTACGGAGAACCTGTCATTTTTTTGCACAGTGCTTACAGTCGTGGAATTCTGGCGTTCAGCGGACAGATTTTGCCGTTTTCAGGAGCAGGATATCATTGCTATTATCCGGATTTCAGAGGACATGGGCGAAGTGTGTGCGAGGATTTGACGTGGGATTCCGGGAGGCTTGCGGACGATATTGTGAAATTTATGGATTGTATGGGGATTAAGCAGGCACATTTGATAGGCTACAGTACGGGAGGCGGTGTTGCTTATTATATTGCGGCAAAACATCCGGAGAGAGTAAAGAGTCTGATAAGTATTGGAAACGGCGGCGTTATTGATACGGAGAATTCCGAGGACTATGAGCCGGAGAATTTGGTGAAAAATGGAGAGACGGATTTTATTGAGAAAATGAAGCATCGTCATGCACAGGCACATGGCGGCAACGTTGAGGAGTACCTTAGACAGGAAGTAAAGGATTGGCGCATGCATCCCCGACTTTCAAAGGAGGAATGGGAGAAAATTACCAGGCCCATGATGTTAATTGCAGGAGAGAGGGATGCCGCTGCCTCAAGGGAACGATTAGAAGAGATAAAGGAAATCTGTACACAGGCAGAAGTTCATATTATAAAAGACTGTGGACACGGCCCACATTTTCCTACTGAGAAGTGTAAGGAAGTGAATGAACTTATGTTGAGATTTCTCGCAGATACCAGTACGATTGTATAACGAAAGGGACAAAGATGAATAATAACACACAACCTAATTTTGAAAATCATGCGGAACAGGAAAAGCCCCATAAGCGCCGCGTGCGTTACGCGGGGACACATCCGCGAAGCTATAAAGAAAAGTATAAAGAACATAATCCGGAAAAGTATGCAGATACCATCGAAAAGGTTATTCAAAAAGGCAGTACGCCTGCCGGAATGCATATTTCTATTTGTGTCAAAGAAATACTTGAGTTTCTGCAAATTCAGCCGGGACAGGTCGGCTTGGATGCCACATTGGGATATGGTGGTCATACGAAGGCCATGCTTGAGTGTTTAAAGGGAGAGGGACATATCTATGCATTGGATGTGGACCCGATAGAGTCTGCCAAGACCAGGGAACGCTTGGCAAAGCAGGGATATGGCGAGGAGATTCTGACGATTCGTTTGCAGAACTTTGCAGATATGGACCTGGTTGTAAAGGAAACTGGCAGAAAGTTTGATTTTGTGTTGGCAGATTTGGGTGTATCATCCATGCAGATTGATAATCCGGACAGAGGGTTTTCCTATAAGGTAGAGGGTCCCCTTGATTTGCGCATGAATCCACAAAAAGGGACCAGTGCCGCCGAGCGTTTGAAGGAAGTTACGGAAGAAGAATTGGTTGGAATGCTCAGGGAAAATGCGGACGAGCCCTATGCAGAAGAAATCGCGGCTACTGTTATGAAGTGGTTTCGTAAAGGAAAATCTATTGAAACAACCACCCATATGAGAGAGGTGATTGAACAGGCTCTTTGTTATGTTCCGAAGGCAGAGCGTGATGAGGCTGTGAAAAAATCCTGTGCCAGAACCTTTCAGGCACTTCGTATTGATGTAAACAGTGAGTTTGAGGTATTATATAGCTTTTTGGAAAAATTGCCCAAGGTATTGGCACCTAACGGCAGGGTTGCGATTCTGACCTTCCATTCCGGTGAGGATCGTTTGGTGAAGCGCTCCTTTAAGGAACTGGAGAAGGCCGGTATATATAGGGAAATTGCCCGGGACTTCATACGCCCGTCTGCTGAGGAATGTGCCAGAAATTCCCGCGCCAAGAGCACCAAAATGCGCTGGGCGATAAGAGCATAAAGTGAATGGAGGAAACGATTGTGGAAGCGGTATGGAAAGAAGTAGAAACAGAGCATTATACTTTTCATTACAAGGCAGGATCTGTGGCAGAGAAGGAGCTGCAACAGGTAGTTGAATTACAAGAGAATTGCTATAAAGAGATTACGGATAAGTTGAAATTTATACCAGAGAAAAAATTAATCTATTGGTTGTGTGACACCAGAGTAGAAGTTATGCAGATAAGCGGTTTTGAGTACGAGACAAATGGAGTGACTTTTTTAGACCGTGAGAATCCGACAATCTATGCAGTGTATAATGAAGAAGTAAAGTGTGTGGGTTTCCATGAAGACGTACATGCGATTTCCTGTGAATGTGCATGGTCGGGTTCCATTGCGCTTTTTGAAGGACTTGCAATGTATTTTGACAAGGAGTGGTGGAAGATTCCGAATGAACTATGTACACGTGTGTACATAGAAGATGAGAAATATGAAAAGCCTGTATTAATGATTTTAGCGGATGAGTATTTTTACGGCATTGAGGATAAGATATCCTATCCGATTATGGGTGCATTCACAGCGTTTTTACTAGACAACTACGGGATTGATAAATATAAGGGACTATGTCGATGTTACGATGATGAGTGGGAGCAGGCCTTCCAAAGTATTTATGAAAAAAGTTTACAGACTCTGGAGGATGAGTTTGTACATATGATTTTGTCCCAAACCTATTCACCGCAGCAGTTAGAAAATGCAAGAAAAGAATTGTATGCAAGGTAGGATACAACGTAAGATACAATGAGAGGATTCAGTATGATTGAGGTTCGTTTTTATGACGAAATAGAGGATTCCCTTTTAAAATTTGCAGTGATTATCTCTAAGACAAACGGTAAGTGGGTATTTTGCAAGCATAAAGAGAGAGACACCGTAGAAGTACCGGGCGGTCATAGGGAGCCGGGCGAAACAATTGAGGAGACTGCTAAACGAGAGCTGCGTGAAGAAACGGGAGCAGTTGAATTTACAATTTCACCGATCTGTGTATATTCGGTTAAAGGTCAAACAAGGGCAAATGAAAATGTTGATGAAGAGACATTTGGAATGCTATTTGTAGCTGATATTTTTTCCTTTGAAGAGATTCACAGTGAAATTGAAAAAATCATTATATGCGATGAATTGGTAGAGAATTGGACCTACCCGCTCATTCAACCGAAGCTGTTGGAGGAGGCAGTGCGGAGAGAATATTTGTAAATCCAAAATGTTTAATGGAGGTATCGCAATGATTGGCTTGAAAAGAGGTACGGTTAAATTACTACCCCACCAGCCATTGTGGGAAGATGTGGCAGCTAAAACGATTATTTTGTTGAAATCTTTATTGAATGATATAGCTATTGATATTCAACATGTTGGTAGCACATCCATTCAAAATGTATGTGCAAAACCGATTATTGATATTGTCGTAGGAGTTAAGACTTTAGATAGCATAAAGCCCTATATCAGGTTGTTGGAGGAAAATGAAATAATATTTCGGAAAGAGGATGTGAAAGAGCAATTATTGTTTGTGATTGGAGATTTTGAAAAAGACCTTCGCACACATCACATCCATGTTGTTGAATGGAACGGTATGGCTTGGAATAACTATATAAATTTCCGAGATTATTTGAATACATTTCCTGAATATGTAAAAGAATACGATGACTTAAAGAAAAAACTAGCATTGGAATTTGCAAACGATCGGGGAAATTATACGGCTGGAAAGCATGAATTAATTGAGAAAATATTAAAGCAAGCATATTTGTGGAGGGAGTAATGGTAAGAATAGCAACTGTAAATGATGCAGAGCAATTAAATATCTTTAAATTTCAATTTTGTTTGGAACGGGCCATGCCGACAACCTCGCAACAAGTTGCTCGGTGTCGCGGCATTCGCCGTATACAGGTGAACACAAATATGCCCGCCTGTGAGCAAGCTCACGGCAGGCATATTGTGTTCACCTGTGCATGGCTCATTGCGCACGCTTAATATCCGGAAGTCCGTCAAAGCCCTGCTGCAAATCAGCATCGGTAGGAATATAGTCGCTCATAACACCATCATTGAATTTCTGGTAAGCCACCATATCGAAATAACCTGTTCCGGTAAGGCCAAAGAGAATGGTCTTTTCTTTACCGGTTTCCTTACACTTCATAGCTTCGTCAATTGCAACGCGGATAGCGTGACTGCTTTCCGGTGCAGGTAAAATACCTTCAATTTTAGCGAACTGCTGAGCTGCTGCAAATACGCTGGTCTGCTCTACGGATACAGCCTCCATCATACCCTGATGATACAGCTCGGATAATACGGAGTTCATGCCGTGGTAACGAAGTCCGCCTGCGTGGTTTGCGGAGGGAATGAATCCGCTTCCCAAGGTGTACATCTTAGCCAAAGGACATACCATACCGGTATCGCAGTAATCGTATACATATTTTCCTCTGGTGAGGGAAGGGCAGGATGCAGGCTCAACAGCGATAAAGCGGTAGTCCTTATTGCCTTTCAGCTTTTCTGCCATAAAGGGAGAAATCAGACCGCCTAAGTTGGAACCGCCACCTGCACAGCCGATGATAATGTCGGGTTCGATACCGTATTTATCCATAGCTGCTTTTGCCTCCAGACCGATAATGGACTGGTGGAGCAGTACCTGGTTGAGTACGCTTCCAAGCACATAGCGGTAGCCTTCTGTATTAGTTGCCACTTCAACGGCTTCAGAGATTGCACAGCCTAAGCTTCCGGTGGTGTTGGGGTATTTTGCCAAAATCTTGCGTCCAACCTCAGTTGTTTCGGAAGGAGAGGGGGTTACGGATGCACCATAGGTTCTCATAACCTCACGGCGGAAGGGCTTCTGCTCATAGGAACCCTTTACCATAAATACCTTACAGTCAAGGTCAAGGTACGCACATGCCATGGAAAGAGCAGTACCCCACTGACCGGCACCGGTCTCGGTGGTAACACCCTTTAAGCCCTGCTTCTTTGCATAATAAGCCTGCGCAATGGCAGAGTTCAATTTATGGCTTCCGCTGGTATTGTTTCCTTCAAACTTATAGTAAATCTTTGCGGGAGTATCCAGAGCCTTCTCCAGACAATACGCACGTACCAGGGGAGCGGGACGGTACATCTTGTAAAAGTCTAAAATTTCCTGAGGAATATCGATATATGCGGTATTCTCATCCAGCTCCTGCTTAATCAATTCATCACAGAATACGGGACGTAAGTCCTCGTAGGTCATGGGCTTTAAGGTCTCAGGATTCAAAAGGGGAGCAGGCTTTATTTTCATGTCTGCACGTAAATTATACCATTGTGTGGGCATCTCATTTTCGGTCAAATAAATTTTGTAAGGGATTTTCTTTTCTTCATTCATAGTAATACATCCTTTCTTAAAATTTGCAATAAAAAAACTCTTATCCCAATCTCTGCTGGGACAAGAGTACATTAGCTCCTGCGGTGCCACCCGGCTTGGTGTATAACACACCCACTCACGCATACCAACATATGCTGATTTTTGATAACGGAGTATCTTCTCCGGCTAGCCTACTGCATTCAGCGCGCCCTCAGGAGCCCATTCATCTAAGTCATTCATGCTGTAATTCCACCACCTACAGCTCTCTGAAACGAAGCGGACAATAGATTACTTACTCTCCATCATTGGTTTAAGAAATTTATATCACAAGTGCAGGCGACTGTCAAGAAGAAAATTTACTCTTTTAAAAATATTCTTTTAGAAAAGTTTATATTTATTTTATTGCACTTTCCTGCGGTTTAGCTGATAATGGTACTGGTACATAGAGGTATCCATAAGGTGATATTTATAGAAAAATGTGTTATGGAAGGATGTTTTGCTATGAGAGAAAAATTACAGCGGTTTATGTATGGAAGATATGGAGTGGACAGATTAAATCGTGTATTAATGACAGTGTCAATGGTATTTTTGGTACTCTCCATTTTTAGAGTGCCCTATGCTTATATAGTTGCAGTACTCATCCTTTTTTATACCTATTACCGTATGCTTTCCAGACAAATTGGCAAGCGTGCGGCAGAGAATCAATGGTATTTGAAAAAGGAGATGAAGCTTAGAGGCTTTTTTCAGAAAAAGAGAAAGGAATGGTCGCAGCGTAAGCAATATCATATTTATAAGTGCCCAAGCTGTAAGCAGAAATTAAGGGTGCCCAGAGGCAGAGGAAAAATTGTGGTAAGCTGCAGAAAATGCGGTATGGAGTTCATGAAAAACAGTTAGGAGCAAGCTATGTTCGGATATATCATTGTCAACAAGGCGGAGATGAAATTCAAGGAATTTGATATATACCATTCTTATTACTGCGGTCTGTGTCAGATCTTGCGCAAAAAATATGGGAAAACAGGACAACTGTCCTTAAGCTATGACATGACCTTTGTCCTAATGTTGCTGAGCAGTCTGTACGAGCCGCCGGTAACACAGGGAAACTGTAAATGTATAGCACATCCTTTTGAAAAGCATGAAATCAGGACAACGGAGATAACAGAGTATATTGCGGATATGAATCTCTTACTTACCTACTATAAGTGTCAGGATGATTGGCAGGATGAGAAAAAGTTTTTCCGCATGCTTTATGGCAGAATGGTGAAGGGAAAAGGGAAACATCTGAAGGAAAAGTATGCGGAAAAAATCAATAATATCAGCAAACGGATGAGAGAGTTCACTGAGGCGGAGGCAGACGGCAGTGGAGATATTGATGCGCTGTCCGGATTGTTTGGACAGGTGATGGCACAGATTATGATTTACAAGGATGATGAATGGAGCGATAATTTAGGCAGACTTGGTTTTTATCTGGGTAAGTTCATCTATCTTTTGGATGCCTATGAGGACGTGGAAGAGGATATTCGCAAAAATACTTTTAATCCGCTGAAGGAGATGTATCAAAGGACTGATTTTGAAGAGGAATGTCGGACGATTCTTACCATAATGATGTCGGAGTGCTGTAAGGAATTTGAAAAACTGCCGATATTAGATAATGTAGAGATTTTGAGAAATATATTGTATTCCGGTGTTTGGACGCGATATGAAATCGTAAGGGAAAAGAGAAACGGGAAAGAGTAGGTATGGATAATGTATGATCCGTATTCAGTTTTGGGCGTAAGCAGGAATGCGTCCGAAGAAGAAATAAAGAAAGCATATAAGGCACTCAGCAGAAGATATCATCCGGATGCCAATATCAATAACCCCAACAAGGAGCAGGCGGAAGAGAAATTCAAGGAAATTCAGGCTGCGTATCAGCAGATTATGAAGGAGCGCACGGAAGGCTACAGTTATGGGGGAAGCGGAAATTACGGAAACGGTGGATATGGCGGAACAGGCGGTTATAGACAGGGTACCGGTTACGGAGGTGCCGGCTATGGCGGTTTCGGTGGCTTTGGCAATTTTGGAGGTTTTGGCTGGCAGAATACCGGATATGAGGAAGAACCCTATATCCGTGCGGCAGGAAACTATATCCGAAGCGGTTATTATAGAGAGGCAAGGACTACTTTGGATGGTATCGGTGAGGCAGGAAGAAATGCTCGCTGGTATTACTACAGTGCCATTACAAACTCGGGTTTGGGCAATAATGTGGCTGCATTGGAGCATGCCAAGAGAGCGGTTGCGTTAGAACCGGGCAATGCAGAGTATAGAAGTCTGTTGTCAAGATTTGAAAATGGCGGAACCTGGTATACAGCAAGGCAGGCAAGCTACGGCTATCCCACTATGGGAAGCGGAAATATCTGCATGAAGCTTTGTATTGCAAATCTGATATGTAATTTGTGCTGTGGCAGCGGAGGAATGTTCTGCAGTGGCAGGAACAGAGATTATTAAAGATAAAACAGAGAAAAGTAATTGACGTTATAACGAATATTTCAAGACCGCTACAAGATGTTGTTATAGCATTTGAAATACAGGCAAAATTCATCGAGATTTAGTATGGTTATTTTGACGAAACGGAAATAGTGATAACTATTTATGTGTTGAAGTGGTGAAATCATTGGCTTATAATCAGCTTGTATATACAAGCATCCATGAACATGTTTAGGAATTCAAATAGATTTTACATAGTATAGGTAATTGCGAAACAAGTCCGCAATCTTGATTCCAAACAAGGAAGAAATCCTG